>NZ_JBEPSM010000004.1:0-300000 GCF_040548815.1 Kaistia defluvii | reverse complement strand
GCGCGGGCAAGACAGCCGAGATCGGCACGGAACAGCCTGTCTATTACTGGGATCCCGTCATCGCCCCCTCTGGCATGGCCTATTACCACGGCGAGACCTTCCCGCATTGGCAGGGCACCTTCCTGGTCGGCGGGCTGGTCGCCCAGGCGGTCGTCGTCCTGCATATGGACAATGACCGCGTCGTCGCGGAGGAGCATGTGCCGGTGGGCGCCCGCGTTCGCGACGTGAAGGCCGCGCCGGACGGCTCCGTCCTCGTCGTCACCGAGACGCGGGGCGGCAGTTCTCGCATCCTCCGCCTCACCCAGCCCTCCTAGGCGAGCGAGGCGGAAATCGCCGCGGTGGCGCCAGGGGCGGGAAGCCGGAAAATCGCGCTTGCTGGCCAACCTTATCTTGCGACATCCTGACCGTATCGGAATTCGGTCACCCCGCGCGGAACCAATCCCGGGCGAGACTGTTCCATTGTCACTCGGAGACGAGGCTGACGAGCCCAGTCGCTGGGCAAGCGGCTACCTTGAGGAACTTGATCATGATGATTTCGCCCAGAATTCGCGCCGCCGCGGTTGCCGTCATCGCGGCCGGGGCCGTCAGCCTCTCCAGCGCCGCGCACGCCGACAGCGGCACGATCCGCTTCTCCGTCTACAAGGCGGCCTTCTTCGTCGGCGGCTCGGGCGGCGACGGTACGCTGACCTTCCATGGTCGCCGCTACCCGATCTCGATCGCCGGCATTTCGGGCGGCATCGCCTTTGGCGCGTCCAAGACCAATTTCCGCGGCACGGTCCGCAACATTCGCCGCGCCAGCGACGTGACCGGTGTCTACGGCGCAGCCGGCGGCGGCGGCGCGATCGGCCGCGGCGCGCAGGTCATCGTCATGACCAATGAAAAGGGCGCCCGGCTCGAGCTTTCGGGCAAGCAGGTCGGCCTGCAGGTCAACGCCGACCTGAGCGGCCTGGCCATCACCGTCAAGTAACGTTCAAGCATCGTCCCGTCGTCCCGGTCGTTCAGACAATGGCCGTGATGACGGGACGATGTATGCGAGGGCCGAACGGCTCCGTAGGCCGCCACGATCCTCACACGGTCGCGAGGGTCACCTCCGCCCCGGCGGTGGTCATCGCCGCGAGCTGGTGGTCGGAGGCGGTCGCGTCGGTGATCAGGCGCCAGTGTGCGGGCAGCGGCGCCCAGGCCGATTGTTCCGCGCGGCCGAGTTTCGTTGCGTCGGCGAGGATGATGGTTTCCCTCGCCTGCTCCATCATCCGGCTCTTGAGCGCCACCTGGTCGAGATGTGCTTCGCACAAGCCCCGGCCGGCGACGATGCCATCCGCGCTCAGAAACGCCTTGTCGGCGGTAAGCCGCCGCAGCGCCTCCATCGCCAGCGGGCCGACCGTGCCCATGCTGCTGGCGCGCAGCGTGCCGCCCAGCACGATCATTTCGATGTCGGGCTCGCCGACCAGCAAGGGCGGCAGGGCCAGGTTGTTGGTGATGATGCGCAGCCGTCGGCCGGCCAGCAGCGGACCAAGCGCGAGGACGGTGGATCCGGCGTCGAGGAGGAGGGTGTCGCCATCCTCGATAAATGCCAGTGCCGCCTGCGCGATGGCCCGCTTTTCCGCGCCGCGCTCGTCCAGTCTTTCGCCGAGCGTCGTTTCCCGGCCCCGGCCGAGCAGGATGGCGCCGCCATAGGTTCGGCGGACGGCATTGTCCGCGGCAAGGCGCTGCAGATCGCGCCGCACGGTCGATTCCGACACGGCGAAACGGCGCGCCAGATCCTCGACATCGACTTCGCCAAGCTGCAAGGCTTCGAGAAGGCGCGAGCGGCGTTCGGTGCTGCGCATGGGCGTGCTGTTCCCCCGGATGGTCGACTAGACGGCGACGGGGCGCGGCGCGAGTCCCACGGCCTGGCGCAACGCTTCGATCAGGCTGCGCTCGTCGGCGACGCCGGTGCCGGCGATGTCGAACGCCGTGCCGTGATCGACGGAAGTGCGGATGACGGGAAGTCCGACCGTGATGTTCACGCCGGATTCCAGCCCCAGCACCTTGATCGGGCCATGGCCCTGGTCGTGATACATGGCGACCACCATGTCGTAATCGCCGCGGCCGGCCAGGAAGAACAGGGTGTCGGCTGGCAGCGGGCCGCGGACGTCCCATCCCTTCGCCTGGCAGGCCTCGACCGCGGGCGTGATCTTCTCGGCCTCCTCGCCGCGGCCGAACAGCCCGTTTTCCCCTGCATGCGGATTGATGGCGCAGACGCCGATCTTCGGGTTGGCGATGCCGGCTTTCGTCAGCACCGCATGGCCTCGCGCAATGACCCGCCCGACAAGACCCGGCTCGATCTTCGCGATCGCGTCGATCAGCCCGATATGGGTCGTGACGTGGATCACGCGCAGCTTGGGCGAGACCAGCATCATCGACACTTCCGGCGTGCCGGTCAGTTCCGCGAGCAGCTCGGTATGACCGGGATATTTGTGCCCGGCCGCATGGAGCGCCTCCTTGCTGAGCGGCGCGGTGCAGATCGCCTGGGCGATGCCGGCGCTGGCGATCTCAACCGCCTTTTCGATGAAGCGGAAGGCGGCCTCGCCGGCAACCGGAGACACCTTGCCGAAGGGGAGATCCGCCGGCACCAGCTTGAGGTCGATGCATTGCACGGCCGGCGCGGCAAAATCCGCCTGCGCCGGATCGTCGAGCGAGGCGACCTCGAGGTCGATCCCGGCCAGCCGGCCCGCGAGCCGCAGGCGCTCGGCATCGCCGATCACCAGCGCGTTGCACAGCTGGCGGGTCGAATCCTGCGCGAGCGCCTTCATGATGATCTCTGGCCCGACGCCGGAGGGATCCCCCATGGTGATGGCGATGGTGGGCAGTGAACTCTGGGTCGGCGTCATGCTGGATTTCCTTGGGTGCGGATATCGCGAAGGCGTTGGGCGATGCGGCCGAGGCTGTCGTCGTCGCCAAAGGCGCCGGCTTTCGTGACCACGGGACAGGAGAGCGCGCCGAGGGCCTGGCCGAGGGCGACGCCGGGCTCGATCTCGTCGATCAGGCGGATGCCCAGGGCGCCGAAGCGGGAAAGCAAGGCTGCCGCCGTTTCGCCGCCGGTCGCTGCGAAGGCTCCCATGCGGGTGGCGGCAGGCGCGAGCGCGTCGGCCAACCCCTCGGCGAGGCTCGGCCCCAGCGCCATTTCGGGCCGGTCATTCATCTGGATTTCGACCAGGACATCCTGGCCGGTGTCGAGCCGGGCCGCGACCGCCTTGCCGATGGCGGCGCGTTCGGACGCATCGTGCAGTAGGGTTTCGGGCGAGACCGGCACATGCGCGACATGCCCGCTGGCGACGAGCTTGGCAGCACCCCGGCGCGACGCCAGCGCCAGCGAGCCGACCACCATGAGGAAGCCTTGCTCCGAGGCTTCGAAGCGGGGTGTGGAGACAAGGGTCGACGGCGTGAGCGCCGCCACGGCTGACGCGAGACCGGCGCTGCCGATCAGGAAGGCGCCCGGCGACATCGGCAGGCTTGCCGCCGCGATCCGGCGCAGGTCGTCCTCGGTTTCCGCATCGCAGATCGCCACGACATCACCCCGGCTGGCGAGGAGCGAGAAGGCGGCGCGCAGATCGCTCTCGCTCGCGCGGATGGTCGAAAGCGGCACGACCTCTGTGGCCAGGCCGGCCGAGGCAAGGACGTCAGCGAGATCGGCATTGGCGTAGCTGTGCTCGCGCTGCCAGACTTCGGCCTGTTCGAGCGGCTGACCGTTGACGAGGATGCGGCCGTGGCGCGTCGTGCGGCCAGTGGCCGGGAAGGCGGGGGCCAGCAGGCCGAAGACCCTGCCGAACCGCCGCTTCATATGGGCCATGGTGGCGGCGATCTCGGCGGCCGGCTGGCCTCGCAGGGTCGAATCGATCTTCTTGAAGAGGTCGCGCCCGGGCTCGGAGTGGGTCGCGAGCGCATGGTGCTGCCGCTCCGCCGCCGCCCCGGCAGTCAGCCCCCGGCTGTCGGTATTGTGCGAGATGATGGCCGTTCGCGGCGCGCCGGCCGCGGCCGGGCTCCAACTGACCACGCTGTCCAATCCCCGCCTGGCAAACGGAATGGCGCTGTCGGCCGCCCCGGTCAGATCATCGGCGAGGATCAGCCAGCGTGTCATCGGATGAATGCGCCCAAGAAGTCAGGGATCGTGGAGTGGCTCGACAAATGCCAGATCGGGTCCGCTGCGCGTTATGCGCAGAATTCGGATCGATCAAGGGCGCAGCAAACTACTAGAGTTCACTCTATGCGCGTTATGCGCAAAGCGAAAGAGCTCAGGTGGCCGAATTGCGCAGTCGGGCGCTGGAATGCGCGCGACGGTTCGTTGCCGGGGCGTTGCCCTCGCGTGTCGAGGGGGGCTGCTCGGTGGAGCGCGTCAGACGGAGGCGTCGGGCTGCCTTGGGAAGGAGCGCGGCGGACATGCGCCGGCGCGGCCTGGGCGAGGGCCAGTTGGGCGGAATTGATGCGTGGGGGGAGATGCCAGCCTCCCTTGGCCGCCGGGCGGAAGGCTGGCATCGCTGGAGAGAAGTCTATTCCAGATTGGTGTGCCGGGCCCGCATGGCTTCCGGCGTCGTCTGCAGGCGCTCGCGTAGCTTCAGGATCATGACCTCGAACAGCACGAACAGCGCGCCCTCATAAAGCGAGCCCATCGGCAGGATCGAGCTGCGGGCTTCGCCCTGGTCGTCGGCCATGGTCTGGGCCGGCAGGTGCAGGACGAGGTCGGCCATGGCCGGCGCCTTGCCGCCTGGCTGTGCGGTGATCACGGCCACGGTCGCACCGGCGCTGCGCGCCACGCCGATCAGCGCCAGGGCGGTCGAGATCTCTCCGGGCCCGACCGTGAGCAGGAAAAGGTCGTCGGGACCGACCGGCGGAGTCGTCATGTCGCCCTCGACCGCGACCGGCACGCCCATATGGTAGAGGCGCATGGCAAAGCCCATGATCTGCAGGCGCTCGCGGCCGCCGCCGAACACGACCGTGCTCTTCGCCTTGGCGATGGCCTCGATGAGTTCATCGACCTTCCCGTCATCCAATCGACTGAATACGGTGCCAAGTTCTTCGAGCGCCGCATGGTAGGGGCTATGGTCGACACGGGTCACGACGGTGGTTCCTGCTATGGAGTTTCGAATCCTTGCCAGTGAAGCACGGAGGTCGGGCGGACTGCAAAGGCCGTTAGCCCGATGTCTCACGATCTCCCCGCATCGAGCCGGGTGGCCGCGTTGCGGCTTGACCGGCTGTGAGGCAGCGCGCAAGTAGGGCCACCCTTGACCGGAAATCTGCGGAGAAGAACGATGTCCGATAAGACCGAAGCCGAACTCGACCCGGAGTTCGAGGATTTCGAAGGCGACCATTTCCAGGTGACGATCACCGTCGACGTGATCGCCAGCAACCGGACCGAGGCGGCCATGCTCGCCTATTGGTCGCTGAACGACGAACTGCCCGACACCTTCGAGGTGAAGGACGAGGCCGGCGTCTCCGAAGAGATCACGCTGACCGACGAACAGAAGGAAGAGGCGCTCTCCGACGAGCTCTCGCTGGACGTTCTCTAGCCAATATCAGGACCGTCCCCGGCGGCGCCAGCGCTGCCGGGGACGGGATTCCGGATCAGGCCGGCACCAGGCGCGACACCCAGGCCGATACCTCGTCGCCGCTGCTCAGGTCGGGCTGGATCAGACCGTCGATCATGAAGGTCGGCGAGACGTGGATGCCGTTCTGGCGGGCATATTTGCAGTGCCACTTGATCTCGCGGTCCAGCGTGCGGAGGGCGAACGCCTCCTGCAGCGCGACCCCGCTATAGGCTTCCAGCCGTTCGATGATCTGCTTCGGCGTGACGTCCATGTTGGGCCCGCCGGCATGATGCGTGAATTCGAATTCCTCGCGATGCGCGGCGACGGCGGCCATGACCTTCTTCGCCGTTTCCTTGCCGCCCGGTAGCGTAGACGCCGCCAGGATGCAGCGGATGACCACGCCGGAATAGAGATGCCAGGGCTGCGACTGCAGGCGGATGGCAATGGTGATCCGGTCTTCGCCGGCTTCGGCAAGAAGCCGGTCGAGCTTGTTGAAGGCCCTAACCGAATAGGGGCAGGTGGGTTCGAGAAAGACCTCGAACCGGCGCGGGCCGGTTCCCCACACCAAGGGATCGGCGTGCCAGGCAGTCTCCGTCATGGGTTTTCCTTCATGCGATGGCGATGGGATCGGCGCGGGTGCCCGCTCAAATGGCGAGCGTAGAGCGCCTTTCGGCTGGAACGCTCTCGCCGCCTGAGGCTTGTCCACATGTTTTGGGCGTGGTTTGGCCCGGACACGTCATGGGCTCGTTCGCGGGGGCGGCAAAGCAATGAAAACTGGTCGGATGGTCCCGCCAGCGCTACCACTTGTCCGTGGGTGAGCGTAAACACATAAATCACGCTCGATCCGACGCCCTCCGGCCGCTCGCAAGCAACTTTCAATGCTATACGGTCATCCCAGTTCAGCGTGCCAACGCTATCGCAAGAGGCCTTTTGTGTGTCCATGGCGCCAGCACTGATGCCCAAGATCCTCATCGTCGACGATAGCTCGACCAATCAGCGCATCTATTCGAAGCTGGCGCGTCAGCTGGAGACCGAGCTGGATATCCGCACATTCGGGAACCCGCGAAAGGCTCTCGAATGGCTGGCGGAGAATACCGCCGATCTGATCATCACCGATTACAAGATGCCGACCATGTCGGGCGCCGAGCTGACCGCCGCCGTCCGCGCCGATGTGCGCAACTGGGATGTGCCGATCATCGTCATCACCGCCTATAGCGACCAGCAGTTCCGGGTCGAGGCGCTGGAGGCGGGGGCGACGGATTTTCTCCTCAGCCCGGTCGACCATGTCGAATTCCTCGCCCGGGCCAAGAATCTCCTCAAGCTCCGGGCCCAGCAGCTCCTGATCTCGAAGCGGGCCGATTTGCTGGAGATCAGCCTGCACGCCAAGGAGCGGCTGCTGCGCGAAAGCCGCGAGGCGCTGGCCCAGGTTATCGATACCGTGCCGGCGATGATCAACGCCACGGACCGCGACGGCCGCTGCGTCTTCGTCAACGCGCATCAGGCGGCTTTTTTCGGCAAGGCGCCGGGCGAACTGGTGGGCAAGCCGATCGAGGCGCTTTTGGGCGAGGAGCGGGCTCATATCAGCCGCCGACTCGACCAGCTCGTGCTGAAGACGGGGCGCGCCATCTCCCCGCGCCAGGAGGAAGTGCTGGCGCCCGACGGCGAGCCGCGCATCTACCTGACCAGCAAGGCGCCGCTATATGACAGTTCCGGCGAGATCGCGAGTGTGCTCTCGACATCGATCGACATCACCGAACAGCGCCATGCCGAGCGGCGACTGTTGCACATCGCCAATCACGATTCGCTGACCGGATTGCCCAACCGGCTGATGCTGCGCGACCGATTGCGGCGCGAGCTCGCGCGCGGCCGGCGCGGCGACCAGAACTTCGCCCTGCATTTCATCGACCTGGACCGCTTCAAGGCGGTCAATGACGCGCATGGCCATCACCGTGGCGACGAGCTGCTGCAGAGGGTCGCGGAGGCGCTTTGCGCGCTGGTGGATGAGGGGCACACGGTCGCCCGCCTCGGCGGCGACGAATTCGCCATCCTGCAGCCCGACATTGACGGGCCGGAGGACGCCGGCCGGCTGGCCCAGTCGATCCTCGACCTGCTCAACAGCAAGGAGGACAGCCCGCTCGCACTCAATATCGGCGCCAGCATCGGCGTCACCCTCGCGCCGCTGGACGGGACCGATCCGGACGAACTGCTGAAAAATTCGGATCAGGCCATGTATCTGGCCAAGTCGCTGGGCGGCGACACCTGGCGGTTCTTCGCGGCTGACATGCGGCCGCGCGCCAGCCAGACGGCCCATCTCGAGACGGAACTGCGCGGTGCGCTGTCGCGCCGGGAATTCGTCCTGTTTTACCAGCCGCAGATCGACCTCCGCAGCGGCAAGGTCGTCGGCGCCGAAGCGCTGCTGCGCTGGCAGCATCCCGAGCGCGGGCTGCTGGCGCCCGGCTCCTTCCTCGGTCTTGCCGAGGAAACCGGCCTCATCCTACCGATCAATGAGTGGGTGCTGAACGAGGCCTGCCGCCAGGGGGCGGTCTGGGAAGCGGACGGGCTCGGCGATCTGCGCATCGCTGTCAACATGTCGCCGATCCAGTTCCGCCGCCAGGGCGTGGAAACCCTGGTCAAGGATGCGCTGCGCTCAAGCGGCATGCGACCGACCCTGCTGGAGCTGGAGCTGACGGAAGGCATCCTGCTCGGCCATGACGAGCATATCGTCAAGCAGATGCATGTGCTGCGGTCGCTCGGCGTCACGCTCTCCGTCGATGATTTCGGCACGGGCTATTCGTCGCTGAGCTATCTGCGCAGCTTTCCGCTGCACCGGCTGAAGATCGACCGGTCCTTCGTCCAGGATCTGGGCAGCGATCCGAGCGCGCTCGCCATCGTGCGGACCATCATCGATCTCGGGCATATCCTGCATCTGCAGGTGCTCGCCGAAGGCGTGGAGACCGAACCTCAGTTGCAGCTTTTGCGGCTCGAGGGATGCGACGAAGTACAGGGATACCATTTCAGCGGACCGATTCCGGCCGATGCTTTCGTCGCCTGGGTGATGCAGCATGGCCAGGCGGGCTCCGAACCCTCGCACGGGGCGACGGAGAATGAGCATGCGCGCGCCGGATAGACTCGTTCAGGCGCTCACCGCACCCCTTCGCTGGATGGCTGCGCGGCTGCGGGACCGGCCCGACAGCGAACATGAGATGAGCTACAACCGGCTCGTCTTCGCTACCATCATCGTCATCGTCCTGCTGGTGAATCGCAGCAGCGACGACATCGGCTATGCGCTCGATGTCATGGCGCTCTACATCCCGCTCGCCTTGGGCGTGCTGTGCCACATCCTGCTTTATCCCGGCGTGTCGCGCGCGCGGCGCTTCTTCGCGCTGGTGATGGATTGCGGCTTCCTCTCCTGGCAGCTGCATCTGGGCGGAGAAGTCGCGGCGCTGTTCTTTCCGATCTATCTCTGGGTCATCTTCGGCAATGGCTTCCGCTTCGGCCTGTCCGCGCTCGCGACCGCCATCCCTGTTGCGACCCTTTGTTTCGGCGTCGTGGTTCTAACCACCCCGTTCTGGGCGCAGCGCTGGCATCTTTCGGCCGGCCTGCTGGCCGGGCTGGTCATCCTGCCGGCCTATGCCGGCACGCTGATCCGCAAGCTGTCGCAGGCGACCCAGGCGGCCGAGGAGGCGAGCCAGGCGAAAAGCCTGTTCCTGGCCAGCGTCAGCCATGAACTGCGCACCCCGCTCACCGCCATTGTCGGCATGACGGGGCTGCTGCGGGCCAGCCCGCTCGTCGCCGAGCAGCGCGACATGGTCGAGACCGTCGATGTCGCGAGCCGCTCGCTGCAGTCGCTGATCAACAGCCTGCTCGACCTGTCGCGCATCGAGGCCGGCCGCATGCCGGTATCGAATGGCGAGATCGACCTGATCGCGCTGCTGGTCGATGCGCGCCGGCTTGTCGAGGCCCAGGTGCGCGAACGCGACCTGACCTTCGACATCTACGTCACGCCGCGTACGCCGCTGCGGCTGTTCGGCAGCCGCCAGCATTTGCACGAGATCCTGGTCAATCTGGTCGGCAACGCCGTGAAGTTCACCCGCGAGGGCGGCGTGACGATCGCGGTCGACGGCCAGCCTGAGGAAGATGGCCGTTTCCGGCTGATCATGGAGGTCACCGATACCGGCATCGGCATCGCGCCGAAGGACCAGGATCGGATCTTCGAGGATTTCACCCAGGCCAATGCCAGCATCATGAACCGGTTCGGCGGCACAGGCCTCGGCCTGGCGATCGCACGGCGGCTGGTGGAATTGCTGGGCGGGTCGATCTCGGTCGAAAGCGCCCTGGGCGAGGGGAGCACCTTCCGCTTCGACATCGTCGTGGCGACGCCGGTGGACGAGGGGCTCTCGGCGGAGGAGCCGTGGCGCGAGCGCGGCGTGGTGCTGGTCTGCCGCGACGCGACGCCCCTCAGCGACCTGATCGGCACACTTTCCGCGCTTGGCGTGACCCCGATCCTCGCCGATCCGCGCCAAGGTCCGGCAAGGATGTTTCCGCCCGAAGCGTCCAACGCCATCCGGCTGCTGTTCGAGCCGGACAGCAAGAATCTGCCCTTGCCCTATACCGGCGCGATGGGGTCCTCGAAGGGCGTGCTGATCCAGCCCTGGGTGCCGCCGGGACTGCCGCCGCTGGCGACCCGGCAGCGTTGCTCGAGCCTGCTGTCGGAGCGTCCGACGCCGACGGAACTGCGCCGCGCGCTGACGGTCGCCAGCCGGCTGAACGCGCCGGCGCCGGCGGAAGTCGTCGCCGCGACGCCGCGCCCGATCCGGCCGAGCCGTCCGCGCCGCATTCTTCTGGCGGACGACAACCGCATCAACCAGCGCGTCTTCTCGCGCATCCTCGAGGCGGCCGGTCACTCCGTCCTGCTGGCCGAGACCGGCGACCAGGCGCTCGACCTGCTGGAGGAAAAAGCGGATCAGATCGACATCGTGCTGATGGACTTCAACATGCCCGACACGGACGGGCTGGAAGCGACCAAGCTCTACCGGGTCATGGCGACCGGCGACCGGCGGTTGCCCATTGTCGGCCTGACCGCCGATGCGACCGCGATGAACGACAGCCGCTGGCGCGATGCCGGCATGGATGACTGCCTGATCAAGCCGGTCGAGCCCTCGGCGCTGCTGGCCGCCATTGACCGGATCACGAGTGACGAGCCGGACAAGTCCGCGCGTTCCGAACCCCGGCTTACCCTGGTTCGCAACGCCGTCCTGCCCAGCCTCGACGATCGGGCTGTCGAGCGCCTGCAGCGGCTCGGCAATGCGGAATTCGTGGTCGAGTTGATGGAGGATTATCTGGCGGATGCCGAGATCATGCTGGAAAGGCTGATCAAGAGCGCCAGCCGGGGCGATCTCGAAGCGTTCCGCAGCGACGATCATGCGCTGCAGAGCAGTTCGGCCAATATGGGAGCGTTGGCGCTCGGCGCCATCTGTGCGCCCTGGCGCAACCTGCGCGGCGACGAATTGCGGGCGGGCGCGGCGGAGTTCACCCGGCAGGCCAAGGCCGAACTCAGGCGCACGCAAAAGGCCATGCGCGCCTATTCGGCGCGCGAGGCGGGTCTGGGATAGCCGATGGGCGGCTGGCGATGCGCCCGCGGGCGCATCGCCAATCGGGCCTTATTCGGCAGCCACGAGAACGGGCATGTCTGGCTGCAGGCTTGCGAGACGGCGGTTCTGGGCCGAGCAGAGCCGATCCATCTTGCGCAGGTCGGCCTCGGTCAGGTTCAGCGCCGCTTCCGCCCAGATGTCGACCACGTCGATCAGCTCGGAGAGCGTGACGGGATTGACGCGCCGACGGGCCCGGTACAGGGCGTGATGGGCGTTGTGCTTGCGGTTGTGGCGCGCGATGTAGTCGAGCACCGCGGCCTGGCCCTGGCCGTCCTCGGCGAGCACATCCACCACGCCCATCTCATACAGTTCCTCGGCGGTGTGGATGCGGCCCGACAGGATCAGCGCTTCCGCCTTGTCCCGCGACATGCGCCGCGACAGGAAGCTGTAGGCGCCCATGCCGGGGAACATGTTGAACAGGATTTCCGGCAGGCCCATCTTGGCGCTGCGTTCGGCCACGATCAGGTCGAAGGAAAGGGCATGCTCGAAACCGCCGCCCAGCGCGTCGCCCTGGACCAGAGCCATCGTCACCACCGGGGCGTCGAACGCCACGGCGTTGCGGTGGATGGCTTCGACGGCGACATGGCCATAATGGCGCATCGCCTTCAGGTCGCGGCTGCGGATGCGCTGGGCGAAATGGCCGAGATCGCCGCCCAGATTGTAGATGCCCGGCACACCCGAGGCCATGACGAACCAGCCGAAGGGGGCCGCTTCCGGGCCGGCGAGGTTGGAGAAGGTCTGGGTGATCGCCTTCTGCATACGGCTGATGTCGCCCATCAGCTCATGCGTGTAGGAAGGCTTGCCCACCGGCTCCATGTAGCACCAGCAGGTTGCGTTCACCGTGTCGATATCGAGATGAAGGTTGTCATAGCCGATATCGTGGATCGCCCGGGCGGCTTCCGCCGCCGTCTGGATTGCCGAGCCGGCGTTCGGGTTGGCGAAGGCGATGGGTTCGTGGGTCATGCGAAGGGAAGTCATCGTCAGTCTCCTTTTGCGTAAATGTTTGGGCCGTCGCGGGGGAGGATGCCGCAAGACCGCCACCAATACATTACGCTCAAGAAGGCCGATGAGAGCAGATCCTAGCGTGCGTTCGTTGCTGAAGTTTACGTCAGGTCGTGCTGCATCCCTGAACGGCAGGGGTATGAAGCTTTCCGCGCGCTGACGGAAGAGCGTCCGATCTAGTCGGCGAGACGCATCGCGGCACGGCCGCTGGTGAGGTCGGCGACCAGCTGCCGCACGGCCTCGACATCGTCCTGCTGGATGGCGACAACGAGTTCGCCGCCCGTATCGGTGAAGCTCTGCGACGTCACGCGGGTGGTGGGCCATGCCGCCAGCCGGGCCTGCAGCAGCGCCAGGTCGCCGAAGCCGCACAGGATCGTCGCTTCCTGCGTCACGACCAGCGGCTGCTTCTCCGCCGCGCGCAGGCACGCCGCCGCCGTCCCGCCATAGGCGCGGATCAATCCGCCCCCGCCGAGCAGGATGCCGCCGAACCAGCGCGTCACCACGACGGCGACGCCGTCGAGAGACTGCCCCTCGATCGCCTGCAGGATCGGCTTGCCGGCCGTGCTGCTCGGTTCGCCATCGTCGCTGAAGCGGTACTGCTGCCCGATCTTCCAGGCCCAGCAATTATGGTTCGCCGCCGGGTCGGAATTCGCCGCGATGAACGCCTTCGCGTCCGCCTCGTCGGATACGGGGCCCGCCACCGCGAGCAAGCGGCTCTTCTTGATTTCCTGCCGGAAGGTTTCGGATTTCAGAAGGGTGAACATCGCTGCCGCTCGTGCCTCGCCGATGCTTCCATGCAAAGCCCGGCGCCGAAGATCAAGGGCGCCGGGTCCGTTTTGCCGCGATGGTTCCCTGCTGTGGCCCGTCTCACGCGCGCGGCAGGACGAAGGCGGCCTGCAGGCCGCTCCGGTCCTGCCGGTTGCTCAGCACCAGTTCGACGCCGAGCCGGCGCGCGGCGATGGCGACGATGGTGAGGCCGAGGCCGGTTCCCGACGTGCTCTTGTGGCGGCCGCGATAGAAGCGCTGGGTCACCAGGGCCAGTTCCTCCTCGGGAATGCCCGGGCCCTGGTCGACGGCCATCACGCCCCGCCCGTCCGGTGTCGCGCACCAGCGGACGAGGCCGCCCTCCGGCATGTGGTGGATGGCGTTCTCATGCACGTTGCGCAGGGCCAGCATCCAGGTGTCGCGCGCGCCGGGCAAGGCCAGCCTCGCCAGCGCCGGATCGATCTCGACCTGGACATTGGCGGCGAGCGGTGGCGCGGTCGAGACGATTTCCGCCAGCAGGTCGCTGGCCTTGTGGGCACCCTCACGCGGGGGAGCGGCCTCGGCTTCCAGCCGGGTCAGCACCAGCAGCTGGCGGACGAGCCGGGTCGTCCGGTCGACGGAGACGAGGATCTGCGACAGGGCGCGATCCCGCACCGCCGGATCGGCGGCGGCCCGCGCCACCTGGGCCTGCGTCTTGAGCCCGGCGAGCGGCGTGCGCAGTTCATGCGCTGCGAAGGCCGTGATCTCGCGCTCATGCCGGCGGGCCGCTTCGACCTTGTCGAACAGCGCGTTGAGCGCGTGGGCGAGCGGCTGCACCTCGGCGGGCAGCCGGCTCGCGTCGAGAGGCCGCATGTCCTCGGCATCCCGACCCTGCAGTTCCGTCGCCATGCTGCGAAGCGGCCGCAGGCCGCGCCCGAGGCTCGCCCAGGTCAGAAGCCCGAACAGCGGTAGCACCAGCAGCGCCGGCGCCAGCAGGCCGACGATCAAATCGTTGACCAGCTTGTGGCGCAGGCCGATGCGGTCGCCGACCATGACGCGCACGCGCTTGACCGGGTCCTGGATCGTGTAGACCCGCCAGGGTTCGCCATCGACGATCCGGTCCGAATAGCCATCGACGTTCTCGGCGAGCCGGGCGGCGGGCGCGCCGCTCGATCGGGCGACCAGTTGGCCGTCCAGCGACCAGATCTGGCAGGAGAGCTGGCGCTCATAGCCGGGTACTTCCGCCGGCAGCGCGGCATTCAGGGCATCGGCCGAGGCCGGCATGGTGTGGGCGTCGACGAGCGAATGCACCATCTTCGCCGCTTCCTGGAGCCGGGTGTCGAGCACATGCTCGAGTTCCGAGCGGCTGCCGATATAGATCCAGGCGCCGGCGCTCAGCCAGATCAGGCCGGTCGCCGCCACCAGGATGAAGAACAGCCGGCGCCGCAGCGAGGTCATGGCGTCGACCCCATGCGATAGCCGAGCCCGCGCACGGTCTCGATCGCGGTGCGGCCGATCTTGTTGCGCAGATTGTGGATGTGGACCTCGACCGCGTTGCTGTCGACTTCCTCCTGCCAGCCATAGAGCCGTTCCTCGATCTCGCCCCGCGAGCGGATCGTGCCCGGCCGCTCCATCAGCGCCGCCAGCACCGAGAATTCGCGCCGGGACAGGGAAATCGGCTCGCCGGCGACCGTGACGGAGAGCGTCGAGGGATCGAGCGAGATCGAGCCGGTTTGCATCAAAGGCGCGGCGCGTCCGGCATGCCGCCGTGCCGCTGCACGAACCCGCGCGGCCAATTCGTCGAGATCGAAGGGCTTGCCGATATAGTCGTCGGCGCCGCTGTCTAGACCCCGGATGCGGTCGGGGGTCTCGTCCTGCGCCGTGAGCAGGAGCACAGGCGTATCATCGCCCGCCCGGCGCATGTCCCGCAGCACGTCGAGGCCGGAACCGTCCGGCAGCATGAGGTCGAGCACGACGGCGTCGAACTGCGCGGTGGCGAGCGCCGCGCGCGCATCGGCGCAGCTCGCCACGCAATCGACCGTGACGAGGCCGAGCGCCAGGCCGACCTTCAGGCCGTCCGACAGGACTGGATCGTCTTCGACGACGAGAACGCGCATGCGGGGATCCTCTGCTTTCGCTCTCTATTCTCCGCGAGACTTAAGGCTGGCTTAAGGTGCTCATCCGATGGTGCGCCTCCATCCCGCACGGAGTCGCAATGTCGGGCAAGTTCTTCCTCTATCGCATGATCCTGGCGCTTGGCGTTTTCGTCACGCTGCTGGGCACCGTTGCGAGGGCGCAGACGCCCTTGCCGGCGGATGCCGCGTTTCGTCTTGCCGCGCATCGCGATGCCGGCGGGCCGCTGCGGCTCGAATGGCAGATCGAGGCCGGGTACTATCTCTATCGCGACAGGATCTCGATCGCCGGTGGCGACAAGCCGATCGCCATCACCGCGCCGCCCGGCGAAACCAAGGATGACCCGAATTTCGGCCCGAGCGAGATCTATCGCGATCGCGTCTCCATCCCCCTTGAGGCTGCCTCCCTGCCGAGCGGGCAAGTGCGGGTCACCTATCAGGGCTGCGCCGAGGACAGCATCTGCTATCCGCCGGTCACCAAGGCGGTCGATCTCGCGACACTGGCGCTGACGGATGTCGAGACGGGGCTTGGCTTTGGTACGCAAACCGCGTCGGCCGCTGCCGTCGCGCCTGCCGCTCCGCCCGAGACTGGCCTAGAAACGCCGCCGGCAAGCTCGCTGATGGCCGGCAGCCTGGCGCTGACGCTGGTGAGCTTCCTCGGATTTGGCCTGCTCCTGTCGCTGACGCCATGCGTCTTCCCGATGATCCCGATCCTGTCCGGCATGCTGGCGCGGGCCGGCGAACAGCTATCCGCCCGGCGCGGCTTCGTGCTTTCGAGCGCCTATGTCGGCGCCATGGCGTTGGCCTATGCCGTCCTCGGCCTCGCCGCCGCCTGGTCCGGTCAGAACCTGCAGGTGGTGCTGCAAGCCCCTTGGGCGCTCGGCCTGATGGCGGCGGTGTTCGTTGCGCTCGCTCTGTCGATGTTCGGTCTGTTCGAGCTGCAGGTGCCGGCGCGCTGGGCCGGATGGATCGCCGGGCGTACCGGGGCGCGGGCCGGATCGGTCGCGGGCGCCGCCGGTCTCGGCTTCGGCTCTGCCCTGATCGTCGGGCCCTGTGTGACGCCGCCGCTGGCGGCTGCCCTTCTCTATGTGGCGCAGACGGGCGACGGCCTGCGCGGCGCGGCCGCGCTGTTCGCGCTCGGCCTTGGCATGGGATTGCCGCTGATCGTCTTCGGCACCTTCGGCAGCCGGGTGCTTCCGAAATCCGGCCCCTGGCTGGTGCGGGTCAAGCAGGCCTTCGGAATCTTCTTTCTCGGGCTCGCCGCCGCCCTGCTGCTGCGGGCGCTGCCGGAAGAATTTGCGCTGCCGGTCTGGGGCGCCGGGGCGCTGGGCGCCGCCGTGTTCCTCGGTGCCTTTGACGGCCTGACGGCTGCGACAGGCTGGATCCGTCGGCTGGAGAAGTCCGCCGGGCTGGCGCTTGCCATCTATGGCGCGACGATGATCGTCGGCTTTGCCGGCGGCGGCACGGATCCGCTGCGCCCGCTCGCTTTCCTCGCCGGGGCGGGGCCTGTTGTGGCCGTTGTGCCACAGGCGCTGACCGTTCGCTCGGAAGCGGCGCTGGATCAGGCCTTGTCGGCGGCTAGGGCCGAGGGGCGCCCCATTCTCGTCTCGTTTACCGCAGACTGGTGCACCGTCTGCAAATCGAACGACCGCGTTCTGGCGGAGCCCGGTCTTGCAGCCCCGCTTTCCGGCGTCACTTTCATCAAGGCCGATGTGACCCGGAACAGCGAAGACAGCCGCCAGCTCATGCAGCGCTTCGGCGTCGTCGGGCCGCCGACGATGTTCCTGCTCAGCGCCACCGGCTCGGAACTGGCCGGATCCCGCATGATCGGGGCGATCGCCGCCAACGACTTTGCCCAGCGGCTTGAGCGCGCCGTCTCTCCCGGCAGCCAAGCGCCCAAGGACAGCAGTTTTCCAGAATGGAGCCCTTCATGAACCGCCGCTTTTTCCTCGGAACCGCCGCGAGCCTTCTTGCCTCCTCGGCGCTCGTTCTTGACGGCATGCCGGCCATCGCCAAGGGCGTCGATGTCAACGCGGTCTTGAACGATCCCGAGGCGCCGACCGGCGGTAACCCCAAGGGCGACGTCACCATCGTAGCCTTCTTCGATTACAACTGCCCCTACTGCAAGACGTCGGCGGCCGACCTGGCGCGCGTCGTCAAGGAGGATGGCAAGATCCGCCTGGTCTACAAGGACTGGCCGATCCTGACCGAATCCTCCGTTCAGGGCGCGCAGTTCGCGCTGGCGGCCAACTACCAGGGCAAGTACGAGACGGCGCATCACGCGCTGATGGGCATTTCAGGCCGGGGCGTCACCGGCGACACGATGCTGGAGGCGATTCAGGCTTCCGGCGTCGACATGAAGCGGCTGCAGGCGGATTTGACCGCGCATGGATCGAAGATCTCGGCGCTGATGCAGCGCAACCTCGCCCAGGCCGACGGTCTCGGCATGAGCGGCACGCCGACCTATCTGATCGGCCCCTTCCGGGCCTCGACGCTCGACTATGACGGCTTCAAGGAAGCGGTCGCCGAAGCGCGCCGGCGGCAGGCTGCCAACTGATCCCGCCCCTCCCATCCCCTCTTCTTCGTGACCACTACGGAACCCCCCAAGCATGTCCTTAAGCCTTCCCCCCCTCTTACGGCGGATGACGTTCGCCGTCCTGCTGCCGCTGGCGCTCGCCGCCTGCGCCTCGACCGGACGCGATTTCTCCGCCCCGCTGACGCCCGCGGTCGATCCGCAGGTGGCGCGCCATTACGCGGCGATCGAGACGGAGAAATTCCCGGTTCCGGCCGTCCCGCTCGACAAGTTGAAGCAGCGCAACATCCGCACGCAGGTCGACTATTCGACCGACCAGCCGCCGGGCACCATCATCGTCGACCCGCATGACCGCTATCTCTACCTGGTCCAGGAAGGCGGCAAGGCGATGCGCTATGGCGTCGGCGTCGGCAAGGCAGGGCTGGAGTTCTCCGGCACCGCCAATGTCCAGTACAAGCGCCAGTGGCCCCGCTGGACCCCGACGCAGGACATGATCGCCCGTTCGCCGGAGATCAACCAGCAATGGGCAGGCGGCATGGAAGGCGGGCCGGAAAATCCGCTCGGCGCCCGCGCGCTCTATCTGTTCCAGGGCGGGAAGGACACGCTCTATCGCATCCACGGCACCAACCAACCCTGGTCGATCGGCGAGGCCGTCTCTTCGGGCTGCATCCGGATGATGAACCAGGACGTGATCGACCTCTATGGCCGGGTTCCCGACGGCTCGAAGGTCGTGGTGCTCTAAGGCGAAGGGGCTCTTCCGATGGGGGAGCCCCGCGTCCGCTTCGTTCGTGCGCGCTAGCCTTCCGGCGGATCCAGCATGTCGCCGAGCAGGCTCAGCGTGTTGCGCAGCGAGGTGTCGAGATGCACCCGCATCGCCTCCATGGCCTGCTGTGCATCGCGCGCGGCGAGCGCCGTCAGGATTGCCTGGTGCTGGGCAATCGTCGTCTCGCCCAAGCCCGGCTTCGGCAGCGCCAGATAGCGTCCGCGGTCCATCTGCGCCTTCGAGATATCGACGGCGCGCCACAGCATCGAGAGATTGTTGATCTCCGCGATATAGCGGTGGAACTGGTCATCGAGCCGGATGGCGTCGGTGTAGCGCTTGCGCCCGATCGCGGTCTGGTGCTGGCCGACAATGTCTTCCAGCTCCTCGAGATGGAACGGACTGATCTTCGCCGCCGCCCTCCGCACGCTCTCGACCTCGAGCGCGTTGCGGATCACATAGGCTTCCTCGATCGCGTCGCGCGAGAGCGCGGCAACGAAGGTGCCGGTCTGGGCATAGACGTTGATCAGGCCCTCGTCGCTCAGCCGCTTCACCGCTTCGCGCACCGGCGTGCGCGATACGCCCAGCTGTTCGGCGATCTCGACCTCGTTGACGGACTGGCCGGGCCGCAATTGCCCGATGATGATCAGCGTGCGCACGACCTGATAGATCTGGTCGCGCAGCGGCGATTTGCGGTCCAGGTTGACCAGCTGCAATTGCAGTAATGCCGCTTCGGCCACCCGCTTGGATCCTCTCCCTAATTCGCCGATGGCAGCCAATCCGAACCTGGTGCCACCCGCCGGGCCGGACGGCAGCTCTTCCGCGCCCCCACGACCCGTGCCGCTTTACTGTTATATTACTGGCCCGCCCCACCGCAAGCGCAGCTGCTTCGAAGCGCGGTGAGCCGAAGGATCCGCGCCGATGCGTGGGAGCGGTCAGAAGCCGATCGTTATCAACGATATGACAGAAAAAACCGGACAACAAAACTCAGGAATTCAATCTTGCCCAAGGTGTCCAACCATGCGTTGAAGCCCGCTTGACACGTTACACTAATATAACAGAGAGTGCCGTTGCGTTCCGGCCAATAGAGGTAGCGGTCGGGGCGCGCAGGGGAGGAGACCCTCGCGGCGTGGCGCAATCTGAACGGAGTCCGATAGGACCGCCGGCGGAGAGATGCGCCTGCATGGCGACCGCGTTCCTCCCCCGCATGCAGGTGGACCATCGCCGCCGAGAGGGCGGGTCCGATAGGGAGGAAGAGCACATGGCGGATCCGAACAACTATCCGAAGCTGCACAACGCCGCGTGGCCGGGCGTCGTCGGCAAGGGCGGCGAGGGCGGCGAGCCCGTCATTCCGCTGGACACGCTGCTGGAGCTGACCGCCAAGGCGGAAGTCGATGGACAGAAGTTCGACGGCATCGATCTCTGGCTGGCCGATCCGCACCTGTCGATCGACAGCGACAAGGATCAGGTCAAGCGCATGGTCGACCACATTGCGGGCTATGGCCTGAAGGTTGGTTCGTTCGTGGCGCCGATCTGGGCGGGCGCCGGCGGCGGTTCGGCGATGGGCTCGGCCGAGGAGCGCAAGCGCTTCGTCTCGCAGGTCCGCAAGGCGGCCGCGATCGGCGAGCAGATGCGCGAGCTGGGCATCCGTCCGACCGGCGGCATACGGATCGATTCCTCGACCGGCGTCGGCGATTGGGACAAGGATCCCGTCGGCAACACCAAGATCATCGCCGAGACGTTCCGCGAAGCCGGCAAGGCGGCGCAGGATCATGGCGAATTCCTCGTCGCCGAGGGTGAGATCTGCTGGGGCGGCATGCAGTCCTGGCGCGAGAATGTCCGCCTGCTCGAAGCGGTTAACATGCCGGGCGTCGTCGGTTACCAGGCCGACATGGCGCATTCGATGCTGTTCACTCTGGGCTACAACGCCGAGCAGGATCGCTTGCTTCCCGAGGGCTATGACTGGCAGGACCGCTCCGTCCTCGACGCGGCCTACAGACAAGTCGCCGACGCGCTGCGCCCCTGGACCTATGATTTCCACGTCGCCCAGAATGACGGCACCGTGTTCGGCTCCGGCGACCACGAGAAAACCGGCCGCCACGTCCAGGTCACCGACCCGAACGGCAAGCTCGATGTCACCAAGCATGCCGGCTACTGGCTGCGCGACGACCAGGGAAACCTGACCAAGAAGATGCGCCACATCGCCTGGGACGGCTGCATGTTCCCCAATTCCGTAATGACGGCGCAGCAGACCTGGAACGACGTTCTGGGCGCGATGATCAAGGTGCGCGACGCCCATGGCTGGCGCGAATAACGGCTTCAGGAACCCTCACAAATGACCAAGAAAAAGCTGAACATCGGTCTGGTCGGCGCCGGCTTCATGGGCCGCACCCACTCCAACGCCTTCCGCCAGGTCGGTCAGTTCTTCAACAGCGAATACGAGCCCGTGCTGAAGGCGATCGCCACGCGCAACGCCAAGGGCGCGGCCGATTTCGCCGGGAACTGGGGCTATGAGAGCTCCGAGAGCGACTGGCGCAGGCTGGTCGAGCGCGACGATATCGACCTGATCGATATCGCCAGCCCCAATGATACCCATGCCGAGATCGCCATCGCGGCGGCGCAGGCCGGCAAGATGGTGATGTGCGAGAAGCCGCTCGGCCGCAACGCTGCCGAGGCTGAAAAGATGGTCGAGGCCGTCGAGGCGGCCGGCGTCGCCAACATGGTCTGGTACAATTATCGCCGCGTGCCGGCGGTGACGCTCGCCAAGCAGATGATCGACGAGGGCCGGCTCGGCCGGATCTTCCATTACCGCGCCAAATTCCTGCAGGACTGGACGATCTCGGCCGACGTGCCGCAGGGCGGCATGGGCACCTGGCGGCTGGATGCCAGCGTCGCCGGCAGCGGCGTTACCGGCGACCTGCTCGCGCATTGCATCGATACCGCGATCTGGCTGAACGGCGGCATCGACAGCGTGACGGCGGCGACGGAGACCTTCGTCAAGCAGCGCTCGCATGCGGTCAGCGGGAAGGTCGAAGAGGTCAAGATCGACGACGCCAGCGCTTTCCTCGCCCGTTTCCATAACGGCTCGCTCGCGACCTTCGAGGCGACCCGCTACGCCCGCGGCCACAAGGCGCTCTACACGCTCGAGATCAATGGCGAGAAGGGTTCGATTGCCTGGGACCTGCACGACCTGCACCGGCTGTCCTACTTCGATTACAGCGACGAGGGGCATCTGCGCGGCTGGCGTTCGATCCACATCACCGATGGCGACCATCCCTATATGAGCCAGTGGTGGGTGCCGGGCCTGCAGATCGGTTACGAGCACAGCTTCATCCATCAGGCCGCCGATTTCCTTGCCGGCCTCGCCTCCGGCACGCCGGCGGCGCCGACCTTCCGCGAGGCGCTCCGCACCGACTACGTCACCGACGCCGTGCTGGCCTCGGCGAAGTCGGGCCGCTGGGAAGCGGTCCAGGGCTGAGCGGCACCACGGCCATGACCCCCGTTTCACCGCTCGCGATCCAGGTACAGGGCGTGACCAAGAGCTTTCTGGGTCAGCGCGCGCTGGATGACGTCGATTTCGAGGTTGCGCGCGGCGAGGTGCATGGCCTGGTCGGCAAGAACGGCGCCGGTAAGTCGACCTTCATGAAGATCCTGTCGGGCGCGCAGCCGCCCGACAGCGGCGAGATCATCGTCGGCGGCACCGCCTTCAAGGCGCTCAATCCGGCCGAGGGGCGCGCGGCCGGCATCGCCATCGTCTACCAGAACCCGGAACTGCATCTCGATCTCTCGGTCGCCGCCAACATTTTCCTCGGCGCCGAGCCGCGCAAAGCGTTCGGCATCCTCGATGACAAGGCGATGGCGACCCGGGCGACCGAGCTGCTGGCCCGGCTCGGGCTCGATCTGCCCGTCAACCAGCGGCTCGGCGATCTCGATATTGCCGATCGGCAGCAGGTGGCGATCGCCAAGGCGGTGCGCGAAAAGGCGCATGTGCTGCTGCTCGACGAGCCGACGGCGGCGCTCAACAAGGCGCAGGCCGAGTTCCTGTTCCGGTTGATCCGCGACCTCGCCAGACAGGGCATGGCGGTCGTCTATGTGTCGCACCACCTCGACGAAGTGCTGGCGATCTCGGACCGCATCACCGTGCTGCGCAACGGCCGCAAGGTGGCGCTGGTCGAGGGCCGGAGCGCCGACAAGGACGGGCTGATCTCTATGATCGTCGGGCGGACGCTGGACGCGGTCGAGACGCATCGAAGCGAACGGCCCAAGACGGAACCGTTCCTGGTGATGGACGGGGTTTCCAGCGCGGGCGGTCTCGACAATGTCTCGCTCGAGGTTGCCAAGGGCGAAATCGTCGGCCTGACCGGGCTGATCGGCGGTGGCGCCAATGCGCTCGCCGCCGTGATCGGCGGGCTCGACCATCGCCATGTCGCGGGCAGCATGTCGCTCGGCGGCCAACCCTATGCGCCCCGCGCCGTGCGCGAGGCGATCGCCCGCGGCGTGCTGTTCATCCCGGAGGACATGCGCGGGCGTGGGCTGGTGATGAGCCTGTCGATCGCCAAGAACATCTCGCTCGCGGCGCTCCGGCGGCTGTCGAAGCTGGGCTGGCTGAAGCTCGGCCAGGAGGCCGGCGTCGCGACCGACATGTCGGAACGGCTTGACCTTAATCCGCGCGCGCCGAGCCGCGAGGTCCGCTTCCTGAGCGGCGGCAACCAGCGCAAGGCGCTGCTCGGCCGCGCCATCTTCGCCGATGGCCAGCTCTTCGTGCTCGAGGAGCCGACCCAGGGCGTCGATGTCGAGTCGCAGCGGCAGATCCACGACCATCTGCGCAGTCTCGCCAACAAGGGCGCCACCATCGTCTTCGTGTCGACGGACCTCGAAGAGCTGATCGCGCTCGCCGATCGAATTCTCGTCCTTCGGAATGGCCGCATCGAGCAGGCCCTGTCGCCGGATCGGCTCGATCCCGAGCGCCTGCTCTCCGCCATCCAGACCCAAAGCACCCGGAGCGTGAACTGATGTCTTCTCCCGCCGCAACGGCTGCCAAGCCGGTCCCCCGAAAGCTCGGCGCGCTCCGTGGACAGGATCTCGGCCGCTACACATTGTTGATCGTGCTCCTGCTCATCGTGGTGGTGACCGCGATCGGCAATCCGCGCTTTCTGTCCGTGAACAACCTGCTGAACATCCTGTTCCAGGTGTCGGCGCTCGGCATCGTCGCCTCGGGCCAGACCATCCTGCTGATCGCCGGCGGGCTGGATCTTTCGGTCGGCGCGGCGCTTTCGGTGGCCGGCCTCGCCACGGCGCTCACCATCATGCACACCGGCTCGGTCGCGCTCGGTATCCTCGCCGGCGTGGTGGCCGGCACGGTGATCGGCGCCATCAACGGCATGCTGGTCGCCACCAACCGCGCGACGCCCTTCATCATCACGCTCGGCACGATGACTTTCCTGCAGGGCGTCGCCATCCTGATGTCGGGCGGCAGCCCGATCAACGACACCGGCGCGCTGTTCGACGTGTTCGGCCTCGGCGATTTCCTGCGCGTGCCATGGCCGGTCTACGCCATGTTCCTCGCCATCCTCGTCATGTTCCTGATCCTGCGCTTCACGACGCTCGGCCGCTATGCCTTCGCGATCGGCGGCAACGAGGAAGCGGCGCGGCTTTCCGGCATTCCCGTGCGGCGCATCAAGATCGCGCTCTATGCGCTGAGCGGCCTCTTCGTCGGCGTCGCCGGCGTCATCCTCACCGGCGTCCTCGATTCCGGCCTGCCCAGCATGGGCACGGGCTACGAGCTTCGCGCCATCGCGGCCGTGGTCATCGGCGGCACCCCGCTGATCGGCGGGCGGGGAACGGTGCTCGGCACGCTGGGCGGCGTCCTGCTGCTCGGGCTGGTGAGCAACAGCATGAACCTTCTCGGCGTCGGCGCGAATTTCCAGAGCGCCGTGCTGGGATTGATCATAACGGCGGCGGTCCTGCTGCAGAAGAAAGCCTAACCGGCACGCCGCTTCAGGGACATTGCAACGGAGGAGACGAGCAATGAATATCACGAGGAGAGCCCTCGCCGTGCTGGCGCTGGGAACCGCCATCCTGGCGCCGAGCCTGTCGCAGGCAGCGGAGAAGACCATCGCCTTCATGCGCGGCGGTCCGGATCCCTATTATCAGTATGGCATGAACGCGGCGCAGGCCGCCGCCGACAAACTCGGCGTCAAGCTGATCACCTATTCCGCCAATAACGACCCGACCCAGGAACTCGCCAACGTCCAGGACGCGATCACTAAGGGTGTCGACGGCATCCTGATCTACGCTGTGTCGCTTTCCTCGGAAAAGGCCGCCATCGCCCAGGCCAAGAAGGCCGGCGTGCCGATCTTCTTCCAGTACGGCTATGACCCGTCGATCCTGGCGGATTCGGCTGGCATCATGCAGATCGATCTCTACCGGTTCGGCGAACCGGTCGGCGAGGCGATCGGCAAGCTGCTGCCGGAGGGCGAATACGCCACCATCACCGGCAAGCTCGGCCGCGGCGACGCGGAAGCCTTCGTGCAGTCGTTCAAGAACGGCATCGCCAAGTCCGGCTCCAAGGCGGTCAGCGTTGCCGACCTCGCGGCCGACTGGGATCGTCAGAAGGCCATGGACGCCGCTTCGCAGATCCTGGCGGCGCATCCCAACGTCAAGGCGATCTATGCCGCCAATGACGACATGGCCGTCGGCGTCGCGATCGCCATCGAGCGTGCCGGCAAGACCGGCCAGATCCTGATCGGCGGCAATAATGGCGCGCCCTATGGCGTCGAACTGATCGAGAAGGGCCAGATGACCCTGACCGGCAGCAACCCGCCCTCGATCGCCTCGGTCCATGCGCTGCGCCTGCTGCTCGGCGTCATCGACGGTTCGGTCAAGCCGGGCCAGTTCTACTACGCGCCGAGCCAGGTGATCACCAAGGACAATCTGGCCGATGCCGCTCCCTGGGATGCAAAGCCTGAAATGGTGACCAAGTGGCTGGAAGAGCCGCTGCCGCAGGGTGCAGCTCCGCCGGTCCCGCCCACCAACTGATGCGTTGCGGCCGGTGGACCCTCGGGTCCGCCGGCTCCCTTCCGGCCGACCTGCCGGATGCGAACCAGGACATTCTCGATGAAGATCGGCTTCAATCTCCTGCTCTGGACGGCGCATGTCGAACCGCGACATTGGCCGATCCTCGAGGATTTGAAACGCTGCGGCTATGACGGCGTCGAGATCCCGATCTTCGAAGGCTCGCCCGAGCACTATGCCGAACTTGGCCGGGAACTCGACCGGCTGGGTCTCGAGCGCACGGTGATTTCGCTGTTCCCCGGCGTCGAGATGAACCCGCTCGGCGCCGACGCCGCGCAGCAGCAGGGTGCCCGCCGGCATATGGCCTGGATCCTCGATTGCTCGGCAGCATTGGGCGCCAGGGTCGTCGGCGGCCCGCTGCATTCGACGCTCGGCCATTTCTCCGGCGACGCGCCGACCTCGGATGAACGGGAGCGCGCCATCGCCTTCCACCGCGATGCCGGCGATATGGCGCGCGCCAAGGGCATCACGCTGGTGCTGGAGGCGGTCAACCGCTTCGAATGCTATTTCGTCAACACCATGCACGACCTGAACGATTATCTCGCCGCCGTCGCTCACCCGAACGTTGCTGGTATGTACGACACCTTCCACGCCAATATCGAGGAGAAGGACCCGATCGCCGCCGTGGCTGCAATCGCGCCGCATCTGGCGCATGTGCATGTCTCGGAGAATGATCGCGGCACGCCGGGCAAGGGTCACATCGATTTCGCCAGCACCTTCAAGGCGTTGAAGCAGGCCGATTATGACGGCTGGATCACCATCGAGGCGTTCGGACGGTCGATGCCGCTGCTGGCGGCGGCGACCCGGATCTGGCGCCCGGCCGCCACCGAAGTCTACAGCGACGGCTTCACGCTCATCCGCGATGGCTGGCGTTCAGCCTGAGGCCCGCGCAACGGCGGCTGCCCGTGTGGCCGCGATAGGAACGAACCCATGAACGAGGCAGCCCCCCTTCCGGCCCAGCCGCGCACGCTTCTCCTCCATGGCGAGGACAACATCGCGGTGGCGCTCGGCAATCTCGATGTCGGCATGACGACGGCGCAGGGCGTCACCATCCTCCGGCGCGTGCCGCGCGGGCACAAATTCGCGATCCGGCCGATCGCCGCGGGCGAGCCGATCCGCAAATTCGGCCAGATCATCGGCTTCGCCAAGACAGACATCGCCGCCGGCGACTGGGTGCATGAGCACAATTGCGGCATCGGCGAAGAGCATGGCGCCTTCGCGCGCGACTACGCCTTCAGCGAGGGGGTGGTGCCGACGCAATTTGTGCCGAAGGAATTCCAGGCGACCTTTCAAGGGTTCAGGCGCGCCAACGGCAAGGTCGGGACGCGCAATTATGTCGGCATCCTCACCTCAGTGAACTGCTCGACAACGGTTGCCGGTTTCATCGCGACCGAGATCGAACGATCAGGCATCCTGAGCGATTATCCGAATATCGATGGGATCGTCGTACTTAAGCAGGCCAATGGCTGCGTGATCGACTATCGCGGCGTGATCTTCGACACGCTGAAGCGCACGACCTGGGGCTATGCCACCAACCCGAACATGGGCGGCGTCGTCATGGTCGGCCTCGGCTGCGAGGGCTTCCAGATTCCGCGCTTCAAGGATGCCTATAACATCCAGGAGAGCGAGACTTTCCGCACCATGACCATCCAGGAAGTCGGCGGCACCAAGAAGACGGTCGATGCCGGCGTGGAAGCGGTCAAGGCGATGCTGCCGATCGTCAATGCGGTGAAGCGCGAGACGGTGCCGGCGAGCGAACTGATGCTGGCGCTACAATGCGGCGGGTCCGACGGCTATTCCGGCATCACCGCCAATCCGGCGCTGGGCGTCGCCGCCGATATCCTCGTGCGCCATGGCGGCACCGCCATTCTCTCCGAGACGCCGGAGATCTACGGCGCCGAACATCTGCTCACCCGGCGCGCCGTGTCGCGCGAGGTCGGCCAGAAGCTGGTCGACATCATCCATTGGTGGGAGGATTACGCCGAGCGTAACCTCATGGAGATGAACAACAATCCCTCGCCCGGCAACAAGCAGGGCGGCCTCACGACCATTCTCGAGAAGTCGCTCGGCGCCGCCGCCAAGGGCGGCACCTCGCCGCTCACGGCTGTCTATGGCTATGCCGAGCCGGTGACCGAGAAGGGCTTTGTCTTCATGGATACGCCGGGCTACGACCCGGTTTCGGCGACGGGCCAGGTGGCGGGCGGCGCCAACATCCTCTGCTTCACCACCGGGCGCGGCTCGGCCTATGGCTGCAAGCCGACCCCGTCGATCAAGATCGCCACCAATTCCGAGATCTACGCCAAGATGATCGACGACATGGACATCAATGGCGGCGACGTGCTCGACGGCAAGTCGCTCGAGACCAAGGGGCAGGAGATCTTCGACCGGATCCTCCAGGTCGCCTCCGGCGACAAGAGCAAGTCGGAACTGCTCGGCTATGGCGACAATGAATTCGTGCCGTGGCAGATCGGGGCGACCTTCTAGGGGGCGTTGACCCGTCTCCCGCTGTTAGCCTTCCGTTAACCCTGCGCCATCGCACAACGACCTTTTTCCGAACCCGAGGGGAGGGGCTCGGTCCGGTCCGCTCCGGCCTTCATCGGCGGGAGCGGACCGGACTGGTGCAAGCCCGGCTCCCCCCCCCCCCATTCCTCCAACCAAAGGACACGACATGCTCAAGGGACTTTCGCCGATCCTCTCGCCGGATCTGCTCTGGACGTTGCGCGCCATGGGCCATGGCGACGAGATCACCATCGTCGACGCCAACTACCCGGCCACCAGCGCCGGACCGGAGCTGATCCGGATCGATGCCGCCACGGCGCCGCAGGTGCTCGAAGCCATCCTGTCGCTGCTGCCGCTCGACCAGTATGACGATGTCGCCGCAATCTCCATGCAGGTGGTGGGCGATCCCGACCGGCGCGAGCCGATCGTCGATGAGTTCGAGGCGATCGTCCAGCGCCACGAGCCGGAACATAAGGTCCACTCGCTGGAGCGCTTCGCCTTCTATGAGCGGGCCAATGCCGGCTATGCCATCGTCCAGACCGGCGAGACCCGGCAATATGGCAATCTCATCCTGAAGAAGGGCATCGTCCGGCCGGCTTGAAAATGCCGGCTTGCCGTCGCTGCGCCGCGTGCGAGGGGGGTAGGCGCTAACCTTTGCGTGCGAATGCAGAATTCGCAGCAATATTTCGAAACACCAGCAATGTTTTGACGCCCAAAAACGGTTGCGCGGCTGGCGGACGAGGTGAAAAGAGAGGCTCTATAGGATCACTCGACAAGAGTGGTCGTGGCGATCTTCGGAGCATCTCGCATGAAACCCAGGGCCCTCGCATTGGCGAGCCTGTTCGGCGCTCTCTTCCTGGCGGCCTGTTCCGGCCCGTCTTCCGGGACCGGGCCGGGTCCAGGCGGGCCGCCGACGGGGCCCGTCGAGGTCGGCGTCGTCACGCTCAAGCCGCAGAACGTGCCGATCACGATCGAGCTGCCCGGCCGCGTCAGCGCCACCAAGGTGTCGGAGATCCGGCCGCAGGTCGATGGGCTGATCCAGAAGCGGGTGTTCACCGAGGGCGGCCAGGTCAAGGCCGGCGATCTGCTCTACCAGATCGATCCGCGCCCCTATCAGGCCGCCTATGACGCGGCCGCCGCGTCGCTGGAAAAGGCGCAGGCCGCCGTGCCGAGCGCGCAGGCCAAGGTCGACCGCTACAACCAGCTGGTCGGCGTGAATACGGTGACGGCGCAGAGCCTCGACGATGCCAAGGCGACGCTGGCCCAGGCCAAGGCCGATGTCGCGGCCGCCGAGGCGGCGCTCGCTTCCGCCCAGATCAACCTCGACTACACCAAGGTGCTGGCGCCGATTTCCGGCCTGATCAGCACCTCGACCGTGACCGAGGGCGCGCTGGTGACCGCCAATCAGGCGACGGCGCTCGCCACCATCCGCGAGATCGACCCGATCAATGTCGACCTGACCGATTCCAGCACCAATCTGCTGCGCATCCGCAGCCTGATGGACAGCGGACGGCTGAAGCGCGGCGATGGCCCGCCCAGGGTGCAGCTCAAGCTCAACGACACGCTCGTCTACGACAAGACCGGCGAACTGCGATCCGCCGAAGCGACCGTCAACGAGACCACCGGCACCTTCTCGATGCGCGCCAGCTTCGAAAACCCGACGCGCATGCTGCTGCCGGGCATGTATGTCCGTGCCATTGTCGATCTCGGCAATGACGAGGGCGCCTTCCTGGTGCCGCAGCGCGCCGTCAACCGCAACGCCAAGGGCGACGCGACGGCGATGTTCGTGTCGAAGGACGGCAAGGTCGAGACCCGGGTGCTGAAGACCATGCAATCGGTCGGCTCGGACTGGCTGGTCGAATCGGGCATTTCGGATGGCGACCGGCTGATCGTCGACGGGCTGCAGAAGATCGGCGACGGCCAAGCCGTGACCCCGATCGAGGTCGCGCTCGACGCGGCCGGCGTGGCGCATCCCGTGGATGCCAAGACGCCCGGATCCACCGGGACGCCTGCATCGACCGGCACGCCGGCTCCGGCCGCCGCTCCCGCCCCCGCGGCAGGAGGCTGATCGCATGGCCGATTTCTTCATCGACCGCCCGATCTTCGCCTGGGTGCTGGCGATCGCCGTCATGCTCGCGGGCCTGCTCGGCATCTACACTCTGCCGATCGCGCAATATCCCGAGATCGCGCCGACCACGGTGCGCATCTCCGCCACCTATCCCGGCGCCAGCGCCGAGACGATCGAGAACTCGGTGACCAAGATCATCGAGCAGGGCATGACCGGGCTTGAGAATCTCGACTACATGTCGGCCTCCAGCACCGCCTCCGGGCAGGCATCGGTCCAGCTCACCTTCTCCAGCGGCGTCGATCCCGACATCGCCCAGGTGCAGGTGCAGAACAAGCTGCAACTGGTGCAGTCGCAATTGCCCGATGCCGTGGTGGCGCAGGGCATAACGGTGACGAAGTCGACCTCGAGCATCCTGATGGTCGGCGGCCTGGTCTCGACCGATGGCAGCCAGTCGTCCGAGGATCTCGGCGACTATTTCTCCAGCCGGTTCGAGGATTCGATCAAGCGCGTCAGCGGCGTCGGCGACGTCAACGTCTTCGGCTCCGGCTATGCGATGCGGATCTGGCTCGATCCGATCAAGCTGTCCAAGTACCAGATGATTCCGAGCGACGTGGTCGCCGCGATCGCCGCGCAGAACAAGCAGGTTTCCGCCGGCCAACTCGGCGCGCTGCCCAGCATTGATGGCCAGCAGCTCAACGTCACTATCACGGCGCAGAGCCAGTTGCAGACGCCCGAGCAGTTCCGCGACATCATCCTGAAGACGACGACCGATGGCTCGATCGTCCATCTGAGCGATGTCGCGCGGGTCGAGATCGGCTCGGAAAGCTACACCACCAGTTCGCGCTTCGACGGCAAGAACGCCGCCGGCTTCGGCATCAACCTCGCCACCGGCGCCAATGCGATCGATACGGCCGCCGGCGTCGCCGAGGTGATCGCCAAGCTTTCGGCCGGCCTGCCGCCGAACATCGAGGTGGTGACGGCCTATGACACCACGCCCTTCGTCAAGCTTTCGATCGAGAAGGTGGTCGAGACGCTGATCGAGGCGGTGGTGCTCGTCTTCATCGTCATGTTCGTGTTCCTGCAGAGCTTCAGCGCCACGCTGATCCCGACGATCGCCGTGCCGGTGGTGCTGCTCGGCACCTTCGCCGTGCTGTCCTTCGCGGGTTATTCGATCAACACCTTGACCATGTTCGCCATGGTGCTGGCGATCGGCCTGCTCGTCGACGACGCCATCGTCGTGGTCGAGAATGTCGAGCGCGTGATGGCGGAAGAGGGCCTTTCGCCGCGCGAGGCGACCAAGAAATCCATGCACGAGATCACCGGCGCGCTGATCGGCATCGCGCTGGTGCTTTCGGCCGTGTTCGTGCCGATGGCCTTCTTCAGTGGCTCGGTCGGCGTGATCTATCGCCAGTTCGCGGTGACGATCGTCGCGGCGATGGTGCTCTCGGTCTTCGTCGCCCTGGTGCTGACGCCGGCGCTCTGCGCCACCATGCTGAAGCCCTCCAGCGGCCATGGCGAGCGCAAGGGCCTGTTCGGCTGGTTCAACCGGACCTTCGACCGGAATGCCGACCGCTACCAGCGTGGCGTCGGCGGGATCATCCGCCGGCCGATCCGCTTCTTCATCATCTACCTGCTGATGTGCGCCGGCGTCGCCTTCCTGTTCAACAGGTTGCCGACCTCCTTCCTGCCGGAAGAGGACCAGGGCGTGCTGATGACGTCGATCCAGCTTCCGGTCGGGGCCACCCGCGCCCGGACGCTGGAAGTTGTGAAGCAGGTCGAGGACCATTTCCTGACGCAGGAGAAGGATTCCGTCGACAGCGTGTTCTCCGCCCTCGGCTTCGGCTTCAACGGCAATGGCCAGAACGCGGCCATGGCCTTCATCAAGCTGAAGGATTTCGACCAGCGTACCCGTGCCGACCAGTCCGCCTCGGCGATTGCCGGACGGGCGATGGCGGCCTTTTCGAAAATCCGCGACGCGCAGGTTTTCGCCCTGTCGCCGCCGGCCTTGCCCAATCTCGGCAATTCCAACGGCTTCGAGATGTATCTGCAGGATTCGGCCGGGGCCGGTCCGGAGAAACTGGCCGCAGCGCGCGACCAGCTTCTGGCGATGGCGCGCGAGAATCCGCTGGTCAGCGGCGTCCGCCAGGGCGGCCAGGAGGACCAGGCCGAATTCCGCATCAACATCGACCAGGCCAAGGCCCGGGCGCTCGGCATCGATCTCGGCGATATCAACGACACGATCTCGGTCGGCTTCGCCGGCAGCTATGTCAACGACTTCATCGATCGCGGCAAGGTCAAGCCGGTCTATCTCCAGGCCGACGCGCCCTTCCGCATGCAGCCGGACAATCTGGACGACTGGTTCGTGCGCAATGCCAGCGGCGAGATGGTCCCGTTTTCCAGCTTCGTCTCGACGGACTGGACCTATGGCTCGCCCAAGCTCGATCGCTATAACGGCATCTCGGCGGTGAGCATCCAGGGTTCGGCCGGGGCGGGTGTCAGCTCGGGCACGGCCATGGACGAGATGCTGGCCATGGTCGCCAAGCTGCCGGATGGCTTCACCGCCTCGTGGACGGGGCTTTCCTACCAGGAGCAGCTTTCCGGCAACCAGGCGCCGGCGCTCTATGCGATCTCGATCCTCGTCGTCTTCCTCTGCCTGGCGGCGCTGTATGAGAGCTGGTCGATCCCGTTCTCGGTCATGCTTTCCGTTCCGATCGGCGTGCTCGGCGCGCTGATCGCCGCCAAACTGTTCGGCCAGTCGAACGACGTCTACTTCAAGGTCGGCCTGCTGACGACGATCGGCCTCGCGGCGAAAAACGCGATCCTGATCGTCGAATTCGCCAAGGACCAGCAGGCGGCTGGCAAGGGGCTGGTCGAAGCGACGCTCGACGCCGCGCGGATGCGGCTTCGGCCGATCCTGATGACGTCGCTGGCCTTCATCTTCGGCATCCTGCCGCTGGCGATCGCCACTGGCGCCGGCTCGGGCGCGCAGAACGCGGTCGGCACCGGCGTGATGGGCGGCATGATCGCGGCAACAGCGATCGGTATCTTCTTCGTGCCGCTGTTCTATGTCGGCGTGCGCCGCCTCGGCTCCTGGCGGATGTCGCGCAAGACCTCCGCGCCGGCCGAAAAGCCGGTCTAGAACCGGGGCGGACAAGCCTGCGAAGCAACAGAGCGGCGCGGAACCCAACCGGTTCCGCGCCGCTCTGGCATTCAGGGCTCGACCGGCTCCCAGGCCGGGCCGGGATTGAAGCTCTGGATTTTTGGACCGACCGCGGCGGTCGAGGCGCCGAGATTGCGCTGGTAGACCTTGCCGCGCTGGTCACACAGGAAGGTCATGATGCCGGTCTCGCCCCAAATCTCCGGATAGGCGACGAGCGCGAAGCCGGCCAGCATCCGGTCCTTGACGAGATAATCATAGGCGCCGCCCGGCGCCGCCGGACCCTGGCGCGTCAGCACCCGATAGCGATAGCCGTGATAAGCGCGAGGCGTGTCGGAATCCTTGCCCGTTCGCACCGAGGCGGCGGCGATCTGGTCGCCGAGCGGGCTGCGATCGGTCGGCGATTCCGGTTCCCAGTAGAGCCCGTCATGCCGGCCGGGCGTGCTGATCAGCCGGCGCGCGAACTGATGCACCGGCTCGTCGTCATGCAGGGTGCGGAAATACTCGTTCTGGGCCGCGACATAATCCTCGCAGGCGCCGATCGCCACGAGTTCGTTCCGGCCGATCGCCATGTCGGCGATCCTCTGCCGGCCCGCCTCCAGATCGAAGGCCCAGCCCCCGCCGGAGGGTTTGAGCGGAATGGGAAACGGCCAGGCATCGGCGCCGAAGGTCAGCACCTTGGCGCCGTCCTCGCCATCCGTGACGGCGCTGCCCTTGCTGGCGAGATCGAGGAAATCGGAAAGCCGCTGCTTGTCGACTTCCTCGTCGCCGGAGGCGATCAGCTCCCGCGCGCCGGGGCCGAAAATCTTGTCCAGCATGCCCTTTTCCGGCGCCTTCGCCGCGTCGACGAGCGCTGTCGACGCCGCCTCGGGCGTGGGGAAGACCTGTTGGGCGCCGGCCGGCTGGGCGAGGAGGGTGGCTCCGGCGACCAGCATGGCGATGGCGGACAGGGCTATTTTCAGCATGACCGTTCTCCTCAGCGCCGACCGCGTCCGCCACCACCACCGCCACGATGCATCTGCCGACCGCCACCGCCGCCGCCGCGCTGCATCTGCGGTCGTCCGCCCCCGCCGCGATACATCTGCGGTGGCCGGCCGCCGCCGCGGTTGACCTGCGGGCGGGGCGAGGAGGGTCGGGCGACCGACTGCCGGCTGGAGGCTCCACGGTTCGAGACCGCCTTGGATCCTTTGCCGCCCATTTTCGCGCTGCTGAAGGCGGTGTCCTTGGCCGGCTTCTTGGCCGCCGCCTTGCCGCCGGAAGCCGGTCGCTGCGCCTTGTTGGCGCCAGCGGGCCGATCAGGCCGGTTGCCGGCATTGGGCCGGTTGCCCGCGTCAGGCCGGTTGCCCATGTCGGGACGGTTGCCGGCGGAGGGGCGGTTGCCTGCCTCCGGCCGGTTGCCGGCGTTCGGGCGATCCGCGCCGGGCCGGTTGCCAGCGCCGGGGCGATTGCCGGCATTGGGGCCGCCCGGCCGGTTGCCCAGGCCCGGCTTGGTGCCCTGGCCGGGTCGATAACGGTCGCCGTCCGGCCGCCAGGGCCGCGTGCCGCCGCCTATATCGATGTCGTTGCCGATGTTGATGTTGTTTCCGCCGCCCGGCCGGTAGCCGGGATAGCCCGGCCAGCGCGGCGGGTAGACCCAGCCGCGGCCCCAGTCCCAGACGTTGTCGATGGCGATGCCGACCGCGACGCCGACCCCAAAGCCGATCAGCCCGGCCGCGACCGTGTCGCCGCTTTCGTAATAGACCGTCTGCGGATCATAGGTCGGCACATAGATGACGCCAGGCGTCGCCGGCTCGATGGTGACGTAATTGGTGCCGCCCTGGTCCTGCACGACGACCTTCTGCTGCTCGGTGGTCTTGAGCGACCCGGCCTTCTGCGCTTCGCGGCGCAGGTCCTGGATCATCGCGGCGACGTCGTCGGGCTGGTTGACGAAGGCATCGCCCAGGTCGGTCGTCATGTCGAGGTCGTCGTTGAGCCGCTCGATGATGTCGGGGAAGCGCACCAGGGCCTTGACGGTCGGGTCCCAGTTTTGCGTATCGACGCCGGAGAAATCGTTCTTGGCGACAGCGGCCTTGTTCTTGGCCAGCCAGCGCGCCGCCTGGACAATGTCAACGGGATAGGCGCAGGCCGGCAGCAATTGCGCCAGCAGCGCATCGGGATAGAGCGCGAAGGGCGCGAGCAGCTTGCGCAGCTCGTCCTGGGTGAAGACGTCGTCCGGCGCAGCCTGGGTCGGGGCGGAGGCGGCCGCTTCGGCCGGCGATGCCGCCGGAGGCTGCATCCGCGGGGCCGGGGCGTCCTGCGCCCGTGCCGCGATAGAACTGGTGATGAGCGCGGCCGTCGCGAGCAAGACAACGCCGATGGCCGGCCGGCGTGTACCTTGGGATGAAGCTGTCATTTCGCCACCTGACGATCCTGGACAAGCCCATCGACCTTATATGACGCTAGGGAATGTGCAATTCCTAACGTCATGGCCGTGATCTGTATTGGATCAATTCTTGCGGACCGAACGACGCAGAACGTATTTCCCGCAAGCGCCGCCACGGCCGCCGCTTCATGGCGAAGCGCCACAACCGAGCCGCGCCGTGCTGCGGGCGGGCTCGTAATAATTTCTTCAGCAACGCGCGTGATATCTAGCTAACCATAGTGCGTGGGGAGGTTGCGACTGGCCCCGGCGTATCGCGTTCCGGAGAATGCCAGCCTTGTTGCGAATTCTGACTGCCGCTTCCCTGTTGCTGCCGCTTGCCGCTCTCACCGCGCAGGCGGCCGAGCGTCGTCCCTATGGCGATGTCGACCTGGTGATCGAACTGGGCGCCGGCGGCAAGCTGGTGCCGAGCTTCCTGGGCTCGAAGGACCTGTTGTTCTCGCCCTATCCGATCGTCTCCATGTCCTATTTCCGGCTGCCCGGCGTGTTCGAGCTGGGCGGCGGACCGAAGACGGCGCTGAATTTCGGCCCGTCATTCCGCATCATCGGCGAGCGCAACCCGAACGACGAGCCGGGCCTTGCCGGCACGCGCGGGCTCGACGCGACCTATGAGCTGGGCGTCAAGGCCGGCTACGAGTTCAACTTCGACGAGGTCTATGGCGCGGAAGTGCTGGGCGAAGTGCGCGGCGCGTTCGGCGAGGCCAGCGGCGTGGTCGGCAGCTTCGGCGCCGATGCAATCGTCCGTCCGACCAAGCAGGTCGAGCTGAAGCTCGGCCCGCGCGCCAATTTCGGCTCCAGCGGCTTCACGAGCACCTATTTCAATGTCTCGGCCGAGGAAAGCCTCGCCAGCGGGGGCAACCTCGCGGCCTATGATGCCGGCGGCGGCATCTATTCGGTCGGCCTCAAGGCGTCGGCGCGCTACGAGTTCAAGCCGGACTGGTTCCTGAATGCCGATGCCGGCTACGACCGCTTCGTCGGCGACGCCAAGAATTCGCCGATCGTGGCGACGGCCGGTAGCGAGAACCAGTTCACCGTTGGCCTCGGTATCTCCAAGCGCTTCTCGGTCGATCTTTTTCGCGACTGAACGCTGCCTCTCCCTGCCGAATTCGTCTGCCTCCGCTTGACGTTGGCGCGGCCGGCTGCTCGACTCTCCGCCAAGCTGCGGGCCGGTCCGACGCGCCAATGGGACCGGTCGCGGCGCATCGCGAAAACGCGCCGGCGCAGGCTGATTCAGTCGAGGGAGAGAGACGATGACACTTCGGAGGGGCGCCCTTGTCGGGTGCGGGTTCTTTGCGCGCAATCATCTGAACGCCTGGGCAGAACTGGCGGATCGCGCGAAGATCGTCGCGGTCTGCGATGTCGACGGCGAGAAGGCGGCGTCTGCCGCGGCCGATTTCGGCATCCCGGCCTTCTACACCGATTTCGAGACGATGCTTTCGACCGAGAAGCCGGATTTCGTCGACATCGTCACCACGGCGCCGTCGCATCGCGCGCTGGTCGAGGCCTGCGCCCGGCATGGCGTGGCGGCGGTGGTGCAGAAGCCGCTGGCGCCGGACTGGGAAGATTGCCGCGCGCTGGTCTCGGCCATGGACAAGGCCGGCCGGCCGCTGATGGTGCATGAGAACTTCCGCTTCCAGGCGCCGCTGCTGCGCGCCGCCGAAATCGCCCGCTCCGGCGTGCTGGGCGAGCCGACCTGGGGTCGCTTCGCCTTCCGCACCGGCTATGACATCTACAAGGGCCAGCCCTATCTCGCAGAGGTCGAGCGCTTCGTGCTGCTCGATATCGGCGTGCATGTGCTGGATGTCGCCCGGGTGTTCATGGGCGAGGCGACGAGCGTCTATTGCCTCGACCAGGCGATCAAGCAGGGCATCAAGGGCGAGGACCAGGCGACGGTGATGATGCGCCATGCCAATGGCGCGGTCAGCGTTTCCGAATGCAGCTATGCCAGCCGCCAGTCGCCCGACCTATTCCCGCAGACGCTGATCCACTTCGAAGGCACCAAGGGCTCGATCCGGGTCGAGGCGGATTGCCGGCTGGTCGTTACCTCGCCCGAGGGCAACTTCACGGAAATCGCGGCGCCAAAGCCGCTTTCGTGGGGTGGCGAGCCCTGGCTGCTGATCCAGGACAGCGTGGTCTCGACCCAGCGCCACTGGCTCGACAGCCTCGACGCCGGAAGCGAGCCCGCGACCTCGGGCCACGACAACCTCAACACCTTCGCCCTGGTCGAAGCCGCGTACAAGTCGATCGAGACGGGCGGGCCGGTCACGCCCGAAGCCTTCTGAACCGTGCCGGCTTAACATTTTTGGATCGTTCGGGCGTCGCTTGTTCTATGGAACCTGGCGACGCCCGGAATTCCGTTTCTTGGCAGGGCTGGCCGCTCCCGCGATGATGTTGGCATCGATTGAAGCGGAGCGTTTCGGCATGGCCAACCCCAGGAACAGCGCGGCATCCATCCCGCCAAGCGGCTGCGGCACCTGCCGCAATTGCAGCTCGCTGTTCTGGGGCATCGGCGCCGCGACGGGCCTGCGCTGCGTCGGGGATGCCGGTAAGGCGCGCTGAGGCTGCGTCTCCCACCGCCGCCGTCATCCTCGCGCAAGCGAGGATCCATGCGGCGGGGTTTTCGGGCGGCGACGCCTTCGTCTTTCGCAATTCCCTGGGGTTCGGCTGAATGGATCCTCGCTTTCGCGAGGATGACGCCGAGTGGGTGGCTGCGATTCGTCGCCCCGGCGAAGGCCGGGGCCCATGAACACCGCCCAGGCAAGATGTGGCGGCGTCCCCCGGCAAGGTCCGGTTGGGGCGCTGAGGCTGCGTCTCCCACCTCCGCCGTCATCCTCGCGGAAGCGAGGATCCATGCAGCGGGGTTTTCGGGCTTTCATATCGCCGGGTGGCTATGGTGACAGCTCGCCGAGCCCCCTCCCCGAAAATGCGAAGGGCATTTTCGACCCTCCCTCAAGGGGAGGGTTCGAGCGGGACCTGGTCCGGGAGAGCGGCACACTTCCCTTGAACCCTCCCCTTGAGGGAGGGTCAAAACCGGCGGCGCCGGTTTTGGGGAGGGGCGCTTGGCCTGTCCGGCTACGGCCCCCTAGGATCAGCTCACCAGCAGCGCGTCGTCGTCGAGGGTTTCGCCGCCGCGGGCCTTGCGGAACATCTCGATCAGGTCCTCAATCGTCAGATTGCGGCGGTTGTCGCCGACCACGTCGAGGATCACCTTGCCGCCATGCAGCATGACGGTGCGGGTGCCGTAATCGAGCGCCTGGCGCATCGAATGGGTGACCATCAGCGTCGTCAGCTTGTGCTTCTCAACCAGCGACTGGGTCAGCTCCATGACGAACTCGGCCATGCCGGGATCGAGCGCCGCCGTGTGCTCGTCGAGCAGCAGCACCTCGCTGCCGGCCAAGGTCGCCATGACCAGCGACAGCGCCTGGCGCTGGCCGCCGGAGAGAAGATCCATCCGGTCGTCCATGCGGTTTTCGAGGCCGAGCTTCAGTTCGGCGACGCGGGCGCGGAATTCCTCGCGTCGGTTGCTGCCGATGGCGAGGCCGAAACCGCGCCGGCTGCCGCGGGCGGCGGCGAGCGCCAGGTTTTCCTGGATCGTCAGCGCGCCGCAGCTGCCGGTCAGCGGGTCCTGGAAGACGCGGGCGACATATTTCGCGCGCTGCGCCGTGGCGATGCGCGTGACGTCGCGGCCGCCGATGACGACGCGGCCCGAGGTCGGGATGACGTCGCCGGCCAGCACGCCGAGCATGGTCGACTTGCCGGCGCCGTTCGAGCCGATGACGGTGACGAAGGAGCCGGTCTCGATCGCGAGGTCGAGGCCGGAGAGCGCCTGCTTCTCGAGCGGGGTGCCGCGTCCGAAGATGACGGAAAGGTTGGAAAGCTCGATCATGCCGTGGCCCTCCCGCGGCGCAGTCGGGGCAGGATCAGCGCGCAGGCGACGAGGACGGCGGTGACGAGATTCAGATCCGACGCCTTGAGGCCGAGAATGTCGCTGGAGAGCGCCAGCTGGATGGCGATGCGGTAGAGCACCGAGCCGATGACGCAGCCGACCAGCGCCCAGATGATCAGGCGCGAATGGAACAAAGTCTCGCCGATGATCACGGCGGCGAGGCCGACGACGATGGTGCCGACGCCCGAGGTCACGTCGGCGAAGCCGTTGGTCTGGGCGAACAGCGAGCCGCCCAGCGCGACGAGCGCGTTGGAAAGCGCCATGCCGAGATAGATGTGCAGGCTGGTGTTGACGCCCTGGGCCCGCGCCATGCGCGGATTGGCGCCGGTCGCCCGCATGGCGAGGCCGAGATCGCTGGCGAGGAAGCGCCAGACCAGGAAGACGGCGATGATGACGAGCACGCCGATGAAGAGCGGCCGGACGTAGAACTCGGACAGGCCATGGCCGAAGAACGGCGTCAGCATCGTGTCCTGGTTGATCAGCGCGACGTTCGGCTTGCCCATGACGCGCAGATTGACCGAGAACAGCGCGATCATCGTCAGGATCGAGGCGAGCAGGTTCAGGATGCGGAACTTGACGTTCAGCGTCGCGGTGACGAGGCCGGCGGCGGCGCCCGCCACCATGGCGATCGCCGTGGCGAGCCAGGGGTTCCAGCCGGCGATGATCAGCACGGCGGCGACCGCGGCGCCGAGCGGGAACGAGCCGTCGACGGTCAGATCCGGGAAGTCGAGGATGCGGAAGGCGAGATAGACGCCGAGCGCCACGAAGGAGAAGACGAGGCCGAGTTCAACCGCGCCGAGGAAGGCAATTTGGCTCACGAAAGCGGCCTCTTCGATAGAGCAAGAATCATCTGGGTCGAACCCGACTTTTCACCTCTCCCTGAGGGGAGACCTTGCTTGGCATCAATATCGTCGCACCGGCGAAGGCCGGGGCCCATGAACACCGGCCAAGGAAGCCGTGGCCCCGCCTGCCGGCCGGATGGCGGTGTGTGTGGATCCCGGCCTTCGCCGGGATGACGACGGTGTTGCGCGAGGTTCTCCTACGGAGAGGTGAGAGTAGCATTTCCAGAGCGGCTTAAGCCCGCTCTACTCGTGACCGGCAAAAGGAAGGCCCGGCGCTGGGCCGGGCCGTCCTTGATTACTTGATGACCTTGGTGGCGCGGTCGACGACCGATTTCGGCAGCGTCAGGCCGATCTTCTCGGCCGCGGCCGGGTTGATCACCAGATCGGTGCCGGCGGCGACCTTGATGTCGATGTCGCCCGGCTTTTCGCCGTTCAGGATGCGCACGACGATGGCGCCAGTCTGCTTGCCGACGTCATAGTAGTTGAAGCCGAGCGCCGCGACGGCGCCGCGCGAGACGGAATCCGTGTCGGCGGTGAAGAGCGGCAGCTTGCTTTCGATCGCGACGGTGACAGCCGATTCCAGCGCCGAGACGATGGTGTTGTCGGTCGGCACGTAGATGGCGTCGACGCGGCCGGCCAGCGCGCGGGCGGCGTTCTGCACTTCCGACGAGCGGGTCGCGGCCGACTCGACGACGGCGATGCCCTGCTCGGCGCCATACTTCTTCAGCAGCTCGACCAGCGTGACAGAATTGGTCTCGCCCGGGTTGAACAGCACGCCGATGGTCTTCACCGACGGCAGGATTTCCTTGATCAGCGCGACGTGATCGGCGACCGGCGACAGGTCGGAAAGGCCGGTGACGTTGCCGCCGGGCTTCTCCAGCTGCTTGACGAGCTGGGCGCCGACCGGGTCGGTCACGGCCGAGAAGACGATCGGGATGTCGCGCGTGGCGGAGACGACGGCCTGGGCCGACGGGGTCGAGATCGGGACGATGATGTCCGGGCCGTTGCCGATGAACTGGCGGGCGATCTGCGCGGCGGTGCCGGGATTGCCCTGCGCGGATTCGTAATTGAACGTCAGGTTCTCGCCGACCTTGAAGCCGGCTTCGCCGAGCGCGTCCTTGACGCCGTCGCGGACGGCGTCCAGCGCCGGATGCTCGACAATGGCGGTGACATCGACGGTGACGTCGCGCGCGAGGGCAGGCTGGACGAAGGCGAGGGTCGCGATCGCGGCGGCAGTCAGGAACTTCATCAGAGGGCCCCCCTTAGTGGCTTCTTGGAATTTGTTTGTTCGGTCAAACGGTGAAACCAGCCCCCGGCGGAGAAGTCAACATCCCAGCCGATCCGCAGTGGCGGATCGGCCTTTGCGTCCGGGTCTAGCGCAGCGCCTTCTGGCCGCCGGCGGCGGTGATCACGCCGACGATGATCAGCCCGGTCAGGAGCAGGCGCACGCCGGCGCTGACGCCGAAGGTGTTGAGCATGGTGCGCAGCAGCACCAGGAACAGCGAGGCGCCCCAGATCCCCGGCACGTTCGCCTTGCCGCCGGCCACCGAGGTGCCGCCGATGACGACCACGGCGATCGCCAGCAGCGTGTAGCCGTTGCCGAGATTGGCGTCGGCCGAGGTCGTGATGCCGACCAGCGCCACACGTCCCCGCTGCAGTAGTCAGCGCATGCTTTCGATCAAATCCTCGGCATCCGCGTCGGCATGCCGGTTGGCCAGCTGGAAGGCGGCTTCCGCGTCGCCATTGCAGATCGCGTTCACCAGCGGCTCGTGCAGTTCGATGATGTCGAGCGGGTTCTGGTAGAACTTGTCGGTCAGCCGCAGGAACATCCGCGTCTGGCCCTCCAGCCGGCTGTAGACGTCCATCAGCCGGCGATGGCCGGAGATCTCGATCACCGTGCGGTGGAAATCGAAGTCGAGTTCGGTCAGCCGCGCCCGGTTGCCGGTCTGCGCCGCTATGCGCATCGCCTGCAGCAGGGCTTCGAGCGCCTTGCGGCCCTTGTCGTCGATCCGCTTGGCGGCGAGACGGGCGCCCAGCGATTCCAGCGCCTCGCGCAGCAGCGAGATCTCGTAGATGTCGGAAGTCTCGACCGTGATGACGAAATTGCCCCGGCGGGGGCGGTATTCGACCAGGCCCTCGGCCTGCAGGAATTTCAGCGCGGCGCGGATGGTGCCCTGGCTGACATTGAAGCGGGTTGCAAGTTCCAGTTCGATCAGGCGGGCGCCAGGGGCCAGTTCGCCGTCGAGGATGGCCGTGCGCAGCGCCGCGCCGATCTCAGCTTCGAGGCTCGCATGCGTATCGCCGGATACGGTTTTCTTGGTCTGGCGGCCCATCATCGGATCGCTCCTGTACGGGACTGGGAAGGGATGTCGCAAAGGGGATATCCGTCGATCGGCCGTTCCGTCACGAGCCACGCCGCAGGAATCGAGCCCCGTCGCGTCTCGCCCGATCCGTGCCTTGCCCTCATGCGCTCCAGCCAGTTCCCCGGGGATTTCCATGCCTGTCCGGCATTGAAAACTAACAATAAACGATATTTCCACCACGACTAGGCCGGGCGTTCCCCCGTCCCGCATCTTAAGCGCGATGTGCCCTCCTATTTGGCCCATTCGTGCAATCGGCAACATCCTGTCTTCCGACATGCCATTTTATCAATAATCGATATTGACACGGCTCCAAACTCGCAGGATCTTGCGCGCCGTCCAGAACGCCCCCGCGGGCGAGCCAACCAAGCCGCATGAGACGCCGCCCCTTACGCGGCACACGCCCCAGCAGGAGAGCCAGGTGTCGTCGATCTTTTCCCGGGACTATGCGAGCGAGCTGCCGACCGCGGTGCGGGGCGAGGGCGTCTATCTCTATGACGCCGACGGCAAGGCCTATCTCGACGGCATGGGCAGCGCCGGCGTGGTCGGCATCGGCCATGGCCGCACCGAGATCTACCAGGCGCTGGCCGCGGCCGGCGACAAGGTTCCCTTTGCCTATTCGGCCCAGTTCACCACGCCCTGGCAGGAGGAATTCGGCAAATCGATCCTCTCCGTCGCGCCGAAGGGGATCGAATCCGTCTATTTCGTCTCCGGCGGTTCCGAGGCCAACGAGACCGCGCTGAAGCTTGCCCGGCAATATCATCTGGAGCGCGGCGACACGCAGCGCCAGAAGATCATCTCGCGCTGGCAGAGCTATCACGGCGTGACCATCGCGACGCTGTCGCTGTCGGGCCGGACCAGCTGGCGCGCGCCCTATACGCCCTACATGTTGCCGGTCATCCACATCGCGCCGCCCTACGAATATCGCTGCGCCTACTGCAAGGATAAGGGCGGCTGCACGCTGGATTGCGCCGACGAGCTGGAGCGCGCAATCAACCTCGAGGGTCCGGAGACCGTCTCCGCCTTCTTCGCCGAGACGATCGTCGGCACCACCGCCTCCGGCCTCGTGCCGCGCCCGGATTACTACAAGCGCATCCGCGAGATCTGCGACCGCTACGGTATCCTGTTCGTCGCCGACGAAGTGCTGGCCGGGTATGGCCGCACCGGCCGGCCCTTCGCGATCCAGGATTGGGACGTCGTGCCGGACATGATCACCTGCGGCAAGGCGATCGGCAGCGGCTACGCGCCGCTCGGCGCCGTGCTGATCAACGACAAGATCACCAATTTCTTCCGCGAGAGCCGCAAGCGTTTCGTGCACGGCTTCACCTATAGCGGCCACCCGACTTCCTGCTTCATCGGCCAGCAGGTGTTCAACATCATGTCGAAGGAGGGTCTGTTCACCCGCGCCGCCGAGATCGGCAAGCATCTGCACGCCCGCCTGAACGCCCTGCAACAGCGCCATGCCTGCATCGGCGAGGTGCGCGGCCGCGGCCTCTATGGCGGCGTCGAGTTCGTCGCCGACCGGGCGACGCGCGCGCCGTTCCCGGCCGAGATGAATTTTACCTCGCGGCTGGTTTCCGGCATGAAGGAGCGTGGCGTCATCATTGGCGGCGGCGTCCCGGGGGCCAATTTCGGACAGGGCGGCGACCATATCCAGATCACGCCGCCCTTCATCGTCAGCGAGGCGGAAATCGACATCCTGGTCGACGCGCTCGACGATACGATCGGCGCGATCGCCTGAGAGGTCGCTCGCGTCGGGTTGGTTTCGGGCGCTGGCTCGGGGCCGGGGATGAAGGCACGGCGCGTCGGCCGCCCGGATATTGGGCAGGCGGCTGGCGCGGAGAGAGACTTGCGGACTATCAATAATCGAGTATCGTTTTCTTGAATTGACGACGGCCGGCGACGCTGGATCGAAGAGCAGGGCGGGTAAGCACGCGAACGCGGCCTGCCGGGACAAGAAGAACCACTGAGGGGAATGCAGCATGTTGAAGACACTTCTGGCGGCCGTCTGTGTCGCCGCCATCACCACCGCCTCGGCCCAGGCCGGCGTCACCATCCGCATCGGCGGCGCAGGCTCCGACGACAGCCCGGACACGAAGGCCATGCAGGTCTTCAAGGAGAAGATCGAGGCCGATCTCGGCAGCGACGTCTCGATCGAGCTGTTCCCGGGTTCGCATCTGGGCACCGTCGACGAGATGGTCGAGCAGGTGAAGGGCGGCGTGCTCGAATGCATGTATGAGAGCGTCGGCGACCTCGGCTCGTTCCATCCGGCGGCGAATGCCGAAGGCGTCGCCTATCTCTACCGCGACGAGGACCATTTCTTCCGTATCTGGCGCGGCCCGGTCGGCCAGGAGATCATCGAGTCGATCGCCAAGGACGCCGGCTTCCGCGTCATCGGCCCGGCCTTCCACGGTTTCCGCCAGTTCCTGGTGACCAAGCCCGCCGACAGCCTCGATGATCTGCAGGGCCGCAAGATCCGCGCCCCCGGCATTCCCGCCTATATCGAATCGATCCGTGCGCTCGGCGCCAATCCCGCCACCGTCCCGTTCGAGGAAGTCTACACCGCCATCCAGCAGGGCGTCGTCGACGGCGTCGAGCAGCCGCTGGTCGCGATCAAGGACAAGCGCTTCTACGAAGTCGCCAAGCATCTGGTCATGACCAATCACATGGCCGAGACGATGGGCTTCATGTGCGGCGAGGAATGGTACCAAGCGCAGGACGAGCGCTTGCGCACCGCCTTCACCAAGGCCGCTGACGCGAGCGCCGACTGGTATCGCGACTACACCGACAAGTCGCAGGCCGACGTCTTGGCCTCGCTCGTCGCCGAGGGCGTGATCGTGCACAAGCCGGACCTCGCGCCCTTTATGGCCAAGGCCGCGACCGCATCCTACGATCCGGCGTTGCAGCCGATCATCGCCAAGATCCGCGCCGTCCAGTAACACACGGCTCGCAACGCAGGATTGGGCCCGTCGCGTCCGCGCGGCGGGCCGTCTCCCTTGGGGGTATCGATGACAAGCATCCTCGTCCGGGTCGGCGATACGCTGCGCTGGCTGCTCACTTTCCTGGTCGGGGCGATGCTGCTCGCGATCGTCCTTCTGGTCTGCGTCCAGGTCTTCTCGCGCTATTTCATCGGCGCGGCGACGCCCGGCATGGCGGAGATCTCACGCCTTCTGTTCATCTGGCTCACCTTCCTCGGCTCGGCCCTGCTGATCAGCCGGCGCGAGCTGATCGTCATCGATTTCCTGCATGACCGGCTGAACGCCGACCTGTTCAAGCGGCTCGGCATCGTCATCGATCTCGCCACCGCCGTCTTCCTCGTCATGCTGATCGTCTATGCGCGGCACCTGATGATCGTCGTCGGCCAGAAGATCGCGCCCGCCACCGGGCTGCCTTTCGCTTGGTTTTACGGCTCGATCGTCGCCTTTGCCGGTCTCGGCCTGTTCTTCATCCTCGAGCGCATTCTCACGCCGCGCATCTCGGCCGAGCGGGAGGCGACCTTCCGGGCGGCCCAGGCCGCCGCCCATGCCACGGCCAGCCAGACGCGCGCCGCCGCGACCGAAAGCTCCGCATCATGATCATGCTCGGCGTCCTCTCCGTCACCTTCCTGGCGCTGGCCCTGCTCGCCGTGCCGATCGCGATCGCGCTCGGCGTCTCGGCCCTGATCATCGTCGCCATCTGGGGCATGCCGGGCTTCATCCTGGCGCAGAAGATGGTCAACGGCATCGACTCCTTCCCGCTGCTGGCGGTGCCGTTCTTCATCCTCGCCGCCTCGGTGATGAACTCGGGCGGCATCACCACCCGCGTCGTCGACCTGTTCTCCTCGGCGCTCGGGCGCATTCGCGGTTCTTCCGGCGTGGTCAATGTCGGCACCAACGTCTTCCTGGCCGGCATCTCCGGCTCGGCGGTGGCGGATGCCTCTGCTTCCGGAGCGCTGATCATCCCGGAAATGCGCAAGGAAGGGTATTCTGGGGGCTTCGCCGCGGCGCTCACCGCTGGCGCGGCCGTGATCGGCCCGATCATCCCGCCCAGCATTCCGCTCGTCATCTACGGCGTCATCGCCCAGGTCTCGATCACCAAGCTGTTCGTCGGCGCCTATATTCCCGGCCTGATGATCGCTTCGGCACTGATCGCCTATGTCATCTTTTACGCCAAGCGGCACAATCTGCCGGCGCGCGGTCGTCGCCCCTGGGGTGTGATCGGCAAGCAGTTCAAGGGCAGCGCCTGGGCGCTGTCGATGCCGCTGCTGCTGATCGTCGGCGCCAAGGGCGGGCTGTTCACCGTCACCGAACTCGGCGCGGTGCTGGTGCTCTACGCGATCTTCGTTGGCTGGGTGATCCACCGCGAATTCAAATGGCGCCTGTTCCCCGGCATGCTGACCGAGGCCGGGCTGCAGACCGCCAACATCATGCTGGTCGTCGCCGTCTCGTCCTTCATCGCCTATCTGGTCGTCGTGCACGGCATCCCGCGCGACATCCAGGCGCTGCTGCATGGCGCGGATCTCTCGGCCTGGGAATTCCTGCTGATCGTCAACGTCATCTTCCTGGTCGCGGGCATGTTCCTCGATTCGACGCCGGCGACGATCATCCTGGTGCCGATCTTCCTGCCCGCCGCCACCAGCTTCGGCATCGACCCGACCCATTTCGGCCTGGTGATCGTGCTCAACCTGATGGTCGGCCTGATCCATCCGCCGCTCGGCCTCAATTTGCTGATCACCCAGTCGATCGCCAAGGTGCCGATGCGCGACGTGGTCTGGGCGAGCCTGCCGATCGTCGGCATCGTGCTCGTGGTGCTGCTGGTCATCACCTTCGTGCCGCAGACCGTGCTCTGGCTGCCACATGTGATGGGCATGAAGTAGCCGCGCGTTCGACTGGCGTGGACGAACGAAAAAGGGCCGCTCTCCGGGCAAGGAGAGCGGCCCTTTTCATTGGGAAGAGAGCGGCCGCTAGCCGCGCTTGATGACGATGGCGCCCACCACCACCGAGATCGCCGTCGCGAAATACAGCGACAGCGACTGCTCGACGAAGCGCATCCAGAACAGGTGGATGGCAACAAACAGCACGACCGCGATGAAGATGCGATCGAACAGGTTGGTCGTGATCGGCAGGAAGCCGTGCTTGGCCGGGACCTTGGCTGGGGTATCGAGGCTCATCGCATTCATCCCTTCACGGCGCCGAAGGTCAGGCCGGCGACGATGTGCTTCTGCACCAGCGCCAGGAAGGCGATCGCCGGGATCAGCGTCAGCATGGCGGTGGCCGCCATCTGGCCCCAGTTGGTGCCGGTGACGGTGACGAATTCGGCCAGGCCCGTGGTAATGGTGCGGGCATGCACGCTCGTCAGCGTCGCGGCGAACAGATATTCGTTCCAGGCGAACACCCAGGTCAGGATGCCGGTGACGGCAAGGCCGGGCTTGGCCAAAGGCAGGATGACGTACCAAATCACCTGCCAGGTCTTGGCGCCGTCGACATAGGCAGCCTCGTCCAACTCATGCGGGATCGAGTCGATCACGCCGCGCAGCGTCCAGATCGCGAAGGGCAGGTTGAACACGCAATAGAGCAGGATCAGCCCGGTGCGCGTGTCGAACAGCTTCCAGTCGCCGACGACGAAGACCTGCGTGTAGAGCAGGAACAGCGGCAGCAGGAAGGCCGCCGGCGGCGCCATGCGGTTGGTGATCGTCCAGAAGAAGATGTTCTCCTTGCCCGTCAGCTTGTAGCGCGTCAGCGCATAGGTGGCGAACAGGGCCAGCGTCGTCACCAGCGCCGCATTCGTCGTGGCGACCACGATCGAATTGAACATGTATTTCTGGAAGGTCGGGTCGGTCAGCGTCTTGATGTAGTTCTCGGAGAAGAACGTCGTGATGATGAAGTTCGGCTTGCCGAACAGCTCGACGCGGCTCTTCGCCGAGACGATGAACATCCAGTAGATCGGGAACAGCGTCACCAGGCTGGAGACGGTCCAGAACAGGATCGACAGAAGCGGGCGTGGACGGGTCATTCTGGCCTCTTCAGATCGCGGCGGGCGACGAGACCGGCATAGAGCAGCCAGCACATCACGATGGTGAGGTAGAGCGTGATCAGCGACATGGCCGAGCCATAGCCGTAATCCGTCTTCGGGAAGACGACGCGCCAGATATAGAGGCCGATATAGCGGGTGGCCGAGCCGGGGCCGCCGCCGGTCAGCATCCAGACCTCGTCGACGGTGCGCATGGCGTCCATCAGGCGGATGAAGACGGCCGACAGGATCGCCGGCTTCAGCATCGGCAGCGTCACGTACCAGAAGGTCTGGACGCGGTTGGCGCCGTCGATCTGCGCCTGCTCGAACGGTTCCTTCGGCATCGACGAGAGCGCGGCCAGCAGCGTCAGCGTGACCAGCGGCGTCCAGTGCCAGATGTCCATGACCACGGTGGTCATGAAGGCCTGGCCGACATAGCGGCTGATCAGGAATTCATAGCCGAACCACTTGTCGAGATAATAGGGGATCGGGCCGAGGCCGGGCACCGTCATCAACCGCCAGGTGGCGCCGACGGCGACGGGGGCGATCATCAGCGGCAGGGTGTGCACCGTGCGGAACAGTCCCTTGAGCGGGAAGTTCTTCATGAACAGCTGCGCCAGCAGATAGCCCAGGATGACCTGGCTGGTGACGGCGAAGATGCCGAATTTCAGCGTGTTCCACAGCGCCATCAGGAAGCCCGTGTCGAAGACGAGGGCGCGGTAGTTCTGCACGCCGCTGAAGCGCATCGTCGGGTCGGCGGCGAAGCTGTTCCAGTCGAAGAAGCTGATCACCATCACATAGATGAAGGGCCAGACACCGAAGACGAACAGGATCAGGATGGTCGGGGCGAGAAACAGCCAGCCGACGGATTGAGAGCGCATGAAGCTGTCTCCAGTTGCCACGGGACGGCGCCCGGCGTCGACCCGGGCGCTTCGCCTCCGGCGGAGCGAGGGGATCGCGGGCCGGAAAAAACGGGCGGGATCCCCTTGGGAACCCCGCCCGCCGTCGTCGGGAGGCTTACTTGCGGTAGCCGAGCTTGGTCAGTTCGGCTTCCGCCGTCGTGGCCATCTGGTCGAGGGCGTCGGACGGCGTCAGTTCGCCGGTGATCGCCTGGTAGAAGATCGGGGCGACCGCTTCGCGAACCTGGTTGTGGAACGGATAGGGCGGTGCGCCGGCGAATAGCTTGCCCTGGTCGCGCATCAGCGTGTAGTAGCCGTCCGTCTTGGCGTCCTGCGCCTGGACCTTCGGGTCGTCATAGGTCGACTGAAGCGTGATGCGGGAGCCGGCCACGGCCCAATCGGCCTGGACCGAAGGCTGGGCGATGTACTGCAGGAACAGAGCCGCCGCGGCCTTGTTCTTCGACGAGTGCGGGATGCCGAAGGCGCCGCCATCATAGTAGCCGATATAGCCGGTGCCGGCTTCGGCCGCTTCCATCACGCCGGCTTCGACCGGCGGCAATGCGACGCCGACCTTGCCCACGACCTTCGACTTGGATTCGTCGGTGGCGATCCAGGCAGCGTTCTCGCCATAGACGAGACCCTGCGCGGCGCGGCCGGCGCCGAAGGTGGCGGCGACCTCATCCCAGGTCGATGCGGTGGATTCCGGCGGGGCGTTCTTCAGCAGGCCGACCCAGAATTCCAGCGCCTTCTTGGCCTCGGGGCTGTTCATCTTGCCGCCATGCTCGACGGTGGCGGCGTAGTTGTTCGAGGCATCGATGCCCCAGTTGTAGACGCCGAAGGTCGGGGCGACGCTCTCGACATATTCATACCAGGACGCCGGGTGGCCGGTATTGGCCTGGACCGTCGAACCCCAGAGCTCGATGCCCTTGTCCTTGCCCCACTGGGTGAAGAAGTCGGCGATCTCGACATATTCGGCGTGGTTCTTGGCCGGCGCCAGGTCGCGATTGTACTTCGCCTTGAAGGCTTCCTTGACCGCCGGATCCTCGAACAGGTCCTTGCGATAGAGGTAGACCTTGATGAAGGCTTCCATCGGCACGCCGAACAGGTCGCCGTCCTTGCCCTTGAAGTAGTTGGCGAAGGTGGTGAAGTTGGCCGGATCGTAATCGGGCGCCTTCAGCTTCGGATTGTCGGCGATGAACTTGGTGATGTCGACCAGGAAGTCGCGGGCCAGATAGCCGTAGACGGCGTCCTGCTCGATATAGACGAAGTCATAGATGCCGGTATTGGCCTCCATGTCCTTGATCGCCTTGTCATACATCTGGTCCCAGGACGTCGCCTCGAACTCGACATTGATGCCGGTCGCCTTGGTAAAGGCAGGGGCCAGCACGTTCTTGACGTAGTTGGAAGGCGGCGTGCTCTCGGAGACGCCGCGGATGGTCGCGCCGGTCAGTTCCTTGCCGGCATCGGACCAGAAGTCCGCCTTTGCCGGCGCTACGCCGGCCATCAGGCCCGCCGCGATCGCGCCGAGCATCATACGCTTCAAACCAGACATTCCTCGTCCTCCCTCGGATTGTCGACGGCGATCCGGCCGCTTCCCTTGAAGCAGGCGTGAACATTCGCGCCCATTCGCACGAGCCGGACCTCAAACGCCCCATCTCCTCGATGGCGCGCGCCGCATGCTTAGCCTTCCGAAGCTGGCGGGGCTCTCCTCCGAGCCTCGGACTTGCCGACGGCTGGTCTTGCCAATCCGCCGCGTGCTTCAGGGCAAACTCTAGAAGAGGGCGAACAGGCTCACCACGCGCGTTTGCAGTCGCATCTGTACATTTTTGTCGGAGGGCCGGGCGGCGCCGCGCCGCCCCCCGAACCCCCTCAAACGGTTGCGCCGACCCGGTGATCGAAGCGCGTGATCGTGCCGATACGGCGGGAATCGCGCCGGTAGGTCGAGGGCGACTGACCGCAGATCTTGACGAACTGGCGATTGAAATTGGCGACATTGTTGAAGCCGACCTCGAAGCAGATGTCGGTGATCGGCTTCTCGGTCTGGCTCAGCAGATTGCAGGCGGCGTGGACGCGTGAGCAGTTCACGTAGCGGGCGAAGGTGTGGCCGGTCTGCTTCTTGAAGAAGCGCGAGAAGGCGCTCGATTCCATGCCGCACAGCGCGGCGACCTTGGACAGGCGGATCTCGCTGGCGAAATTCTTCAGGATGTGGCTGATCGCGATCTCGAGCTTTTCCGACGAGCGCGTCTGGGCGACGAAGCTGGGCGCGGCGCGCGAGAGGACCTTTCGCTCGCGCGGCGTCTGCGCCAGCACGGTCATCAGTTCCAGGAACAGCACCAGCCGCTGCGGCCCGTGCGTGCCGCCGATCTCGCGCAGCAGGCGGCGGCCGGCTTCCGCCGTCTCGCCGCTGAATTCGACGCCGCGCGCCGCGTCGGCGAACAGGGTCGCGACATCGCCGAATTCGGGGCAGAGGTCGGAAACCTTCTCCGCGAAGGCGGGGCTGAACTGGATCAACATGTCGCGATCGGGAATGCGCTCGCCTGGCTGGCTGGCGCTGACCCAGTTATGCGGAAGGTCGGGGCCGGTCAGAACCAGGCAGCCCGCCTGAAAGTCGCCGACATGGTCGCCGATCATCATCTTGCCCGAGCTGGACTGGATCAGGTGCAGCTCATATTCGGGATGGTGGTGCCACTTGGCCAGATGATGCGGATAGTCGTGCACGTTCCATCGGAACGATTCCGACGGCGCGCAGACGATGACCTCGAAATCGGGCGCAAACCGGCGCTCGAACCCCATGGCGGCCCCTCCTTCTAGGGGGACCTGCGACGACGTTGTTGCCACGCCTGAGCCGGTAGGTCCCTGTTCCTCAAGGAGCATGGTACCGGATTGGACGGATTCTTCGACTCAAAAGAATCGGCGCGCGAAAGCCGCCATCGCGGGCTGCGCGACGGCGGCCGTTTTGCGAGGCCGGGTCAGACCAGCGCGTCGGGACCGGCGCCGCAGACCAGCGCGCCAACCGTGTGGCCGGCGGGGAAGGTCAGCACCTTGGCGCGCAGCGCGGCGATGGCGGCGGCGCCTGAAAGGTCGGCGGCGATCCCCATCTCGAACCACAGCCAGCGGCTCGCCTCGAGCATGTCTTCGTCGGAGACGAGCACGATCTCGTCGACATGGTCGCGCACGAGCTCGAACACGCCCTGGTCCGTCTCGGCGCAGGACATGGTGGCGACGCGGCTGGTGATCGTCGGGAGGCGGACGACGCGGCCGGCGTCGAGCGAGGCCTTCAGCGTCGGCGAACCCACGGGCTCGATGCCGATGATACGCACCGACGGCTTCAGCGCCTTTATCGCCACGCCCATGCCGGAGATCAGGCCGCCGCCGCCGATCGCCACCAGCACGGTGTCGACGTCGGGGAGTTCGTCCAGCAGTTCCAGCGCCGTGGTGCCCTGGCCGGCGATGACGGCCGGGTCGGCGAAGGGATGGAAATAGGCGGCGCCGTTCTCCTTGGCGAAGGCCAGCGCGTGCAGGTTGGTCTCGTTCCAGATGTCGCCGATGATCTCGACCGTCGCGCCCCAGCGCTTCAGCTTGTCGACCTTGGCCGGCGTGATGCTCTTGGGCACGAAGATGGTGGCCGGCACGCCGGCGAGCTTCGCGGCGCGCGCCGTGGCGAGGCCGTGATTGCCGCCGGAGGCCGTAACGACGCCGCCCGCCAGTTCTTCCTTCGGCGTCGTCAGCAGCTTGTTGGTGGCGCCGCGCGCCTTGAACGAGCCGGTCGGCTGCAGGCATTCGAGCTTCAGCGACAGGTTCGCCTCGGTGACGGGCTCCGCCAGCGCATCGGCGCGGATGTTCGGCGTGCGGCGGATATGCGGCGCGATCCGCGCGGCCGCGGCCTGGATATCGGCGAGATGGATCATTTCAGCGAACCCCCATAGGGCGAGGCGACGACAAGGCAGCAATTGCCGGGGCGGACCCGGCCGGGCTGGCGGCGACCATACTGGATGCCGTCGGCGGCGTAAGCGAGCTCGGCCGGCTTGCGGTCGGGATGCGACAGGAAGTGGATGCGGCCGGCCGGCTGGCCGCGCGACACCATCGTGCCGTTTCTGTGGAAGGGCTCGAACACGCCGTCATCGTCGGCCAGCACGAAGGCGTCGGATCCCGGCAGTTCGAACAGCCGCTGCTCGTGGCGCGGCGCCGCCGCCATTTCCGGCGGCAGCACGCCCAGATGCGACAGCACGTTGCGCACGCCGCGGCGGCAGATGTCGAGCGCGTCGAGCGAGACGGTGCCGCCGCCGGCCATCTCGGTCCCGACCACGGTCAGCCCGGCGCGGGCCGCCGAAGCGGTCGCCGTGCGGTGGTCGCCGCGATTGTCGATGACGACGATCAGCGGCGCGTCGAAGGCGGTGACGGCGGCGACATTCTTGGCGTGCTGGACGGGATCGGCGACCGGCTCGATCACCGAGCTCGGCATCAAATCGAGCGAGGAGCCGCCGGAATGCAGGTCGAGGAAGGCGTCGCCCATCGGGAACAGGGCGTCGTTGACGAAGGCCGAGATCTGCTGCGTCGCGGTGCCGTTGGCGTCGCCCGGAAAAGTCCGGTTCATGTTGAGATCGTCGATCGGCGAGGTGCGGCGCGCGGCAAGCACGGCCGGCAGGTTGATCGCGGGCACGAAGATGAGCCGGCCGGCAACCTTGCCGGGGTCGAGGTCGCGGATCAGTTCGCCGAGCGCGATCGGCCCTTCATACTCGTCGCCATGATTGCCGCCTTCGAGAATGACGGTCGGGCCGACGCCGTTCTTGATGACGGCGAGCGGTACGCGGATCACGCCCCAGGCGTCGTCATGAACGGAAAGCGGCAGGTTGAAATAGCCGCTCTGCTTGCCGTCCTTGTCGAAGTCGACGGTGCATTGTGCCAGTTGTTTAGCGTTCAGGCCCATTTTCTGCTCTGTGCGGGGACGACCAAGGGGTGAGATCGAGAGGGAAACCGATCGGGTCGGCGGATGGTGTGACCCTATTTTCTATCACTGATGATATCAAGAGTTGATATTTGATACAATGCGGGGGCATGCTGACGCAAATGCCATCTTGCGCGCCGGCGCCAGCCCGGCGATGACCTGAACCAAAGGAGAAACGCTATGACCACTGCGAAGCGGCCATCCGGCGGGAAGGGTGCGGGCGAAATCGGGACCGAACGGCAGGCGGCCGCGCTGGCGGACGAGCCCGTCGCCAAGTCCGCCAAACTCAAGGCGGCTAAACCCAAGGCCGACAAGCCCAAGGCGGCAAAGGCGGCGGCCGCCGGCAAGGTGGCGAGGCCCGCTTACAGCGCGCCGGCGCTGGAAAAGGGCCTCGACGTACTCGAACTGCTCGCCAGCCTTTCCGAGGGCGTGACGCCGAGCCAGATCGCGCAGCAGCTCGGCCGTTCGCTGCAGGAGGTCTACCGGGTCGTCGTCGCGCTGGAGCGGCGCGGCTACATCCAGCGCCCGCCGGGCGAGGAAAGCCTGGTGCTTTCGACCAAGCTGCACGACCTGTCCTACCGCTATCCGCCGATGCGCCGGCTGATCGACGTGGCGCGGCCGGTGATCAACCGCGCCTCGATCGAGGCCTACCAGGCCTTCCACCTGGCCGTGCTCGACGGCCTGTCGATCCGCGTCGTCGCGCAGGTCGACAGCCCGGCGCCGCTCGGCTTCCGCCTGCGCGTCGGCACGCAGAACCCGGCTATCCGCACCGCATCCGGCCGCCTGCTGATCGCCTACCAGGCGCCGTCCATGCAGGAATGGCTGTTCGAGGCGATCGGCCAGACCGCGCCGAAAAGCGAGATCGACTGGCTCAGGAAGCGGGTCGAGGTGGTGCGTTCGGTCGGCTACGAGATGATCGTCGGCGAGGCGCTGAAGGGGATCACCGACATCAGTTTCCCGATCCTCGATGCCGAGGGCCATGCGCCGGCGGTGATCACCATGCCGTTCCTCGCCTCGGCGACCGAGAAGGTGCCGATGGACGATGCGACGCGGATCCTGTACGAGGCGGCCGCCAGCATCACCACCCTGTTCGGCGGCCATCTGGCCGAGCCGCGCTTCCCGCTCGCCAATACCGGCGGCCCGGTCGGCGGCTAGGCGCTCAGCCGTCACGGTCGGGCCGGACGGCAAGGCGGAACACTTCGTCGAGCCAGAGCGGTTCGCCATCGGTGGTCTCGTAGCTTTCGAACAGATGCGACAGCGTCGCGGTCCAGCGCTTCTGGATCGCGCTCGCCTGCATGATCGCTTCCGCCGCACGGTAGCCCTCGCGGCCGCGCAGGCGTGAGACGACGATCTCCTCGTGCCGCCAGATCTGGTAATCCTCGAAGCCGGCCGCCTCGATCTCGGCCAGCAGTTCCGGCCAGACGGCGGCGTGCCAGCGGTCATATTCGGGGCCCGCGCCGGGTTTCAGGCGATAGAGGAACAGGACCGGCTCGCCCGGCTTCGGATCGCGCTTCATCGGACGGCTCCCGCGATGGCGCCGGACAGGATCTGGCGCTGGAACAGCATGTAGACGACGATGACCGGGGCCAGCGCCACGATCAGCCCGGCGCTGATCAGGGGGATCGAGACGTCGTATTGGCCGGAAAGCAGCGCCACGCCGACCATCAGCGTCTTCTTGTCGGAGCCGCCCATGATCACCAGCGGCAGCAGCAGATCGTTCCACATCCAGACGAAGTTGAGGATCGACAAAGCGGCGATCGCCGGCGTCGAGATCGGCAGCAGGATGGAGAACAGGATGCGGATGTCGCCGGCGCCGTCGAGCCGCGCCGCCTCGATCAACTCGTCGGGGATGGCGCGGAAATAGGCCGACAGCAGATAGGTGCCGAGCGGCAGGCCGAAGGCGGCATAGGCGAGGATCAGTCCCTGATAGGTGCCGCCGAAGCCCAAATCGAGGATGGTCTCGTAGAGCGGATAGATGATCACCTGGCTCGGGATCACCAGCATGGCGATGACGAACAGGAAGATGTAGTTGCCACCGCGCATCTTCAGCTTGGTGACGGCATAGGCGATGAACAGCGCAGCGACGGTGGAGAGGATCAGCCCGCCCGCCGTGGTGATGATGCTGTTCAGCAGCAGCCGCCAGACCTGCATGCGCTCGAAGGTCTCGATGTAGTTTTCGAAGGTGATGTCGGTGAGGAAGCCAAGCGGATCGGCCGAATAGGCGGCGCGGGTCTTCAGCGAATTGATTACCGTGAAAACAAGCGGATAGAGCGTCACCACGGCGAGCACGACGAGCACCGCCGTGACCAGCCAGCGCGTCAGCACGATGCGCATCGAGCATACCGTCATCTTGTCGGAGGCGGCCGTCGGGGTCATTTCTTCTGCGCTCCTTCGACATACATGCGGCGGACCACGAAGGCCGAGACGATGGCAACGAAGACGAACAGCGCCATGCCGATGGCCGCGCCGAGGCCGCGATCGAGGAACTGGAACGTCGTGGTGAAAACGAGGAATTCCGGCAGCACGGTCGCCGTTCCCGGCCCGCCCTTGGTAAGCGCGTAGATCAGCGGGAACATCCAGATCAGGATGCCCGAGGTGCACAGCACCGCCCAGTAGCCGATCACCGATTTCAGGAGCGGCATGATGATGTGGAAGAGCAGCCGCCAGAAGCCGGCGCCGTCGAGCTTGGCGGCTTCGACGACCTCTTCCGATACGGTCGAGAGCCCGGAGAGATAGGTGAGCACGCCGAGGCCGAAGAAACTCCAGAGCGCGACCGCGGTCAGCGCCAGCAGTGCGCTGGTCGGGCCGTTCAGCCATTCGATGGCGAGCGGCGCCAGGCCGATGGCGCGCAGCACCGCATTGAGCGGGCCGTCCGGCGCCAGGATTTGGCGGAACATGATGCCGACGACGATCGGCGCGATCATATAGGGCAGGAAAAACGCGGCGCGGAAGAACTTCCAGCCCGGCGTCTTCTGGAACAGCAGGAAGGCCAGCACCAGCGGGAGCACGATCCAGACGGGCAGGGTCGCGAAGGCGATCAGCGCGTTGCGGAAGGAGTCATGCACCGACGGGTCGGCCAGCATGGTGCGGTAATTGGCGAGGCCGGCAAAGGTCGGGTCCTCGAAGCCGCGCGTCTCCAGGAAGCTCAGCCAGATGCCGCGCAGCAACGGCACCAGCTTGAACAGGATCGCCAGCGCCAGGCCGGGCAGCACGAACAGAAGCGCGATCAGCGTCTCCTTGCGGATGAACACCCGCCGCGAGCCCGCCGCTCCTGCGCGGCGCGGGTCGCGCTTCGCCATCCGGTTCGGCGCGGTCGCCAGATTGGCCGTTTCAGCCATCGAAATTCCTGCCTGTTGCTGGGGGAGACGGGGAGGACGGCCGGGGCCGTCCTCCCTTGTTGCGTGCGCCAAGCGTTACTGGCGCTTGCTGGGGCTCTGCTCGAGCGCCTTCTGCATGCGGCCGGTCCAATCCTCGACCGACAGACGGCCGAGCGCGACCTCCTGCCAGCCGCGGGCGAGCGCGTCGGCTTCCTGGCCGGAAAGCAGCACGCCGGCATGCAGCGTCGGCGTCTTGATGATCTCGAGGATCTGGGAGAGCGCCTGCGACTTCGGCATGACCGACGGATCGACGTTCTTGTTGAGCGAGATGCCGCCGGCGATCTTGGTCAGCAGTTCGGCATTCTCCTTGCCGGCGATGAACTTCACGAACTTGAAGGCGGCGTCCTTCTTGTCGCTCCAGGAGGTGACGCCGAAGACCGAGCTCTCGATGCCGGAGAAGCTGTTGGCCAGCGGCGCGTCGGCGACAATGGTCGGCCAGCGCATGGCGCCGAGGTTCTCGTCGCCCAGCACCTTGCCGAAGGCGGCCCAGTTCACGGCGTCGGAGATGATCGTGCCGGCGAAGGCGGCATTGCCGCTCTGGAAGATGTCGGCGCCGTCCGGCAGCATGGTGATCGAGGGGGCGCTGGAATTGGTCCAGCCCTTCTCGGTGATCGAGGCGAGTCCCTTGAGGACGTTGACCATCTTCGGGTCGGTCCAGGGCATCTTGCCGGTGAGCATGGCGCGCATGTCGTCTTCGGTCAGGTAGTTGCGCGCGATTTCCGGGAAGTCCCAATAGGCCGGGAAGATGCCGGAAAGGCCGATGGCGAGACAGGTCTTGCCGACCGCCTTCACCTTGTCGCACGCCGCCCCCATCTCGTCCCAGGTCCTGGGCGGGTTGGCCGGATCGAGGCCGGCTTCGGCGAGCACCTTCTTGTTGTAGTACATGACGTTGCCCTGGTAGCCGAAGGGCAGGCCGTAGCAGGCTTTGGTCGTGTCGAAGTTCAGGCAGCCGCCGCTATAGGTGATCAGGTCCTTGCCGGCTTCCAGCACTTCGGGCGGCAGCTCGGCATAGGCGCGGCGGCGGTCGAACAGTTCGAGGCCGGCATTGTTTTCCATCACGTCCGGGCCGCTCTTGGTCGTGATGTAGGGGCCCTGGACTTCCGGATAGCGGTCGAACGGCACCGTCTCGAGCTCGACCTTGATATCCGGGTTCTGCTTCTCGAATTCGGCGACCAGCGCCTTCCAGTAATCCGCGCCGCCCGGCTCCCAGTTCAGGACGCGGATCGTCGTGGTGTCGGCGGCCAGCGCCGCCGAGCCGGCCAAGGCCGTCATCGAGGCGAAGGCGAGGCCGGCGAGCATGGCGCGGGCCGATCGGCGGCGCCCTCCGGCCGCGAGAGAGGTCGATGTCATGGTGTGTCCCTTCCGTCAGGTTTGGTCGCGCTGCTGTTCTGGAATCCGGACCGGACCCGGCGGAGAGCAATCCGCCGCCTGGGTCTGGCCTTCCTTCGGGTCGCCGAGCGGCACGCTTCCAGCGCCGCCATCGCTTGCGCGAGGCAGTCGAAAGAAGGCGCGATTGAAGCGGTCAGCATCCCTGTCACCCCGCCATGGCCGCCTCCCTTGAAACGGGATTTTGCGCGGCCATGCGGCAACGCTAGCACAGCGGTTTTTCTATTGAAATAGTAATTTCTTATAAGAAAGCGCGTTGTCGATTGGGTGGGGAGCGGGCAGGCAAAAGTGATCCGTCGAGCCAGACGCGACGGGTCAAGGCGCTGATAAGATTAAGGATTATTCTGGCGCAAGCCGCCGCGCTCAGCCGTCATCCCGGCGAAGGCCGGGATCCAGAAACACCGGCAGCTGTCCAGCGGGCGGAGGCAGGGCCTGCGAGGATGGTGGCTATGGGCCCCGGCCTTCGCCGGGGCGACGAGGCCGGTGCGCGCAATGCGGTCTTGAGCGCTGGGCAGGCCTCACCCGTCGGCCTTTGGCCGTCGATCCCTTTCCCCGGAAGAGGTGAAAGCCAGATGCCGCGCCGTGGGTCGTCCCCTACACCGTCTGCGGAACGATGCCGCCGAGGCGGCTGGAGGCGAGGCAGGCGTCGACCAGGGCCATGGTTCGGATCGAATCGTGCACGTCAGTGTCGAGCACGCTGTCCTCACCGGCGGCGAAGCGCTGCAGGTTCGACATCACCGCGCCGAACGCATCCGGCACGCGCTCGCCGACCAGCGGAATCGTCGTCCACTCGCCGCCTTCGACGATCACTTCGAGCTTCTCCGGCACCGGCTTCAGATAGTCGTGCAGATAGCCGAGATCGAGATGGGCGCAGCCCTTGGTGCCCTCGACGCGGATGGTCGCGTCGATGTGCTTGGGGCCGTAATTATAAGTATGGTTGAGCGACAGGCAGCAGCGCGCCTTCGGGCCATAATCGAGGATGATGCTGGAACGCGCATCCTTGAGGTCGGGATAGCGCGGATGCGGTACCGCCTTGGCATAGACGCTGTCGGGCTCGCCGAGGATCGAGCGGATCCAGTCGAGATAGTGGATCGAATGCAGCGGGATCTCGACGGCGTCGAGATGCGGGATGAAGGACCACATCTCCCACGGCATGTAGACGGCGAGCCGGACTTCCAGCTCGACGATGTCGCCGAGCAGGCCGCGCCGGACCGCGTCGCGGATCGCCAGCATGGAAGGCGTGTAGCGGAGCTGGAAATTCGTGGCGGCGGTGATTTTTCGCGCGTCGATGGCGGAGAGGATCTGCCGCGCCGCGGCGAGATTGGCGCCGAGCGGCTTCTGGATCAGAGCCACGCTGCCGACCGGCAGTTGCTCGACGGCGCCGAGGATCGCCACCGGCGGCAAAGCGAGGTCGAACACCGTGTCCTCGCTGCGCGCGGCGATCGCCGCCGCCATGCTTTCGTAGACGACGGGGATGTCGAACTGGTCCGCGACCGCGCGCGCCTTGGCCGGGTCGAGATCGAAGATGCCGGCGACGGGCAGGCCGATCTTGCGATAGGCGGGCATGTGGGCGCTGCTGACGATGTCGCCGGCGCCGATCAGGGTGATCGGCCGCGGCCGGCTCGGCATCGGCCAGGTCTGTTCGAGATTCAAGCCAGCCGTCATGCCACCCTCCGAAGCGCCGCCAGAGCGGATCCGGCAGCCTGAAACTGTCTATTTGTATCACTGACGATAGTCGACGTTGATATTTGATAGGAGATGGGCAATCCTGTCAACAACGCGGGCAGTGGCCGCGCGGCAGTCCAGAGGAGGATGACAGGATGGTCGGTACGGGTGAGGTTCGGATCGCGGGGCGGGTCGGGCTGGAGGGTGGCGAACGGCACGTGCATGCGGCACGGCGGCTCCGCGCGGCGTTTCCGATGCTCGAATTCGTGCCCGCCGCCGCGGCATCCTCCAGCCTGCCGGTCATCCGCCTGGTCGAGGACCGGTCGCTGGCCGAGGGCGCCTTCACGCTCACCGTGCGGCCGAAGGACGGCTCGAATGCCGAGATCACCATCGCCGGCGGTCCCTTCTCCGGCGTCATCTATGGCGCGGAAGAGCTGATTTCTCGCGCCCGGATCGAGGGTGGCGCCGTGCAGGTGCCGACCGGCGAGCGCCGCGTCGCGCCGGGCCTTGCCTATCGCACCTTCTGGACCTGGGACCATTCGACCAACTGGGAATTGTCCCAGGTCGGCCACCAGGAAATCGGCGTCTTCAACCCCTATGGCAAGCCGCCTGCCGGCTTCCTCGGCGACTATACGCGTCTCGTCGACTTCGCGAGCCGCAACCGGATCCCCTCGGTCGTCATCTATGGCTTCCTGCGCAATTCGCATGGCGGCATCGAGGCGGCGCAGGAGCTCTGCCGCTACGCGACCGAGCGCGGCGTTCGCATCGTGCCGGGGATCGCCATCGGCTCCTATGGCGGCGTCTACTGGGAGGGCGACCACCCCTACAACCTCGCGACCTGGCTGAAGAAGAATCCGCAGCATGCCGCGACGATGGAGAAGGGCGTCGGCTTCCAGATCGCCGATCTCGACTTCCCGCTCAATTTCCCGCGCTCCGACTACACCATGAGCGCCTGCCCGAGCGCGCCGGAGACGATGGACTGGATGGAGGAGGCGGTCTCCTGGCTCGCCGACACCTTCGAGATCGGCGGCGTCAACATCGAGAGCGGCGACTATGGCGTCTGCGGCTGCGCGCGCTGCGTCGCCCGCCGCAACAACGAGGCCGAGGCCGCCCGCCGCGTCGACGACCATGGCGATTCATGGTCGCATACCGACATGGCCGAAAACTTCCCGCGCCTCTACCGTGCGGCGAAGGCGAAGAAGCCGGACGCCTGGATCTACAGCGAACTGCAGTGGGACAATCTGTTCGATCCCGTCGCGCATGACGCGCAGCGCAGCATGCCGAAGGGCGCGATCTACCAGCACACCACCAACCGCACCTTCTGGGGCCGGTTGCAGAAGGAACTCACGCGGGCCGATGTTGAACGCCTGCCGACGCAGCCCAACGTGCTGCGCTGTCAGTTTGCCTGCCAGTGGAACGGCGATCGCCGCACCGAGCGCTATGCCTTCAACGGCCGCACCTTCGCCGACATGAACAAGTTCTGCACCGATGTCGGCATGGAGGGCTTGACCGTCTGGGGCGAGCCGTCGCCCTACCACGCGACGGTCGAACTCTCCTATCTCGCCTTCGCCCGCTTCGGCTACGAGCCGACGCTGAGCTGGGAGCGCTTCATCGCCGAGGACGCGGCGCCGCTTTTGGGCGGCGTAGCGGCGGCCGAGCGCTTCGTTGCGGTGGCCGAGGAGCTCGACGCCCATATCGAGCTGCCGGTCGAGCGGCTCAAGGCGCTGAAGGGCGAGGCCCGCGAGGCGTCGCGCCATAGCGACGACGAAGTCTCGCGCCGCTGGCTGAGCCTGGAAGACCAGATCGCCCGCCGCGTCTTCATGGGCCGCTAGCGCCAACCTCGGCCTGAACTCCGACTTCTCACCTCTCCCTGAGGGAGAGGTCGGCTCGAAGAGCCGGGTGAGGGTTTAGGAAACCATCCGGTGAAGCCGTAAACCCTCACCCGCCGGCCTTAGGCCGTCGACCTCTCCCTCAGGGAGAGGTGACGGCTGACGCCGGTGTTTCAGGGCAGGGGCATCCTGCTCCCGCTCCAGCACAGGATTACCCGCCATGAGCCAAAATCGCTCTGGAGGCGGGGAAAGTCTGCGTCCTAGACTGATGGAAAAGGGCCGGAGACCGCGAGGTTCTCCCGCCCGACCATCGGGAGGACGGCCGCTTGGCGGAACCAGCACATTTCGTCATTGTCGGCGGCGGCACGGCCGGCTGGCTCACCGCCTTCATCATCGAGGACAGCGCGCGGCGGCAGAAGCTGGATATCCGTGTCTCGCTGGTCGAATCCTCGAAAATCCCCACCGTCGGCGTCGGCGAGGGCAGCACGGCGGCGATGCGCGTGCTGTTCCAGCATTTCGGCATCGACGAATTCGAATTCTTCCGCGAGACCGGCGCCACCTTCAAGCTCGGCATCCGCCATACGGACTGGCGCCGCAAGGGCTTCACCTATTACGGCCCGATCGACGACCCGCATCAGGTCATCGCCGCGCCACCGGGCGCGCCGTCTGATTATCTCAACATTTATTGCGTCGCCGCCGGCCGCAAGGTGCAGGACATGCACCTGTTCGGGCCGCTGCTGGAGCAGAAGAAAGCGCCCTATGCCAGGAAGGCGGACGGTTCGCTGGTGGCGCTCGGTCCGTTCCATCACGCCTTCCATTTCGACCAGGCGCGGGTGGGCAAGTTCCTGAAATCGAAGTCGCGGGGCGTCGCGATCGTCGACGCGGTGATCCAGGGCGTCGAGCGCCACAGGGAGAGCGGCGACATCACCGCCCTGCAGCTCGATAGCGGCGAGCGCCTCGCCGGTGATTTCTTCATCGACGCCAGCGGCTTCCGCAAGCGGCTGATCGTCCAGGAACTGAACGCGCCCTGGATCTCCTACCAGAAGGAACTGCCCGTCAACCGGGCGCTGCCGTTCTGGCTCGACATCAAGCCCGGCGAGGAGATCAACAACTACACCCATGCCTGGGCGCAGGAAGCGGGCTGGATCTGGCAGATCCCGACCCAGGGCCGCTATGGCTGCGGCTATGTCTATTCCGACGAGTTCAAGACGCCGGAGGAGGCGAAGCGCGAGGTCGAAGCGACGCTTGGCCGCGAGATCGAGGTGCGCGACGACATCCGCTTCCAGATCGGCCGGCTGGAAAATGCCTGGATCGGCAATTGCCTCGCCGTCGGCCTGTCGTCGAGCTTCCTGGAACCGCTGGAATCGACCTCGATCCACGGCACGATCGTGCAGATGATGCTGTTCACCCAGCGCTACATGAAGCGGCCGGAGGCGATGACCGACGCCGACCGCGCCGATTACAACCGCCGCGTCGGCCGGCAGGTCGACGACTTCCGCACCTTTGTCAACACGCATTACGTCACCGAGCGCGATGACACGCCGTTCTGGCGCAATGTGAAGGCGGAGCGGCTGCATCCGGAGACGAAGGAGCGCCTTGCGCACTGGAAGCGCGAAATGCCCCGGCGCGAGCATTTTGGCGATTTCCTCGACGGCCTACCGCATGTCGAGACCCAGCTGCATTATCCCGTCCTCGACGGGCTTGGCCTGCTCGACCCGGCCGTGGCGCGGGCCGAGATGGCCAAATCGCCGGCCCTGCGCGCCTTCGCCCGCGAGACCGTGGACAGCCTGGTGAAGGAATACCGGCAGGCGGCCTCAAAAGCGCTCGGCCATGCCGAATTTCTAGAGCATGTGAACCAGCATGGCCGCTGAGCCCAGGGCTGTGCGTAAGCGGGACGTCGCATGACGGCGGTGCCGGCCTTCGTTCTCGCCGTGCTGGCGCTGCTCGCCGTGCCGGGGCCGACCAACACGCTGCTGGCGACCTCCGGCGCCGCGATCGGCATGCGCCGCTCGCTCCGCCTGGTGCCGGCCGAACTCGCCGGTTACGGACTGGCGATCGGCATCCTGATGGGGATCGTCGGGCCGCTGGCTGCGCAGCACCCGATCGTGCCGATCCTGTCGAAAATCGTCGCCAGCCTGTATCTCGCCGGGTCGGCGGTGGCGCTCTGGCGTCAGGCGGCGCGCGAGGCGCTGCCGGGCGGGGCGCCGATCTCGGTCCGGCGGGTGTTCGTCACCACGCTGCTTAATCCCAAGGCGCTGATCTTCGCCTTCGTGATTTTTCCACGCGACCTTGCCAGCCTGCCGGGCTTTGCGGGGTTGTTCTCGGTGCTCGTCGTCGGCGTCGCCTGCAGCTGGATCACGCTCGGCAGTTCGCTGTCGCGTTCGGCCGGCGGCTTCGCCACCCCGGCGCGCGTCTCGCGCCTCGCCGCCGTGGCGCTGGTGGTCTTTGCCTCGGTCATGGCCAGCTCTGCCATCGCCGCCGCGCTCTCCTAAACGAAAAGGCCCCGGCGGAGAAACGCCGGGGCCCCTGCGCGTCGCATGCCGGGGGAGGGGCAGGCTACGCCACGCTCTGATTTGGCTGTCCTCTCCTCTACCTCTCGCCTCAAGGGAGAGGTCGAAGCGAAGCTCCGGGTGAGGGTCTAGGGCACCATCCGGAGAGGCCGAAAGCCCTTACCCGCCGGCCTTTGGCCGTCGACCTCCCCCTCAGGGGGAGGTGAAGAAGGAAGATCCAGCTTCGGATCAGGCGACCCGCTGCTTGGCGGCGCCGCGGGCCCATTCCGGCAGCCACTCGCCATGGGCGGCCAGCAGGTCGTCGACGAGATGCCAGATCTGGTCGAGATCCAGTTCGGCGGCAGTGTGCGGGTCCATCATCGCGGCGTGGTAGATGTGCTCGCGGTTCTCGGTGAGCAGCGCCTTTACCGTCAGTTCCTGCACGTTGATGTTGGTGCGCATCAGCGCGGTCAGCTGCGGCGGCAGTTCGCCGATATAGGTCGGCTGGATGCCCGAGGCGTCGACCAGGCAGGGCACTTCCGCCGCGCAATCGGCCGGCAGCGAGGTGATGCAGCCATTGTTGCGAACATTGCCGTAGATGACGGAGGGTTCGCCGGTCCAGACCGAGTTGATGATCTCGGAGGCGTATTCCTTGCTCTGCGAAACCTCGATTTTGTCGGCCGAGCGGTAGGCCTCGGCCTGGGTCTTCCAGCGGGCGATCTGCTCGATACAGCGCTTGGGGTATTCGTCGAGCGGAATGCCGAACTTCTCGATCAGGTCCTCGCGGCCTTCCTTGATGAAATAGGGCGTGTATTCGGCGAAGTGCTCGGAGCTTTCTGTGACGAAATAGCCGAGGCGCGTCAGCATCTCGTAGCGCACCTTGTTGGGGCAGCGCGGATTCCAGCCGGGCTTTGGTGCACGGCCTTCGCGATAGGCGCGGACCAGGTCCGGGTAGAGGTCGCGATAGGAGCCGTCCTTCTGGCGATGCTCGAACTTCAGGTAGAACGCCATGTGGTTGATGCCGGCGGCGCGGTAGCGGATTTCCTCGTAGGGAATGTCGAGGTCGAGCGCCAGCTCCATCGCCGTGCCCTGCACGGAGTGGCAGAGGCCAACCTGGCGGATGGTCGGATATTTCGCCGTGATCGCCCAGGTGTTGATCGCCATTGGGTTGACGTATTGCAGCAGGATGGCGTTCGGGCAGACGACGAGCATGTCGTCGCAGATCTTCCAGAGATGCGGCACGGTGCGCAAGCCGCGCATAATTCCGCCGACGCCGAGCGTGTCGGCAATGGTCTGGCGCAGGCCGTAGCGCTTCGGCACGTCGAAATCGGTGATCGTGCAGGGATCGTAACCGCCGATCTGGAAGGCGACGACGACGAAATCGGCTCCCTGGAGCGCCTTCTTCTGGTCGGTATAGGTCTCGACCCTGGCCTTCGCGTTGAGGGTCGAGGCGATCTTGCGGACGACGACGGCGCTTTCTTCGAGGCGCTGCGTGTTGATGTCCATCAGCGCGATGGTGGCGCCCGACAGCGCGGGGCGCTGCAGCACGTCGCCGACGATGTTCTTCATGAACACGGTCGAGCCGGCGCCGATGAAGGTGATCCTGGGATTGGCAGTCATGGGGAGAAGCTCCGGGGTAGGCTGATTCGTTAGGCGGCTATTTCGAACGCGGCGCGGACGAGGCGGGCGGTGTATTCGCTTTGCGGCCGGGTCAGCACCTCGCTGACCGGCCCCTGTTCGACGATCTTGCCGTGCTGCATGACGATGACGCGGTGGCAGAGCGCGCGCACCACCTTCAGATCATGCGAGATGAACAGGTAGGAGAGGCCGCGCTCGTCCTGCAGCTTGCGCAGGAGATCGATGATCTGCGCCTGCACGGACAGGTCGAGCGCCGAGGTCGGCTCGTCGAGCAGGATGAATTCGGGCTCCAGCGCGATGGCGCGGGCGATGGCGATGCGCTGGCGCTGGCCGCCGGAGAACTCGTGCGGAAAGCGCGACAGGATGGTGTCGGGCATGCCGGAATCGCGCAGCGCCTGGCGCACGCGGTCGAGCCGGTCCTGGCGACTTGAGCCGATGTCGTTGACAACAAGCCCTTCCTCGATGATCTGGCCGATCGACATGCGCGGGTTGAGCGACGAGAACGGGTCCTGGAAGACGATCTGCATGCGCGAGCGCAGCGGCCGCATCGCCTTGCGGTCCTTGTCGTGGATGGTCTCGCCGTCAAAGACGATTTCGCCGGTCGAATGCTGGATTAGCCGGATCAGCGCCTGGCCGAACGTGGTCTTGCCTGAACCGGATTCGCCAACGATACCAAGGGTTTCGTGGCGTCGCAATTCGAGGCTGAGATTGTCGCAGGCGAGCAGCTGGAAGAAGTCCGGCTTGAAGATGCCGCCCCGCTTCAGCGTGTAGGCGACGCGCACATTGCGGCCTTCGAGGATCACCGGCGTGCCCTCGGGCAGCGGGTTGGCGGATCCCTTCGGCTCGGAGGCGAGCAGGTGGCGCGTATAGGCGTGGCGCGGGCTCTGGAACAGCGTCTCGGTGACGTTGTGCTCCTTCACCTCGCCATGCTGCATCACATAGACATAGTCGGAGAACTGCCGGACGATGGTGAGATCGTGGGTGATCAGGATCACCGCCATGCCGTAGCGCTTCTGCAATTCGCGGATCAGGTTGAGGATCTGCGCCTGCACGGTGACGTCGAGTGCGGTGGTCGGTTCGTCGGCGATCAGGATGTCCGGGCGGTTGGCGAGCGCCATGGCGATCATGACGCGCTGGCGCTGGCCGCCGGAAAGCTGATGCGGATATTGCTTGATGCGCGCTTCCGGGTCCGGGATCTGCACTTCCTTGAGCAGTTCGAGCACGCGTGCCTTGGCGTCGGTGCGGGTCATCTTGCGGTTGTGGATGTGCAGCACCTCGGCGATCTGCTGGCCGATGGTGTAGACCGGGTTCAGGGAGCTCATCGGCTCCTGGAAGATCATCGCGAAGCGGTTGCCGCGCAGCTTGCGCTTGGCGACCGGGTTGAAGGCCAGCACGTTCTTGCCCTCGAACTCGATGCGCGCCTCCTTGGCGACGCTGGCCCGCTTCGACAGCAGCCCCATGATCGTGCGCGCCGTCACCGATTTGCCGGATCCGGATTCGCCGACGATGGCGATCGTCTCGCCCTTGTGCAGCTGGAACGACACGTCGCGCACCGCCTCGACCGAGCCGCCTTCGACCTTGAAGGTGACGGCGACGTTGCGGGCATCGAGGATCAGCTCGCGGCCATGCGCGTTCAGGTCGTAGCGTTCGGCCGGGGCGAATTCGTTGGGGGTCAAGGCCATGAGGCTCCGCCTAGTAGGGGTCGATCGCGTCGCGCAGGCCATCGCCCAGCGCGTTGAACGCGAAGACGGTGATCAGCACGAAGACGACGGGGGAGAGGATCCACGGATAGGAGCCGATCACCGAAAAGGCGCCGGTATCCTGCAGCATCAGGCCCCAGGAGATCAGCGGCGGCTTCACGGCGAAGCCGAGGAATCCTAGGAAGGATTCCAGCAGCACGATCGTCGGGATCGCCAGCGTCACGCCGACGATGACGTGGCTCATGACGTTGGGCAGGATGTGGCGGAAAATGATCCGCCCGTCCCCGGCGCCGATCGCCATGGCCGCGCGGACATATTCGATGCGGGCCAGCGCCAGGGTCTTGCCGCGCACCTCCCGAGAGAGCTGCGCCCAGCCGAGCGCCGCCATCACGCCGATGACGAAGGCGATGAAGACGTTGGAAGGCGCGGTGATCGGGATCAGCGAGGTCAGGGCCAGGTAGAGCGGCAATTGCGGGAAGGCCAGCACCAGCTCGACGAAGCGCTGTACCCAGGCGTCGATCCGCCCGCCCATATAGCCCGAGGTGATGCCGATCGTGGTGCCGACCGTGGTCGTGATGAACACGACGATCAGCGCGATGGTGAGCGAGATCCGGGATCCCACAATGCCGCGGGAAAGAATGTCGCGACCGAACTTGTCGGTGCCGAGCAGGTGGATCGGCGCCCCGTCGCGCGAGCCGAACAGATGGATGTTGGACGGGATCAGCCACAGGATCTTGTAGTCGAAGCCGCGCACGAACAGGCTGAGCACATGCGGGTTTTCGAGGTCCGGCCCGTTCATCGGCTGGAACGTCACCGGATCGAGCTCGTCCGTCTCGACGATCGGATAGATGTACGGAATGAGGCTGAACGAGCCGTCCGGCTTGAAGAAGCTGATGTGATCGGGCGGCGCGAAGCCGATGCCGTTGGCGCGCGGATCGACGGGGGCGACGAAATCCGCGAACAGCGCCATCAGCAGCAGCCCGACGACCATCACCAGACCGATCATGCCCATGACGGAGCGGCGGAAGCGGCGCCACACCAGGGCGAAATAGCCCTCATTGCCATGTGCGAAACGGGCGCTCGGCACGGCGGGCGAAGCGGCGGGCGGCACGGTGGCCGTGGTCTCGGTCACGTCGGTCATTCCTTGCCTCCGCCCAGGCGCACGCGCGGGTCGAGCAGCGCCAGCAGCATGTCGGCGATGATGTTGCCGATGATCAGGGTTGTCGCCAGAACCAGCATGAAGGTGGCGGTGACATAGACGTCGCCGACCGCCATCGAGCTGACGATGGCCGGGCCGACGGTGGCGAGCGAGAAGACGATCGCCACCTCGATCTCGCCGGTCAGCATGTAGGGCAGCACGACGCCCTGATACATGACGAGCGGGTGCAGCGCGTTGGGCACGGCGTGGCGCAGGATCACCTGCGATTCCGGCAGGCCTTTCGCGCGGGCCGTCTCGACATACTGGGCGTTGAGCGTGTCGAGCAGATTGCCGCGCATGACGCGCATGTTGTAGGCGAGGCCGCCGAAGGTCGCGATCGCGACGACCGGCCAGACATGCTTCACCAGATCGACGAACTTGGCCCAGGACCAGGGCGCGCCGCCATATTGCGGCGAGAAGAAGCTGCCGATCTCCTGCACGTTCAGTTTGAAGGCGAGCAGGTAGACGATGATGATCGCGATCAGGAAGCGAGGCACGGTCATGCCGAGGAACGACACGAAGGAGAGCACCGAGTCGATCCAGCTATACTGGCGGGTCGCGGCGATGATGCCGAAGGTGATGCCGATGATCGACGCCAGGATGTGGCAGGTCAGCGCCAGCAGCAGGGTGCGCGGCAGCCGTTCGGCTACGACCGTCGAGACGGGCTTGTTGTAGAAGAAGCTGTCGCCGAAATCGAAGCGGGTGAGGATCCCCCAGAGCCATTTGAAATACTGGAGGACGACGGGATCGTTGAGGCCATGCGCCTGGCGATAGGCCTCGGCCTGCGCCTCGGCGACGACGGCGGAGGCGCCGCCCTGGTTCATCAACTGGGCGCGGATGAAATCACCATAGTCGCCGGGCGGCGCCTGGATGATTGCGAAGGTCACGACGCTGAGAACGAACAGCACCGGGATCGCCGATAGAATCCGCATGGTCAGGAAGCGCAACATTGGGGCAACAGCTCCCTGTTCTGGGCTAGAGGGGAACAAGGGGGCGGCAGCCCGCCCCCTTGTCCGGATCGATGGATCGGCTCGGGCTTAACCTTTGGCCGGTCCGCCCTTGTCGCCGGGCGCGCCGGGCAGCGTTTCCGGGAACAGTTCGTACTTGCCCTGCTTGTCGGTCGGGACGAACACGCGCTCGCGGATGATGCTGTCCTCGGCCCAGTTGAACAGGTTGATCGGCACGCCCTTCGGGATGTTGGCGAAGCGCTTGTTGATGATCAGCGCACCCGGATACTGCGTCAGGCCGATGCCGTAGACATTCTCCGTGTAGAGCTTCTGGAACTGCTTCATCAGCGCCAGCTTCTCGTTCGCGTCCGGCGTCGTGATGAACTTGTTCACGACGTCGACGATCTCCTTCTCGAAGGGCAGCAGGTCGAGCTGGCCGTCCTTGCCGGCACGGTGGAACCAGCTGGTCTTCGGCCCGAGCGGCGCCAGGTTGACGGTCTTCTGCACGACCGAGGTCAGGTCTTCCTGGTTGCGGAAGATCATCCAGTCGAACTGGCCGCCCTGCTGCAGCGCGTCGCGCTGCTTGCCCTCGACCTGGTTGAGCAGGACGCGGATGCCGAGCGGCTCCATCATCGCCACGACGCCGTCGGCGAGACTCTTGTCGGTCTGGTAGTCGGCATTGACGAGGAGGGTGACCTCGACGTTCTTGCCGCCCGCCGTTCCGGCCGGGAAGTTGACGATGCCGTCGCCATCGGTGTCCTTCAGGCCCGCCAGCGCCAGTTCAGCCTTGGCGCCTTCGAGATCGAAGGGATAGTAGGCGGTCGAATCCTTGTCGTAGTAGGTCGTGCCGGAATAGATGCCGCCGGGATAAATGGTCGTGAACGGACCCTTGACCAGCGACTCGCCGAGGCGCTTGCGGTCGACCGCCGAGGTGATCGCCTTGCGGAAATGCTCGTTGCGGTTCAGCTCGCGCACGGCCTGGGCGCGCTCGTCCGGCTCGCCCCAGCCATTGGCCGAGAGGTTCGTATAGAGCGAATAGCCGATGATGCGTGGGCCGAATTCCAGGCGGGCCGGCGCGTCGGCGCTTGCCGAGCGCTTGAGCGCCTCGACGAAGCTTTCCGGCTGCTCGAGATTGGCGAAATCGCCCGATCCGGCCACGGCCTGGACGTCGCGATCGGCCCAGGTCGAGAGCTTGTAGTGCAGCTCGTTCAGGTAGGGCAGCTGGTTGCCCGCCTCGTCGACCTTCCAGTAATAGGGATTGCGCCGCATGACGATGATGTCGTCGGGGCGATACTCGACAGGAGCCCACGCACCCATCACTGGAATGTTCATGTATTCCGGCGGGAAGGCGTTCTTGTACTGCTCGTAGGTGTTCTTCGAGTATTTGGGATGCTGCGGCTTCAGGATATGCGCCGGGCCGGGGCAGAAGGTGCCATAGGCCATCTGGTAGAGATACTGCTTCGGGAAGGCTTCCTTGAAGGTCCAGATCAGCGTGTAGTCGCCATCGGCCTTCAGCGTCGTGCCTTCGCCGAACGAGCCGGGCGCGGCGCCGTTCAGCGGCGTGACGTTCGGATCGTTGACGTTGTCGTCCCAGTAGAACATCGCGTCGGCGGTGGTGAACGGCTGTCCGTCCGACCACTTCGCGCCTTCGATGAGGTGCATGGTCAGGGTGTGGCCGTCTTCCGACCATTCCCAGCTCTTGGCGAGGTTCGGCAGCGGCTGCAGCTCATCCGCCTTGATCTGGAACAGCGGACCCGAGCGGGTCAGGCATTCGGAGAGGCCGATATCGATGCCGCCCCAGCCCTGCGACTGGCCGCCAATGTAGTTCCAGCCTTCCGGGCGGCCGCCGATGACATGGCGCATCGTGTCGCCATAGACGCCGAGGCCATCGACCATGTTGCCGGTCTTGTAGACCATCGGCTCCTTGGGGAGGCGGTCCTTGACGGCGGGCAGCTTGCCGGTCGAGACGAAGTTCTTCGTGACCCAATCGGGCTCGTGATATTCGGGCAGCGCCTTGAATTCGAGCATGTCGGCCGCGCCGACATAGTCGATCTTGCCCTGGGCGTCGAATTTCGGCGGATCGGGCGGCGTGATCGGCGGCTTCACCTGGGCCTGCGCGGCCAGGACCGAAACGCCCAGAAGCAGGCCGGCTCCACCAAGAGCCAATGCGTATCTGTTCATAGTTCCTCCCCTTTGAACGGCACCGGCGCGACGCGCCGGCACCCGTTTCTTCTGCCTTCCATGGCGGCCTCCCGCGAAGCGCCGTCCCAAGGGCGCGACATGGGTTGCCGATCCGGCGCGATGGCTCCTCCCGCCGCGCCGGATCCAGCTTTCGGCCCGGCGGCTACTCTGCCGCCTCGGCCTTTTCCTTGGCCCGCTCGGCGCGGACTGTCTCGATGCCCCGGACCTCGCGCCGCGCCGCGCCCTGCCAGTCGCGCGTGGCGACGGTCTTGTTGGCCAGGCGCGCCTTGGCGTCGTCGATGGCGTGGGCGTATTGCGGCAGCCAGCGCGCCTGGGCGACCAGCATCTCGTCGACCATCTGCCAGACCTCGTCCGGCGAGCAGATCGCACCGACCAGCGGGTCATGCAGCACGGCGAGCTTCAAGAGCTCGACATCGCCGGTGACGGCGGCGTGGACGGCCATGCGCTGGACATTGATCGACGACAGGCAGGTGGCGGCGCAGGCTTCCGGCAGCTTGATGCCGGCCGTCATGTTGAGGCCGAAACGGTCGACGAAGCCCGTCGATTCGATGATCGCATCCTCGGGCAGGTTGGTGATGATGCCGCGGTTCTTGACGTTGAAGTGGCCGCGATAGACGCGCCCGGTCTCCAGCGCCTCGAGGATGTGGCTGGCGTGCTCGTTCGAGCGCTTCTTCGGGTCGAGCGGCTTGCCGGCGTCCTCCAGGAACTTCGGGAAGTCGGTCTCGAACCAGTTGCGGGTCTCGGTCGAGTGGCGGAGATAGCCGCCGGTCTCGCCATGGATCCAGTTCGACATGTCGATCCAGCGATGGATCTCGTCCGGCCGCTTGCGGTACCAGGGCAGGTATTCCGACAGATGGCCGTTGCTCTCGGTCGAATAGAAGCCGAAGCGCTTCAGGACGTCGATGCGGACCTTCTCCTGCTGCGAGAAGACGGGATGCGCCTCGAAGGCGGCGACCAGCTCGTCTTTGCCGATCTTGCGGCCGCGGAAGCGGATGTCGACATACCAGGTCTGGTGGTTGATGCCGGAGCAGATGAATTCCAGCTCGCTCTCGTCGGTCGCGCCCAGCACTTCGGCGATCTGTTCGCCGCCATGCTGCACGCCGTGGCAGAGGCCGATCGTGTCGACCTTGCCGTATTCGATCGCCGCCCAGGTGTTCATCGCCATCGGGTTGGCATAGTTCAGGAAGCGCGCGCCCGGCTCGGCGACCTCGCGGATATCCTTGCAGAAGTCGAGGATAACCGGGATGTTGCGCTGGCCGTACAGAATGCCGCCGGCGCAGATCGTGTCGCCGACGCACTGGTCGACGCCATATTGGAGCGGGATGCGGATATCGTCGGCATAGGCCTCGAGCCCGCCGACGCGCACGCAGCTGATGACGTAGCGCGCGCCGGTCAGCGCCTCGCGCCGGTTGGCGGTCGCCGTGATCTTGGTCGGCAGCTTGTTCTCCGCGACCATGCGGTCGAGGATCTGCCGGACCATGGTCAGATTGTGCTCGCTGATGTCGGTCAGCGCGAATTCGACCTCGCGCAGTTCCGGCACGCAGAGGATGTCGGAGACCAGCTTCTTGGTGAAGCCGACGCTGCCGGCGCCGATGATGGCGATCTTGAAACTGGACATGGCGTTTCTGGGGTTCCTCGGAGGCGGCCGGCGCGCCCTGGGCGCGGTTCCTGGCAAGAGAGCTCGAATGGGGCGGTCAGAAAGGTACGGAATTGCCTCGATTTCGGCGGGGTTTCGGCAGCCTCGGGTGGTATTGGCTCATGCTGCTGCTCTTTTTTATCGCCCGGCCGCTTGGCTCGAGGCTAGTATGCGCAAGGTTCATGCGTGAACCAGAGAGAATTTGTGCTTTCGTGGGTGATTTTATGCTCGGAGAATTGGCCCAGCGTGCCCCGGTCATGAAGACCGTATCGCTGCCCCGCGGCCGCCACCGGCTGCACACCATGCCGACCAGCACCGGCTACGAAATCCGCACCGATTCGAGCTATAGCTGGGATGGTCGCAAGCGGGGCCAGACGCCGTTCACCGTGCTCCAGCACACCGTCGCCGGCTCCGGCAAGCTGCGCTACGACCGGCGTCATTACCGGATCGGACCGGGCGAGACGATGCTGGTCGTCGTGCCGCACAATCACTGCTATTCGGTCGAGCCGGGAACCCCCTGGGAGTTCTTCTGGATCTCGATGAACGGGCAGGAGGCGCTGCGCATCCACCGCCAGATCCTGGAGGCGACGGGGCCGGTCTTGCGGCTGCGGCCCGACACGATCGACCATCTCGCCGATTGCAGCCTGCGGCTGATCGATGGGGGCGGCGAAACGCCCGGCGCCGCCTCGGCCGTCGCCTATGAGGCGGCGACCGCGCTCTATGACGACGTGTTCGGCTCGCATGGCGCGTCGCTGGCCGACAATGGCGTGATCCAGCGGGTGGTCGAGCACATCCTCGCCAATCTCGACAAGCCGCTCTCCGTGCCGGAACTGGCGGAATTCTCCGGCTTCAGCCGGGCGCATTTCTCGCGCATGTTCGCGGCGAGCGAGGGCATGCCGCCGGCCGAATTCGTGCTGCAGGAGCGGATGCGACGCGCCGCCCGTCTGCTCGCCGGCCAGCAGGTGCTGTCGGTCAAGGAAGTGGCGGTGCTGTCGGGCTTCGACGATTCGAACTATTTCGCCAAGGTGTTCCGCCGCTTCTTCGGCACCAGTCCGACCGAGTTCCGCACCACCGGCATGTATGCGAGCGCCAGCTAAAGCGGCAGTTGGGAGGAATTTCCACAGCCGGGAATTGGCGGGTCGGCTTCGGAATGCGGCCGGGCCGCCGATTCGCAATCCTGTCAACAATAACTAGATATTGACGATGGAGGCGCATGGGCGTCTACATCTGCGTGTCGAGGTTCTCCTGAGTCGCAAGACCCAGGGCTAAGAGGGAATGCCGGAACGCCCGAAAGGGTGGAGCCGGAGCTGCCCCCGCAACTGTGAACGGCGAGTGTCTGCCCGGAGAGACCACTGGGACCGCGAGGTCCCGGGAAGGTGGGCAGAGCGACGACCCGTGAGCCAGGAAACCTGCCCCGACAGACTGAAAGAATCCTCGGGCGGGGTGTCCCGGTGGAGCGCTGGTTTCGTGCGGCCTTTTTGGGGGCCGTTCGTCCTGTTCGCTTCGCTCGGCCTTTGCTCCCAACCAATTTTGGGCTGAAGCCGATGACACAGACGATTGATCAAGACCGTAGCGCGCCGGTCGCCTCCTATCCTTCGCTTTCGCCGGCCCCCGTACCGTCCAAGCCTTCCGCCGCCGCCACGCCGGCCTTTCACGTCATCCGCCGCAACGGCTCGCTGTCGGATTTCGATGCGTCCAAGATCGCCGTCGCGCTGACCAAGGCGTTTCTCGCCGTCGAGGGCAACAGCGCCGCCGCCTCGCGCCGCGTGCATGAGATCGTCGACGACCTGACCGGCCAGATCGTCAGCGCGCTGACGCGCCGCGTCGGCTCCGATCGCGCGCTCCATATCGAGGACGTGCAGGACCAGGTCGAGCTGGCGCTGATGCGCGGCGAGCACCACAAGGTCGCCCGCGCCTATGTTCTGTATCGCGAGGAGCGCGCCCGCGCCCGCCGCACCGCCGAGGCGGTCGCCCCGGTCGGCGCGCCGCTGCTGCAGGTGCGCGGCGCCGATGGCGTGCTGCGTCCGCTGGATGAGCGCCGCCTGCAACTCGTCGTCGACGAGGCCTGCGCCGGGCTTGCCGATGTCGATGCCGGCGCGATCCTCTCGGAAACCCGCCGCAATCTTTATGACGGCATTTCGCTGGCCGAATTGGCGCTGGCCCCGGTGATGGCCGCCCGCACGCTGGTCGAGAGCGAGCCCAACTACGCCTTTGTCAGCGCCCGCCTGCTGCTCGATATGCTGCGCGCCGAGGCGGTTTCCTTCGTGCAGGGCATTCCGGTCCAGCCGACGCAGAGCGAGATGGCCGGCCGCTATGCCGACTATTTCCCGGCCTTCATCCGGGTCGGCATCGAGCATGAACTGGTCGATGGCGAGCTTGGCCGCTACGATCTGGTCCGCCTCGCCGCTGCGCTAAAACCCGAGCGGGACCTGAACTTCCAGTTCCTTGGCCTGCAGACCCTCTACGACCGCTATTTCCTGCAGACCGGCGGCACCCGCATCGAGCTGCCGCAGGCCTTCTTCATGCGCGTCGCCATGGGGCTGGCGATCCGCGAGATCGACCGCGAGGCGCGGGCAATCGAGTTCTACAATCTGCTGTCGTCCTTCGACTTCATGGCCTCGACGCCGACCCTGTTCAATTCGGGCACGCTGCGGCCGCAGCTTTCGTCCTGCTTCCTCACCACCGTGCCGGACGATCTCGAGGGCATCTTCAAGTCGGTGAAGGACAATGCGCTGCTGGCGAAGTATTCCGGCGGGCTGGGCAATGACTGGTCGCGCGTGCGCGGCCTCGGAGCACACATCAAGGGCACCAATGGCGAGAGCCAGGGCGTGGTGCCGTTCCTGAAGGTGGCGAACGACACGGCGATCGCCGTCAACCAGGGCGGCAAGCGCAAGGGCGCCGTCTGCGCCTATCTCGAGACCTGGCATGTCGACATCGAGGAATTCCTCGATCTCCGCAAGAACACCGGCGACGACCGCCGCCGCACGCATGACATGAACACCGCCAACTGGGTGCCGGACCTGTTCATGCAGCGCGTCGCCGAGGATGGTCCGTGGACCCTGTTCTCGCCCGACGAGACGCCGGACCTGCACGATCTCTACGGCCCCGCCTTCCAGCGCGCCTATGAGAGCTATGAGGCGAAGGCGAAGCGCGGTGAGATGCGCGTCCACAAGGAGGTCAAGGCGACCGACCTTTGGCGCCGCATGCTGACCATGCTGTTCGAGACCGGACATCCCTGGATCACCTTCAAGGATCCCTGCAACATCCGCTCGCCGCAGCGCCATGCCGGCGTCGTGCATTCGTCCAATCTCTGCACCGAGATCACGCTCAACACGTCGAATGACGAGGTCGCGGTCTGCAATCTCGGCTCGATCAACCTCGCTCATCATATCGTTGGCGACGGCCTCGATCTCGACCGGTTGGCGCGCACCGTCCAGACGGCGATGCGCATGCTCGACAATGTCATCGACATCAATTTCTACACCATCCCCGAGGCGCGCCGCTCCAATTTGCGTCACCGCCCGGTCGGCCTCGGCCTGATGGGCTTCCAGGACGCGCTGCAGGCGCTGCGCATTCCCTATGCCTCGGAAGCCGCCGTCCGCTTCGCCGATGAGAGCATGGAGGCGATCTCCTTCCATGCGATCTCGGCCTCGACCGACCTCGCCGCCGAGCGCGGCCGCTATCCGAGCTTCGACGGCTCGCTCTGGTCGCAGGGCATTTTGCCGATCGACTCGGTGGAGCTGCTGGCCGAAGCGCGCGGCGGGCTGGAGCTCGATCGTTCGACCGTGCTCGACTGGGAAGGCCTGCGCGAGCGGGTCAAGACGGTCGGCATGCGCAATTCAAACACCATGGCGATCGCGCCGACGGCAACGATCTCCAACATTTGCGGCGTGGCGCAGTCGATCGAGCCGGCCTACCAGAACCTGTTCGTCAAATCGAACATGTCGGGCGACTTCACCGTGGTGAACGCGGCGCTCGTGCATGATCTCAAGGCGCGCGGCCTCTGGGACGAGGTGATGGTGTCGGATCTCAAATATTTCGACGGCAGTATCGGCCCGATCGACCGCATCCCGGACGATCTGAAGGCGCTCTACGCGACCGCTTTCGAGATCGACTCGGCCTGGCTGATCGAGGCGGCGGCGCGGCGGCAGAAGTGGATCGACCAGGCGCAGTCGCTCAACCTCTACATCGCCAATCCCTCGGGCAAGAAGCTCGACGCGCTCTATCGCCTCGCCTGGCAGCGCGGCCTGAAGACGACCTATTACCTGCGCTCGCGCTCGGCGACGCATGTCGAGAAGTCGACGCTGAAGGGTACGGACGGCAAGCTCAATTCGGTCTCGGCCGTGCTCGCCACCGCCCCGGTCGCCGCTGCGCCGATCGTGGTGCCGGCTGCGAAGCTGGCACCGGCTCCGATCGCGATCCCGATCGGCGAAGCCTGGGGCCAGGCGTGTTCCATCGACGACCCCGACTGCGAAGCCTGCCAGTAGGGGGGCTTGGACTTGCGATGCCGAGCTGCAGGGATCGGGATGCAAGCAAGACCCTCACCCAACCCTCTCCCGCAAGCGGGCGAGGGCTCTTCAGCCGGGGCGACGGGCAGGCGAGCCTCCGGCCCGCCCCCTCTACCGCTCGCGGGAGAGGGCTGGGGTGAGGGGCTTTCCAGCCCTTCCGGAGATGCCTCAACCCCTCACCCGCCGGCTTCGCCGTCGACCTCTCCCTCAGGGAGAGGTGAAACAAGACCTCTCGGCCGCGCTTCATGCTGCGCCATCAAAATTCCAAGGAGTTGACCATGCTCGATTGGTCCGAACCCAAATCCGCTCCCGCCCCGGGCGCGCCTTTCGCGGCAGCGGGGCAGGGTGAACCGATCGCCGATGCCACCGGCCTCGGCGCCATCGACCGCGCCGGCGGCCGGGTCTCCGTCGACGACAAGGCGATGATCAATTGCCGCGCCGACGTGAACCAGCTGCTGCCGCTGAAATATCGCTGGGCCTGGGAAAAATACCTCGCCGGCTGCAATAATCACTGGATGCCGACCGAGGTCTCGATGCAGGCCGACATCGCGCTCTGGAAGTCGAAGGACGGGCTGACCGAGGACGAGCGCCGCGCCATCAAGCGCAATCTCGGCTTCTTCGCCGCCTCAGAATCCCTCGTTGCCAACAACATCGTGCTGGCGATCTATCGCCACCTGACCAATCCGGAATGCCGGCAGTACCTGCTGCGCCAGGCTTTTGAAGAGGCGGTGCACACGCACACCTTCCAGTACATCGTCGAAAGCCTCGGCCTCGACGAGGGCGAACTGTTCAACATGTACCGGGAAGTGCCGTCGATCACCGACAAGGCGGCCTGGGCGCTGAAGCACACCCAGCATCTCGACGATCCCGACTTCAAGACCGGCACGCCCGAGACCGACCAGGCCTTCCTGCGCGATCTCGTCGCCTTCTATGTCATCTTCGAGGGCATGTGGTTCTACACCGGCTTCGCGCAGATCCTGTCGCTCGGCCGCCGCAACAAGATGGTCGGCATCGCCGAGCAGTACCAGTACATCCTGCGCGACGAGAGCATCCACCTGAACTTCGGCATCGACGTCATCAACCAGATCAAGGCGGAAAATCCGCATCTCTGGACGGCTTCGTTCCAGGACGAGCTGCGTTCGATGATCCGCGAGGCGGCGGAGCTGGAGGCGTCCTATGGCCGCGATACCATGCCGCGCGGCTTCCTCGGCCTGAATGCGGCGCTGTGCGAGAGCTACATGCACTTCATCGCCAACCGCCGCTGCGCCCAGCTCGGCCTCGCGCCGGTGTTCCCGGAGACCGAGAATCCGTTCCCCTGGATGTCGGAAGCGATGGATCTCAAGAAGGAGAAGAACTTCTTCGAGACCCGCGTCATCGAATACCAGAACGGCGGCGCGCTTGCCTGGGATTGAGACTGGCCGGATGCTTGAACCTCCCCTTGAGGGAGGGTCAAGACCGCCCTAGGCGGTCTTGGGGAGGGGGCACTCCTGCGCCTCCGCCGTTTCTCGGCTGCGAGACACCTCCCTCATCATGCTGAGGAGGCCCGAAGGGCCGTCTCGAAGCACGCAGGTAGGCTGCGCAATCGATCTGCATCCTCGACCGTGCGTCCTTCGAGGCCCGAGCTGCGCTCGGGCACCTCAGGATGATGGCAATCGAGCGCGGCAGTCAGCGCAGCTCCACCGCCGCGTCATAGGTCTTCTGCGCCGTCAGAACGGCGTCCATGTTGCGCTCGGCCCAATGGGCCAGCGTTGCGACCGTCTCGGTCAGCGTCCGGCCGAGCGGCGTCAGCGCATATTCGACCGTCACCGGCACGGTGGCGAAGACGGTGCGCGAGACTAGCCCGTCTCGCTCCAGCTTCTTGAGCGTCTGCGACAGCACCTTCTGCGAGATGCCCTTGATGTCGCGCCGGATGTGGTTGAAGCGCACCGGCTCGCCCTGCAGCCGGTCGAGGATCAGCAGCGCCCATTTGTCGGCGATCCGGTCCAGCACCAGCCGCGTGGGGCAGCGGTCTTCATAGACGTCATAGGCGCGCTGCAGAATCGACGTTTCCATTGCGTTCTCCTGCCCCGGTATCCCCGAGGAAACCATGTGAGCCAAAAGTGCTCTCTTTTGCCCCGTCTCGATCGGCAGTATGTAGCAAATCGAAACAAGGTTTCCAAATGAAACTAGGATGGAAGAGATGACGAACAAGATCCTCGTGCTTGGCGCCACCGGCAATGTCGGCACGCCGCTGGTCAAGGCGCTGTTGGCCAAGGGCGAGGCGGTCAAGGCCGCGTCGCGTTCCGGCAAGCCGGTCGAGGACGCCGAGGGCGTTGCCTTCGATTATGCCGATCCCGCCAGCGTCACAGCGGCTTTCGAGGGCGTCGACCGCCTCTATCTGATGCTGCCGGCCGGCTATGTCGCGGCGAAGGAAATGTTGCTGCCAGTCGTCGAGGCCGCAGTCGCGCGCAACGTCAAGATCGTGTTCCAGAGCGTCTTCGGCGTCGAGGCCGACGATTCCATTCCCTATCGCCAGGTTGAGATCGCCATCGAGAAATCCGGCGTGCCCTATGTGATCCTGCGGCCGAACTGGTTCGCCGACAATTTCCATACCTACTGGAAGGCCGGCCTCGACCATGGCGTGATCGCGGTGCCGGCCGCGGATGGCAAGTCGAGCTTCATCGACGTGCGCGACATCGCGGCCAGTGCGGCGGCGGCCCTGACCACCGATCGCTTCGACGGCCGCGCCTTCAACCTGACCGGCCCCGAGGCGCTGGGTTATGCCGATGCAGCCGAGATCCTGTCCGACGTGGTCGGCAAGCCGGTCGTCTACACGCCGGTCGAGGATGACGCCTTCATCGCCTTGCTGACCGGCGCCGGCGTGCCGGCTGATTATGCCGGCCTGCTCACCTCGATCTTCTATCCGGTGCGCCAGGGCTGGACGGCTGCCCCGACGGGCGATGTCGAGACGCTGACCGGCAGGGCGCCGCGTTCAGTCGCGACCTACGCGGCCGACAACGCCGCCGCCCTGACGGCCTGACCGATCGAAAGCGGGCCGGCAGCCTGGCTGCCGGCCATCAGCTCTCCGCCGCCGCGGCGGCGCGGAGATCGCGTTCGGCAAGATCGAGGATGGCGTTGACGGCCTGGCGGGCTCCCGGCTCGTCGCGAAGGCGCAGCGCCTCGACCAGCCAGTGATGCACGCGAAGCGCCTCCTCGTGGTTGGCGACCGAGCGATTGGACGCGCCGAGCGCACGCTGCATCGCGGCGTGGATCAGGCCCGAAAACTGCGCGAAGACGCGGTTGTGGCTCGCCTTCAGCAGCACGGTGTGGAATGCCACATCTGCTTCCGTGAAGGCCTCGTCGTCGACCGCGCCGGCCATGCGCTGCCAGGCGTGGTCGAGATCGGCGATCTCCTGCGTGGTGGCGCGGGTCGCGGCCAGGGCCGCGGCCGCCGGCTCGATGGCGCGCCGCGCCTCCAGGATCGACATCAGCAGCGCCGGATCCAGAAATCCCGTCCCCATCCAGTCGACGATGTCGGGATCGAGGAGGTTCCAGTCCTCCTTGTCGCGCACCGTGGTGCCGACGCGCGGACGGCCGCGCACCAGCCCCTTCGATTCCAGCACCTTCAACGCCTCGCGGATCACTGTCCGGCTGACGCCGAATTCGGCGCAGAGGTCGTTTTCGCGCGGCAGATTGCTGTGGGGCGGAAAGCGGCCGGAGGCGATGGCGCGCGCCAGCGTCGCGATGATCTCCTTCTGCACGCGCGGCTTGGCGCGGCGGACAAGCGTGTCGGCACCCGTCTCGGCGGTGGTCTCGGCTGGGCTCGTCATCGGACTCGGTTCGGGTGTCGTCATTCTGGGATCGGCTCCCTGCCAATCCCACGCGGCTGTCACGGGATCAAGGGCGGATCCCGCGCTTATATAATCATACAACAGAAGTTGACGGGTATGATGATTCGAAATATGGATTCTCACCCCCGCTCGGAGAGGCGGAGGAACGAATTCTCGTGGGAGAGAGAACAATGCGCCTTTGGAAGAGTGCCATCATGGCTGGTGCAGCCGTGATGATCGCCCTGTCGTCGGCCTACGCCGCCGACGTCAAGATCGGCTTCATCGTCAAGCAGCCGGAAGAGCCCTGGTTCCAGGACGAATGGAAGTTCGCCGAGGTCGCGGCCAAGGAGAAGGGCTTCACCCTCGTCAAGATCGGCGCCGAGGACGGCGAGAAGCTGCAGTCGGCGATCGACAATCTGGGCGCCCAGGGCGCGCAGGGCTTTATCGTCTGCACCCCGGACGTCAAGCTCGGCCCGGGCATCGTCGCCAAGGCCGAGGCAAATGGCCTGAAGGTCATGACCGTCGACGACCGTCTGGTCGATGCCGATGGCAAGCCGCTCGAAGCCGTGCCGCATATGGGCATCTCGGCCACCAAGATCGGTGAGGCCGTTGGCGAGGCGATCGCGGCCGAGATCAAGAAGCGCGGCTGGGACCCGAAGACGGTGGGCGCGATCCGCGTCTCCTATGACCAGCTGCCGACCGCCGTCGACCGCGTCGATGGCGCGATCGCTGCCCTGAAGGCTGCCGGCTTCCCGGCCGAGAACATCTTCGATGCGCCGCAGGCCAAGACCGATACGGAAGCGGCGCTGAACGCCGCCACCGTCGTGCTCAACAAGCATGCCGACATCAAGAACTGGGTCGCCTTCGGCCTCAACGACGAAGCCGTGCTCGGCGCCGTCCGCGCGACCGAAAGCGTCGGCATCCCGGCCGCCAATGTCATCGGCGTCGGCATCGGCGGCGCCGAATCCGCGATCAACGAGTTCAAGAAGGCCGACGCCACCGGCTTCGTCGGCACCGTCATCATCTCGCCGAAGCGTCACGGCTACGAGACGGCGCTGAACATGTATGACTGGATCGCCAACGACAAGGCGCCGCCGGCATTGACGCTCACCGCCGGCCAACTCGCTCTTCGCGACAATTACGAAGCCGTCCGCAAGGATCTCGGCATCGAGTAGTCACGCGGCCTCGGATATCCCGGCGGCGGATCCGTTCCGCCGCCGGTTCTCGTTTGCGGGGAGGGTCGGGACATGACGCACTTTCTAGAATTCTCCAATATCACCAAGGGATACCCGGGCGTTCAGGCGCTTTCGGACATCTCCTTCGGCATCGGCAAGGGCCGGGTTCACGGCCTGATGGGCGAGAACGGCGCCGGCAAGTCGACCCTGATCAAGATCCTCTCCGGCGATACGCGCGCCGATACCGGCGAAATCCGGATCGAGGGCGCCGCCCAGAATTTCCATTCGACCCGCGACGCCTTCGCGGCCCGCGTGACCGTCGTGCACCAGGAATTGCAGCTCGTGCCCGGCCTGACGGTTGCCGAGAACCTGCGCCTCGGCCATTTCCCGGCCAGGGCCGGCATCATCAGCTTCCGCGAGCTGGTCGAGGATGTCGGCAGCAAGCTCCGGGATATCGGCATCGACGTCGACCCGCGCACCAAGGTCGCGGCACTCTCGATCGGCGAGCGGCAGATGATCGAGATCGCCAAGGCGGTGATGCAGGATGCCCGTGTAATCGCGCTGGACGAGCCGACCTCGTCGCTCTCCTCGCGCGAAAGCGAGATCCTGTTCAAGCTGATCGACCGGCTGCGCGAGCAGGGCAAGGTCATCCTCTACATCTCGCACCGGCTCGACGAGATCTTCCGCCTCTGCGACGGCTGCACCGTGCTGCGCGATGGCCGGCTTGCCGCCCATCACGCGACGATGGAAGGCGTGACGCGCGACCAGATCGTGTCCGAGATGGTCGGCCGCGAGATCAGCGACATCTGGGGCTGGCGCGGACGCGCCATCGGCGAGGTCCGCCTCAAGGTCGCCGGGCTTTCCGGCACCCGCCTGCCGAAGCCGGTCAGCTTCGAGGCGCGCTCCGGCGAAATCCTCGGCTTTTTCGGCCTGGTCGGCGCCGGCCGCAGCGAGTTGATGCGCCTCGTCTATGGCGCCGATTCCCGCGGTGCCGGCAGCGTCTCGATCGACGGCAGGCCGGTCGCAGCCAGTGACCCCCGGCAGTCGATCCGCGCCGGCCTGGTGCTCTGCCCGGAGGATCGCAAGTTCGACGGCATCGTTCAGGGCCGCTCGGTTTCCGACAACATCTCGATCTCGGCGCGGCGGCACTTCTCGCCCTTCGGCATCCTCGACCTTGGCAAGGAAGCGGCGCTGGCGGATGGCTTCATCAAGAGCCTGCGCATCCGCACCCCGTCGCGCAAGCAGGACATCGTCAACCTGTCCGGCGGCAACCAGCAGAAGGTGATCCTCGCCCGCTGGCTGGCGGAGGAGAACGTCAAGGTGCTGATCGTCGACGAACCGACGCGCGGCATCGACGTCGGTGCCAAGGCGGAGATCTACGACCTGCTCTATTCGCTGGCCGAAAAGGGTCTCGCCATCGTCGTCGTGTCGAGCGAGTTGCCGGAGGTGATGGGCATTTCCGATCGCGTCGCCGTCATGTGCGGCGGCAGCATCGCCGCCACCTTCGATCGTCCCGAATTCAACGAACGCGCCATTCTCGCGGCCGCGCTGCCGGACCGCTCTGCCGCCGAACCCATCCAGAAGGTTTCCTGATGACCGGTTCCCTGAAACGCATCCTGCTCGGCGAGCAGGGCCTCGTCGTGATCTTCGCCATCGCCTTCGCGGTGGTGTCGCTGACGGTCCCGAACTTCCTGACCGAGCGCAACATGCTCGGCCTGCTGCAGTCGGTCGTCACCATCGGTATCGTCGCCTGCACGATGATGTTCTGCCTGGCCTCGCGCGACTTCGACCTTTCGGTCGGCTCGATCGTCGCCTTTTCCGGCATGGTCGCCGTCATGGCCTCGAACGCCACCGGCTCGATCCCGCTCGGCCTGCTGATCGCCGTTGGCTTCGGCACCTTTGTCGGCTTCGTCAACGGCGTCGTCATCGCCAAGCTGAAGATCAATGCGCTGATCACGACGCTCGCCACCATGCAGATCGTGCGTGGCCTGGCGCTGATCTCCTCGGATGGCCGCGCCGTCGGCATCAACGACGCGTCGTTCTACCAGCTCGCTTTGTCGAAGTTCCTGGGCGTGCCGACGCCGATCTGGGTGATGGTCGCGCTGTTCGTCATCTTCGGCTTCGTGCTGAACCGCACCGTCTTCGGCCGCAACACGCTGGCGATCGGCGGCAATCCCGAGGCCTCGCGGCTGGCCGGCGTCAATGTCGACTGGATGCGGATCTGGATCTTCACGCTGCAGGGTCTGGTCTGCGCCATTGCCGGCATCCTGCTCGCCTCGCGCATCACCTCGGGCCAGCCCAATGCGGCGACCGGGCTGGAGCTTTCGGTCATCTCGGCCTGCGTGCTCGGCGGCGTGTCGCTCGCCGGCGGCCGCGCGGCGATCACCGGCGTCATCGTCGGCGTGCTCATCCTGGGCATTGCCGAGAACGTCATGAACCTGCTCAACATCCAGGCCTTCTATCAGTATGTCGTGCGCGGCCTGATCCTGTTGCTCGCGGTTCTTCTCGACAATCTGCGCTCCCGTTCCCTCGGCCGGCGCTAGGACCTCATCCATGAAGATCACTAGGATTGAGACGCATGTCGTCAATGCGGAGATGCGGAACTGGGTGTTCGTCCGCGTCCTGACCGACCAGCCGGGCCTCTATGGCTGGGGCGAGGCGACGCTGGAATGGAAGGCGCGCGCCATTGTCGGCGCCATCGCCGACCTCGAGCCGATCCTGCTCGGGCTCGACCCGCGCGATATCGAGCACGCCGTCCGCGCGATGAAGAAGCATGGCTTCTGGCAGCCGCTCGGCGTCATCGGCATGACGGCGCTGTCCGGCATCGAGATGGCCCTTTGGGACATTCTCGGTAAGTCGCTCGGCGTGCCCGTCTGGCGCCTGTTCGGCGGCAAGGTGCGCGACCGCGTGCCGATCTACACCCATCTCGGCCTCGGCCAGATGGATGCCGTCTATCATTCGATGGACGCCTCCTCGCTGGTTGAGCGCGGCCTCGCCGTGAAGGAGCAGGGCTACAAGGCGATGAAGGTCGTGAACGTGCCCTATACCCACTACACGGCGACCCCTTCGGCGATCGACGATTTCGTTCGGAGTATGGGCGCGCTGCGCGAGGCGGTCGGGCCGGAGATCGAACTGATGGTCGATTTCCACGGCCGCTGCGCCTCGGCCGGCGCAGCGCTTTCCTATCTGCGGGCGCTGGAACCGTTCGGCGTCATGTTCGCCGAGGAGCCGATCCCGCCCGGCGACGTCGCCTCGATGAAGGTGATCGCCGATGCCTCGCCGGTGCCGATTGCGCATGGCGAGCGTCTGACGAGCGCGGCCGAATTCGCGCCCTATATCGAGGCGCGGACCATGACCGTCGCCCAGCCGGACCTTTGCCATTGCGGCGGCTTCAGCGAGGCGCGGCGGATCGCGGCGCTGGCCGAGGTGGCCGGCATCGGCCTCGCCCCGCACAATCCGCTCGGGCCGATCGCCGGCGTCGCGGCGCTGCATTTCGATATCGCCACGCCCAATTTCATCATCCAGGAAGAGATGACCGGCGCGGTGCCGTGGTATTTCGAGGTAGTGCAGGGACCGATCGAGCGCGTCGACGGCGCGTGGCAGATCCCGCATGCGCCGGGTCTCGGCGTCGAGGTCGACCTGGCGGTCGCCGCGAAGCATCCCTGGAAGCAGGAGCCGTTTCCGACACGCGAGGCCGTTCTGCCCGACGGCACCATCGTCGACTGGTAGGACCCAAAATGACCGCACGCCTGGAAAACAAGATCGCCATCGTCACCGGGGCGGCGCGCGGCATCGGCGCGGCCATCGCCCGCCAGTTCGCCGCCGAGGGGGCCTCGCTGGGGCTGGTCGACATCGACGCGCCGGCGCTCGCCGCCTTCGCGGCCGAGATGACAGAAGCCGGCGCCACCGTGGTGACGGCGGAGGCGAATATCGGCGTGCGCGCCTCGGTCGAGGCCGCCGTCGAGACCGTGCTGGCGCGCTATGGCAGGGTCGACGTGCTGGTCAACAATGCCGGCATCAATGTCTTCGCCGATCCGATGGAACTGACCGACGAAGCGTGGCAGCGCTGCATGGCGGTCAATCTTGAGGGCGCGTGGCACATGATCCGCGCCGTGCTGCCCGGCATGCTGGAGGCGGGGCAGGGCTCGATCGTCAACATCGCCTCGACCCACGCCTTCGCGATCATCCCCGGCACCTTCCCCTATCCGGTGGCGAAGCATGGCCTGCTCGGCCTGACCCGTTCTCTCGCCGTCGACTATGCGCCGCAGGGCATCCGCATCAACGCGATCGCGCCGGGCTATATCGAGACGGACAAGGTCAAGGACTGGTTGGCCGAATTCCCCGATCCGGCCGCGGCCCGCAGCCGGATCGAAGGGCTGATCCCCGTCCGTCGTATCGGCACGCCGCAGCAGGTGGCGTTCGCCGCCGTCTATCTCGCGAGCGACGAATCCGCGTTCAGCACCGGCTCGGTGCTGACGATGGATGGCGGCCGGTCGGTTGTCTATCACGACTGAATCAAACGGCCGGCGATGCGCTGCATGGCCGGCCGTTGGTCGAAATTGAGGGCGGAGCGGCCGTTACAGCTTCAGCAGCGGGTCCGGGTTCGCGTCCTTGAACGGCACTTCGTCGATACCCCAGTTGCGGTGCACGACATGGATATGGGCGTCGCGGCCGCCATTTTGGGTCAGGATCTCGAGGATCTTCGCATCGTCCTTGGTGTCCGGTGCATGCACCCAGAGCAGCAGGCCGCCATTGGCGAGCTGCTGCTGAATGGCGTCGGCATGCTTGCGGCCGAAGATGCGCGACAGCATGAAGCCGACCGATCCGGTCGCGGCGGCGCCGCCGATCGTGACCGCCAGCGTCGGGATCAGTGCCAGGCCGACCGTGCCGGCGACGAGCGCCGCACCGAGGCCGGTGACGAGGGCCGGGCCGCCGGTCAGGGCGGCAAGGCCCTCGACGCGGGAATCCGGGGTCACGTAAGCCGCACGGGCGGCGTCGTCCTTGTCTTCGAGCGCGGTGGTGGGATTGGATGCGGAGAGCTTCTCGGACGGCGCGAGGACGCTGAGGTCCTTCTGGCGGAGGCCAAATTGCATCAAGGCATCGACGGCCGCGTTCAGGGCCTTCTCGCTGTCGAAGACAGCGACGGCCTCACGCTCCTGGTAGCCGATTTCGCCGTCGGTGGTGTCGTTGCCAGGCTGGGTCATCTTGCTTTCCTCCATTCGCGCCGGCGTTCCGTGACGCCATCAGCCGGTTGCATTGCTGCATCCTACACCAGCATCTTATAGGCACGGATCATCGCGGCGCTGCAGCAGAAGCCCCGGCGCGGCGTTCTGTCCACAGTGGACTGAGGCCAAACGGCCCCGCCCGACGTCAGGATTGCTGGCCGGCTTCGGCGAGTGCCGCCTCGCGACGGCTTTCCAGCGGCGTCAGGCCGTAGTAGCGGTGCTTTTCCTCATACATGCGCGCGTCGGCGCGCTTGACCACATCCTCCAGCGACTCGCCGGGAGCACTGGTCGCCGCGCCGAGCGACAGGCTCAGCGCGCTGCCGGAATAATACTGGTTGTTGAGGTCGACGAGGCGGCGGATGTCCTCGATCGTCTTCTCCGCCCCGGCTTCGTCCGTGCCCGGCAGCAGGATGGCGAATTCGTCGCCGCCGATACGGGCTGAATGCGCCGGCGTCGTCACCAGCTTGCCCAGCACTTCGCCGGCGCGGCGCAGCAATTCGTCGCCTGCCGCGTGGCCCCACTGGTCGTTAGCGGCCTTCAGCCCGTTCAGGTCGGCGACGATGATCGAGATCGGCGTCGGGCCGTTGCGGCGCAGCCGGTTCAGCTCGTCGACGAAGAAGGAGCGGTTGTAGAGCTTGGTCAGGACATCATGCTTGCCGAGGAATTCCAGATAGGCCTCGGCCGCCTTGCGGGCTGTGATGTCGGTCAGCGCGACCTGGACCAGCGACCAGTCATGCTCGTGGCCGGGCAGGACGGAGAATTGCAGGTGCAGATGCAGTTCGCGACCGTCCAGCGCGTAATTCACCACCTCGCGCTGCTGGAGCAGCTTGCCGTCCCAGAGATCGACCAGCTGTTCGCGGAACGGGCGGTTCATGCCGTCGCGGAAGACGTCGCCGAGATGCATCAGCAGGGTGGGGAGGTCGGCGGCGCCGAACAGCTCCAGCGTATGGCGGTTGACGTCGATGACGCGGATCTCGCTCATGCAGCGGGTGACGAATTCCGGATGCACATCGGTGAAGACGCGGAAATCGATGATGCCCTTCAGCCGGATCTCGTCGATCAGCCGCTTGACGCTGGAGAAATCCTCGACCCAGAGCGAGACCGGCGAATGGTGGAACAGGCCGCGCGCATATTCCTCGCTCGTGGCCAGGCCGCGGCGTGCGGTCTCGCGCTCGGTCACATCCTCGATGGCGACCAGCACGCGCTCCCAACTCGTCTCGAAGCCGGGCACGAGCGTGCCCTTGAGCTGGATGTCGAGGCGCCTGCCGCCCAGCGTGTAGTTGACGGTGTGGCTGGTGAATTCGGTCTGGCCATTCCAGAGCTGCACGAGTTCGTCGATATGGGCGTGCAGCATGTCGTCGCGAAACACGCGGTCGAGATTGTCGACGAGATGACCGAGGCTGTCGGCCTCAAACAGCGACAGCGTCTTCCGGTTGACCCGGAGGACGCGCAGGCGGCTGGAGCAGGTCTTCACGCGGGAAAGGTCGTCGCGCAGATAAGCGCTAAGATCGGTGACGCCGGCCTCCCGCCACTCGACGAACAGTGCCTTGAGTCCGCTGTAGTCTTCTTCCCACAGCGAAACCGGCGCGATGTCGAACATCTTGCCGTCCGTGCTCGGCTCACACTGCATTGGATCAACCCGGTTCGTTATGACGGGTCAATCCAACGCAACCCTCTGGTTGACCCAGCCCAGAGTAGCAAGCAGGGTCACCGTACGGCATATTTGGTTGCCATAGCCTAAATGTTTCGTCCGCCCGCCGTGCGACCCGGTGTCGCCCGCGGTCCGCCTAGCGCCCGGCTCGCGACAAGGTCACCGATCCGATGCCGGCCGCGAGATTGAGACCCTTCTGTCCCGAGATGGAGAGCGGCTGCAGCGAGACGGAGTTGTTGCCGCCGCCGACCAGCACATTGGCGCCGAGACCGACCCCTGCGGTCGCCTCGGCGGTTGCGCCGGCATAGGTGCCGGTCAGGTCGCCATGTCGCCTGGACGGCTCCATCACGGCCCAGACGATCTGGCCGCCGGTCGTCATGCCGACATCGAGGCCAATCTTGTTGATCTTGCCGGTGTAGCGTTCGGCGCCTTGCTTGGAGTTGAAGGTGCAATCGAGCTTCTTGCTCGATCCGACGATGAAACCCATGCCCTGCGCCACCTTGCACACCAGCGTGCCGGTCCGGGTCGCGGCGGAAGCAGCACCCGGCATGGCGGCGGATATGGCGATCAGCGTTGAAGCTGCAATGACAATCTTGAGGGAAGCGGACATGTCGAACCTCGTGCTAGGTGACAGGTCACGGAAAACGAGAGGCCGGGATGATTGTTCCCGTCTCTCGAACCGGTTGCGGGTCGCGGCCCATCACGTCAGGGTGAGGGCACGGCGACCGCCAAGATTGCATCGAGCGTAGCGAGAAAGACGAGATCGAATGACCAAGCTGAAAATCACCGCAGGCCCGTTCACCTTCTACGGCAAGCTCGAGGAAGAACTGGCGCCGAAGACCTGCGCCGTGTTCAAGACGCTGCTGCCCTATCGCGAGAAGATCATCCATGTTCGCTGGAGCGGCGAGGGCTGCTGGATCCCGCTGGGCGATCTCGATCTCGGCCTCGGCTTCGAGAACAACACCAGCCACCCGGCTCCCGGCGAGTTCATCCTCTATCCCGGCGGCATCAGCGAGACGGAAATCCTGCTCGCCTATGGCGGCGTCGACTTCTCCTCCAAGGTCGGCCAGCTCTCGGGCAACCACTTCCTGACGATCACGGAAGGCCGCGAGAACCTGGTAGCGCTCGGCAAGCTGACGCTCTGGAAGGGCGCGCAGGACATCGTGTTCGAACTGGCCGACTAGGCCGGCCGCGCGCCGTCTCGTCCCAACGACGGACATTCGCCCCGGTGCCTTGCGCGCCGGGGCTTTTTTGTGCGCGGGCGGCCTTGCATCCACAGCACATGCACAAGGTTTCCAGCGCAAAACCACAGCCTCGGCGGGGACTTTTCCACAAGGCCCTCACAGATTTTCCCAAACGTTATCCCCGCCTTCTGCACAGGCTTTTCCGCGCTCTTTGCACCGGCTTTGCACAGCTTGCGAACACGCTTTTGCACCGGTTGCCCGCCACTTGTGCACGGGCCTGGATGCCGCTCCCGGACCGTTTCCGCCTAATCTAGAAATCCATTTGACTTAATAAATGGCTCGCCTAACGTAGAGGCATAAGGATGGGAGCGACGATGGCGCTGCGCGGTACGAACCAGGAGTTTGGGCGACCCTATAACCGGCGGATCGTGCTCGAGACGATCCGGCTGGAAGCGCCCATTGCTCGTGGCGAGATCGCCCGCAAGGTCGGCCTCACCGTCCAGACGGTTTCCACCATCATCCGCGAGCTGGAGCTGCAGGGCTTCGTCATGGGCTCGCGCGAGGCGCCGAAGGGCAGGGGGCTGCCGCGCACCAATCTGACGCTCAATCCGGAAGGCGGCTTTGCCATCGGCCTGCATGTGACGCCGATCGGCGTTTCCGCCGCGCTGGTCAACCTCGCCGGCAAGATCGTCGGCACCCGCCACCATCCGATGTCCCGCGTCTCGCCGGAAGCGACCTTTCCCGTCTTCGAGGCGCTGATCGCCGAAATGAGCGCACTCCGTCCCGATGGCCGCATGCTGGGTATCGGCGTGGCGATGCCAGGTCCGAGCGACGTCGATTCCATGAGCTTCGTCGGGCCGACCACGCTGGAGGGCTGGAAGGGCATTGCGGTAGGCGAGCGTCTCGCCGAAGCCAATGTCCTGCCGGTTTTCGCCGGTGCGGAACTGGGCGCGGTGGCGCTGGGCGAGCGGCTCTATGGCGCCGGCCGCGACTTCCGCGCGTTCTATTACATCTATTTCGGCGTCGGCCTCGGCGGCGCCGCCACCGTGCAGGACGGCACGGTGCTGCGTGGCGTCTATGGCAATGCCGGCGAGATCGGCCATCTTCCTTTGGTGCCGGGCGGCGACCCGTGCCCCTGCGGCAATCGCGGCTGCCTGGAGCGCTATGTCTCGCGCGACGCGCTCGACCGTCGCCTCAAGGCGGTGGATCCGACCGCCACCATTGAGACCGCGCTCACGGAGCATCCCGACGTGGTCGACGCCTGGATCGCGGAGGCCGCGCCGGTCTTGCGATCGGCCATCGCCACGATCGAGAACCTGTTCGATCCCGAGACGATCGTCATTGGCGGCCTCGCCTCCGACGCGCTGCTCGAGCGGCTGATCGAGGGAACCGAGCCGCTGATGCATTCCGTGGCCGAGCGCCGCGGCCGCACAACGCCGCGTCTCACGCTTTCCAGCAATGGGCGGGACGCGGTCCTGCGCGGCGCGGCGGCGCTGGCGATTTCCGGCGCACTGTCCCCCCGATTTGGCCTCCTCTTCGCCGGCGAAGAGGAGCGGACCGACCGCGATCCGATCATGACCGGCCCGGCAAAGAAAGAGGTAGCTGCATGACCACCGAAGCACCGCTCCTGCGGCTCGAAAACATCTCCAAGAGCTTCGGCGCCATCCAGGCGCTGCGCGACATCAGCTTTGAAATCGGTCGTGGCGAGGTCGTCGCGCTGCTCGGAGACAATGGCGCCGGCAAGTCGACGCTGGTGAAGATCATCTCCGGCGGTCTGGAGCCGAGCACCGGCAAGGTGATCTACGACGGCGCCGAGCGGCACTTCACCTCGCCCGCCGACGGCAAGGCGGCCGGCATCGAGACCGTCTACCAGGACCTGTCGCTCTGCACCAATGTCGACGTCGTGGCCAATTTCTTCATGGGCCGCGAGATCGTGAAGAAGTATTTCGGCATTCCGGTGCTGCAGGAAAAGGCGATGGAAGAGGTCGTCGCCCAGGCGATGGCCTCGGCCGGTACCAAGATCCCGTCGCTGCGCACCAATGTCGAGCATCTCTCCGGCGGCCAGCGCCAGGCGATCGAGCTCAACCGCTTCGTCCATTGGGGCGGCAAGCTGGTTCTGCTCGACGAGCCGTTCGCGGCGCTCGGCGTCGAGCAGACGCGGCGCGGCCTCGAACTGATCCGCCGCATCGCCGACCAGGGCATCGGTGTCGTCTTCATCACGCACATCATGAGCCAGGCCTTCCAGGTTGCCGACCGCATGGTCGTCATCCGCCAGGGCATGGTCGCAGGCGATGTCCGCACGACGGAAACGTCGCCGGACCAGATCGTGCATCTCATTACCGGCGAGGCATTGGGCGGCCGCGCGCGGACTGCAGACCAGACCAACGGTCAAGCCCAGCACGCGGGATAGGGCTGGCTAACAGCTCATCCGGACTTCCAGACTGAACAAGAGCGAAGGGAACAGCAATATGAAGCGATTGATGGGTGTTCTGGCGGGAGCCGTCGTGCTCGGCGCCGCAACCTTCCTGACCCCGGCCGCCTGGGCCGCCGACAAGGGCAAGATCTATTACCTCGTGCCGACCCTGCTGGACGAATTCCAGACCGGCTCGGTGACGGCGATCACCAAGTTCATGAAGGATGTCGGCTACGAGACGGTCGCGCTCAACGCCGACAACAAGACCGACGTGCAGCAGGGCCAGATGAATGACGTCATCGCGCTCAAGCCGTCGGCAATCGTGCTCGCCGCCGTCGATTTCAACGCCCTGAAGCCGCAGATCGAGGCCGCGCGCGCGGCCGGCATTCCGGTGATGGAATTCGACCGCCAGATCACCTCGACGAAAAGCGACCTGACTTCGGTCGCCGGCACGGTCGAGATCGGCCATGTCGCGGCCGGCGAGGCCGAGCGCCTGCTCAAGGAAAAGAACGGCGCGGTCAAGGGCAAGATCCTCCAGGTCCTCGGCGACCCCGGCGATCCCTACACGCTCGACATCCAGAAGGGCTTTGAAGAGAAGATGAAGGCGTTCCCGGACGTCACCATCATCTCGAAGCCGGCCATGCAGTGGGAAGCCTCGGCCGCCGGCTCGATCGTGTCGGACCAGCTTCTCGCCAATCCGGACATCGACCTGATCTTCGTTCATGCCGCGCATCTCTCGGTCGCCGCCGTCGCGTCGCTCGAAGCCGCCGGCAAGAAGCCCGGCGACGTCCTCCTGATCTCGTCGAACGGCGCGCCCGTCGGTCTCGACCTGATCCGCAAGGGCTGGCAGCAGGTTGAGGTCGAACAGCCGCTGTTCGCCCAGGCCGCAGCGCTCGCCATGTTCGCCGACAAGGTCGTCAACAAGCAGCCGATCAAGGCTGGCACCTATGACGTGCTCGGCCTGCAGGGTGTCGTGACCGAGGAAAGCTGGGGCCCGAACATCAAGATCCCGGGTGCCGCCATCACCAAGGCCAATGTCGACGATCCGAAGTTCTGGGGCAACATGAAGACCCCGGAAGCCCCGGTTAAGTCGGTCGAGTAAGCGCCGCAGGCGTTGATACGTCGTCCCGGCCAAGGGTCGGGACGACAGCCGCCGCCGTCCCCTTTCCGGCTCGTCCGGGAATGGCCAGGCCAGGCTGTCCCTGCCGGTCCCGCACCCATCCGCCTCCCCGGATGCCGCGACCGCGCGCCTTGATCCCGCTATCGCGCAACACCCGGAGCCGCTCCATGCTCTCGTCCAACCGCAGGGCCGCGATCGAGTTCGTCCTCGATCACCTCGTCTGGTTCATCCTCATCGCCGTGCTGGCGCTGTTCTCGCTGGCCATCCCGAACTATTTCCAGATCGGAATCTTCGCCAACATCGTCGAGCAGTCGACCTTCGTCGGCACGCTGGCGATCGGCCTGTCGCTGCTGATCATCGCCGGCTACATGGACCTTTCCATCGAATCCGTCATGGCGCTGGCCGCGATGGTGGTGGGCATCCTGTTCGCCAAGTCCGGCGTCGGCTTCGGCTTCACCTTTACGCCCGCCTGGCTGGTGGTGCCGATCTCGCTGGTGATCGCGCTGGGCGTAGGTGCGCTGGTCGGCGCCAGCAACGCCTTCTTCGTCGTCCGGCTAAAGATGAATTCCTTCATCGTCACGCTGGCGGCCTTCATCTGGGGCCGCGGCCTGGTCGTGGCGCTTTCGGGCGGCCGCTCGGCGCAGGAGCTGCCGTCCGAGCTGCGTTTTCTGGCGATCGAGCGCTTCCTGCAGATCCCGTTGATGGGCTGGGTCGCGATCCTCGCCACGCTGGTCTTCGCCTTCATCCTGAACCGTACGCCGTTCGGCCGCCATCTGCTGATGATCGGCGGCAACCCGACTGCGGCCTATCGCGCCGGCATCAAGGTCGACAAGCTGACCGCGATGACCTTCGTGCTGGCCGGTTCGATCGCCGGCCTGGCCGGCTGGCTGCTCGCCATCCGCACCTCGGGCGCGACCGCCAATCTCGGCGTCGGCATGCTGTTCCAGACCTTCGCGGCGGTCGTCATCGGCGGCGTCAGCCTGAAGGGCGGCGTCGGCAGCCTGCCGGGCGTGTACGCCGGCGTGCTCCTGCTCGCCTCGATCCAGACGGCCATCAACCTGATGGGCATGCCGGCGCATTTCACGCAGCTCATCCAGGGCGGCATGGTGCTGGTGGCGGTCCTTCTCGATACCTTCAAGCTCAACATCAGAAAGAGGCTCGCCTGATGAGCAATTCCCCCCAACGGCTCATTGGTCGCTCCGCGCTCGTCGTCGGCGGCGCGCGCGGCATCGGCGGCGCGATCGCCGGGCGCTTTGCCGCCGAGGGCGCGCGCATCGTGGTTGCCGACACCGAAGTCGAGGCCGGGACCGCCTTCGCCGCATCGCTTGGCGGGCCGGACAGGGCGCGCTTCGTCGAGACCGACATCTCGCAGAAGGCCGATGCCGAGCGGGCGGTCGCCGAAGCCGTCACGCATTTCGGCGGCATCGACATCGTTGTCCAGAATGCCGGCATCTATCCCTGGACGCTGATCGAGAATATCGAACCGGACGAATGGGACGCGGTGATGGGCGTCAACCTGCGCGGCACCTATCTGGTCGCCCGCGCCGCCCTGCCGGCGATGAAGGCCAAGGGCTATGGCCGGATGATCTTCACCTCATCGATCACCGGTCCGCGCGTCACCAGCCCCGGCCATGGCCACTACTCGGCCTCGAAGGCCGGCATCAACGGCTTCATCAAGGCGGCGGCGCTGGAGTTCGCCGGTTACGGCATCACGGTCAACGGCATCGAGCCGGGCAACATATTGACCGAGGGCATGAAGGCCGGCCGCAGCGCCGCCTTCATCAAGGGGATGGAGGATTCGATCCCGCTCGGCCGCCTCGGCACGCCGGACGACATCGCCAATGCGGCGCTGTTCCTGGCTTCCGATGAATCGTCCTACATCACCGGCACCACCATCGTCGTCGATGGCGGCCAGACCCTGCCGGAGAGCAAGGATTTTAGACTCGCGCCGACATAGGGGAGCGGGGCCGACTCCGTTATCTGCCCCTTCGCTTCTCTCTGAAGAGTACATCGCGAAGCACCGTTCAAACGCCGAGATGCTGGATTTTCGGCCGTCATCCCGGCGCAAGCCGGGATCCATACTCGCAGGCTTTTCGGAGAGTGGTTGCCACGGCATCCTTGGCCGGCGGTCATGGGCCCCGGCCTTCGCCGGGGCGACGCTGCCATGCTTGCCTGTGGGCATGGCCAGCCCTTGGGAATTCCGCGAAGATCTTTCCCGACAAAGGAGCACCGTGCCCTCCGCCTTGCGGAAGAGGGCACGGTGCGGTCTTGCTAGAGTGCCGAAAGCAGCGCCGTCGTCAGTTCGATCTCGTCGGCGTTCACGCCATGCGCGGAGCCGCGATAAATGCGCGTCGTCACGCTGGCGCCGGCCTTTTCGAACCGCGCCGCCGTCTCCTGCACCCGCGACAGCGGGATGTGGCCGTCGAGTTCGGCGCAGCCGAGCAGCACCGGCGTCCCGGCCAGATCATCGGCGCCGTCCCAGAGCTCGCCCGACGTGCCGATCAGCCCGCCGCTGAGGCCGACTGCGCCGCCATAGCGGCCCGGCTTGCGCGCCACCGCCTCCAGCGCCAGGCAGGCGCCCTGCGAGAAGCCGAGCAGCACGATCCGCTCGCGGGCGATGCCGGCGGCGGCGATGTCATCGACCAGGGCGTGCACGGCGCCAAGCGCCGAATCGAGCCAGGGCTGGTTGAGCGCCTTCGGCTCGATGAAGCGCTGCGGATACCAGACCGATCCGGCCGCCTGCGGCGCGAAATAGGCGATGTCGTCCTGGCCGAGATGCTCGGAGAGCCCGATGATGTCGTCGGCGCTGGCGCCCCTGCCATGGATGGTAATGACCGCGCCGCGCGCGGCCTCGATCGGTGCGCCGGCCGTCAGGATGCGCTGGCCCGAATGCGGGCCGGAGCCCCTGGTCCTGTCGATGGTCATGGTCGTCCCGTCCCCTTTCCCGTTTGGCCGGATCGCGGTCTGCCCGCGATCCGGCCTTCCTTTTGTTCCGAAGCGCCTAGAGCGGCTTCAGATTGTCTTCGATCGACTGGCGGCGTCCTTCCAGGAAGGGCGGCAGCGACAGGTGCTCGCCGAGCGTCTCCAAAGGTTCATCGGCGGTGAAGCCGGGAACGTCGGTGGCGATCTCGAACAGGACGCCGTTCGGCTCACGGAAATAGAGCGAGCGGAAGTAGTAGCGCTCGACCTCGCCACTGGAGCCGATGCGGAAATCGCGCACCCGCTCGGCCCAGAGCCGCAAACTGTCGGTGTCGGGCGTGCGGAAGGCCACATGGTGGACGCCGCCGGCGCCTTCACGGGCCGTCGGCGCATCGGGCTCGACCAGAACGTGCAGTTCGGTCTCCGGTCCGCCTTCGGCCATCTGGTACACATGCACCTGGTTGGTCGAGACGGCGCTCTGCGGATAGTCGCGCACCTTCTTCATGTGCATGACGCGGGTCAGCACCTGCTCGGTCGGGGCGAGATCCCGCACGCTGATCGAGATCGGGCCGAGGCCCAGGATCTGATGCTCGGCCGGAACCGGGCTGCGTTCCCAGGGATGTCCCTGCGTCTTGGAGCCATTGTCAACCAGCGACAGGCGCTGCCCTTCCGGATCCTCGAAGATCAGGCCCTGGCGACCGCCGAGATCGGTGACGTCGCCGGCCTTGACGCCCTGGGCGCGCAGATGATCGCGCCACCAGCCGAGGCTGTCGCCATCGACGCGGAAGCCGGTGCGGACGATCGAATGCGTGCCACGGCGGGCGGGGCCAACCGGCCAGTCGAAGAAGGTGATGTCGGAACCAGGCGTCGCGGCGCCGTCACCATAGAAGAGGTGGTAGGCGCTGGTATCGTCCTGGTTGACAGTCTTCTTGACCAGGCGCAGGCCGAGCACCTTCGTGTAAAAGGCAAGATTGCCCGGCGCATCCGCTGTAATCGCGGTGAGATGATGGAAGCCGCTGAGCTTCAGATCCATGATGAGGTCTCCCAAAGAGTTCGTTGGCAGGAAAATGGCCTTTCTGGCTCGAAACTCAACCGGCATGTCAGAATAAGGTTGTCTCCGTAGAATGGACAATCGCCATCCGATGCACGGGTACGGAGGGGGTGTTTCCGAAGGGTAAGCATCCGCCTGACGCAAAGAGACGTGCGGTCCCGGAAGTTGCCACAAAGAAGTTCTGGACGGCGCTCCCGCCAGGACGCATTTTGCGTGCAAGAAGCATCGCGTCTCGGTAAGAGGGCATCATATCTGAGATGCGGAGCGCGCGGGCTTCGATCGAAGGCAGGCCAGTCGAGACGGATGAAGGACGGGGAGAAGCGCGCCATCGGCGCGACCGTCGTCAGCCGGAAAACAAAGATACCATTGGGAGGATACGACATGATGAAGCTCATCCGGCAGCTTCTGGCGACGACGATCGCCGTGGGCGCCATGGCAACCGCCGCGCATGCGGCAGGCCCCGAAATCGTCGCGGGACCGAGCGCCGACGCCAAGTGCTTCAAGCCTTGGACGCCCGAGACCAAGTTCTTCAAATTCCCGAAGAAGGACGGCCCGTATCGCATCGCGCTGGCCAACGGCTTCATCGGCAACACCTGGCGCATCCAGATGATCCAGACCGCCAAGGCCTATGCCGAGCAGCCGGACGTCAAGGCCAAGCTCAAGGAATTCAAGGTCGTCTCGACCGGTGACGACGTCGCCGCGCAGATCGCCGCCGTCGATAACTTCATCAATTCCGGCTATGACGCGATCGTCGTCAACGCGCAGAACCCGACTTCCTTCAAACCGGTGATCAAGCGCGCCAAGGCGGCCGGCGTCGTGCTCGTCGCCTTCGACAACACGCTCGACACCGACGAGGCGATCAACGTCAACGTCAACCAGAAGGGCCTCGGTGAACTCTGGGGCCAGTGGCTGGTCGACCACCTGCCGAATGGCGGCAAGGTGCTCGAAGTGCGTGGCGTGACCGGCACATCGGTCGACCGCGACCGTCATGAAGGCGTGCAGGAAGTGCTCGGCAAGTCGGGCAAGAAGTTCGAGACGGTCGAAGTCATCGGCCGCTGGGACGATGGCACCGCGCAGAAGGTGACCGCCGACGCCGTTGCCGTGCACAAGAAGTTCGATGGCGTCACCGTCCAGGGTGGCTCGACCGGTACGGTTCGTGCGCTGATGGATGCGGGCCATGCCTTCGTGCCGGTCGGCGGCGAGACGGAGAACGGCTTCCGCAAGCTCTGCTCCGAGCATTCGGCCGATGGCCTGAAGTGCACCTCGGCCGGCAGCGGCCCGGCGCAGGTCGCCGTTGCCATCAAGACCGCCATCGCCGCGCTCGAAGGCGATGTCGTGCCGCAGTCGATCGCCCTGCCGCTCGCCATCGACCACGACCCGGACTTCAAGGACGGCGTGAACTTCTACTCCAAGGAATCCGACAACTTCTTCGTCGGCAACGCCTTCCCGGATTGCGGCATCAACTTCACCGCCCAGGAAATCATGGGTCAGACCCAAGAGAACAAGTAAGATCTCCCGAGAGATCGACCGGCGGGCCCTCGGGCCCGCCGGCTTCTTCTGTCCTCCAGTTCCGCGGGTCCATCCTTGTCCGACCGGAAGCCCTATCTCGAGCTCAAGCGGATCTCGAAGCGCTATGGCGGCGTCGCCGCGCTGACCGAGGTCGATTTTTCCGTCTATCCCGGCGAGATCCAGGCGGTGCTGGGCGAGAACGGCGCGGGCAAGTCGACGCTGATCAAGATCGCCTCCGGCGTCACCGATCCGACCGAGGGCGAAGTCTTCATTGAGGGACGGCCGGTCCGGTTCAAATCGCCGACCGAGGCGATGCGCGCCGGCGTGGTCTGCGTGTTCCAGGAATTGTCGCTGCTGCCGGAAATGACGGTCGCCGACAACCTCTCAATCGTCGATCCGCCGAAATGGCTCGGGCTGATCGACGCCAAGGGCCAGCGCGAGCGCGCCAGGGCGCTCTTGAAGCGCGTCGGCTGCGAAGACGTGCATCCGCTCGAGCTGGTGCGCGACCTGCCGCTGTCGCGCCGCCAGATGGTGGAAATCGCCAAGGCGCTCGGCCGCGATCCGCGCATCCTGATCCTCGACGAGGCCACCTCGGCATTGACCGCCGACGATGTCGAGCGGGTCTATGGCATCATTCGCGAGCTGAAGAAGTCCGGCGTCGGCATTCTCTACGTGTCGCACCGCATGCGCGAGATCGAGGCGCTGGCCGATACCGCGACCGTCTTCCGCAATGGCCGCAAGATCGAGACCTTCACCAAGGGCGCGCGCTCCGTCGACGCCATCATCGAGATGATGATCGGCCGCGAGGTGACGCACCAATATCCGCCGAAGCCGGAGCCCTCGACCGACAAACCGGTGGCGCTGGCCGCCGCCAATCTCGCCTGGGGTCGCGAGATCCAGGATGTCTCGTTCAATCTTCGCAAGGGCGAGATCGTCGGCCTGGGCGGTCTCGACGGCCAGGGCCAGCGCGAATTGCTGCTCGCTCTCTTTGGCGTGCTGAAGGGCGTTTCGGGCACCGTGGCCGTCGACGGCAAACCGATCTCGCTCGATGGCCCGCGCCAGGCGATGCATGCGCCGCTGCCGATGGCGCTGATCCCCGAGGATCGCAAGACCGAAGGCCTGATGCTGCCGATGAGCGTGCGGGACAACATGACCCTCGCCGCCCTGCCGCAGCTGCTCGGCCGTTTCGGCATCGATGCCGACAAGGAGAACGCCGCCGTCAAGGTGATGGTCGACCGGCTCCGGGTGAAGACGCCCGACCTCGAGGCGCCCGTCTCGGCGCTCTCCGGCGGCAACCAGCAGAAGGTCGTGCTGGCGAAGTGGCTGATGACTGCGCCGGGCATCATCCTGCTCAACGATCCCACGCGCGGCATCGATGTCGGCACCAAGCAGGAAATCTACCGCCTGATGCGGGAGCTTGCGAACCAGGGGGCAGCGATCCTGTTCTATTCGACCGATTATGCCGAGCTGATCGGCTGCTGCGACCGCGTGCTCGTCGTCTATGACGGCCGCATCCGGCGCGAACTGGCCGGCGAGGCGCTCAACGAGCGCAACCTGCTGCAGAGCGCCCTCAATATCGACTCGTCGGAGCAGGCAGCATGAGCAACTGGCGCTACTGGTTCGCCCACAATGCCGGGGTGCTGACGGCGGTCGTCCTGTTCGCGGCGATGTTCACGCTCTACATCTCCAATCACAGCGCCGGCCTGACGCCGGCCGTCGCCACCACGGCGGCCAACAAGGCGGTGCTGCTGGCGCTGGTTGCCATGGCGCAGACGCTGCCGGTGCTGACGCGCGGCCTCGACCTCTCGGTCGGCATGGTGTTCGTGATGGCGAACTGCATCGCCTCGGTTATCGTCGTCGGTACGGTCGGCGAGGGCCTGCTCGGCATCGTCGCCGTGCTGCTGATCGGCGCGCTGGCCGGCTTCATCAATGGCGCCATCGTCGTCTGGGGCCGGCTGCAGCCGATCATCACGACGCTCGCGACCGGCGCCGTCTATTACGGCATCTCGCTGTTCGTCCGTCCCGGTCCGGGCGGCGATGTGCAGTCCGATATCGCGGATCTCCTGACCGGCCAGGTCTTCGGCGTGGTTCCGGCGGCGCTGGTCGTGCTTGCCGTCGTCGTGCTGGTGATCTGGATCCCCTATCGCCGCTCCGTTCTCGGCCGCGCTGCCTACGCCGTCGGCTCGAACGAGCAGGCCGCCTACATGTCGGGCGTGCCGGTGCAGAAGGCGAAGCTGCTGGCCTATACGCTGGCCGGGGTCCTGGCGTCGATCGCCGGGCTGATGCTGACCTTCAACACCTATTCGGGCGAAGCCTCGGCGCCGATCGCCGGCACCTATACGCTGAACTCGATCGCCGCCGTCGTCATCGGCGGAACCTCGCTGTTCGGCGGCTGGGGCTCGGCCATCGGCTCGATCTTCGGCGCCTTCGTGCTGCGCACGATCGAGGACCTGCTGTTCGTCTTCGACCTGCCGCCGCTCTGGCAGCCGCTGTTCCAGGGCGTCGTGCTGCTCTTTGCCGTCAGCCTCGGCGCTTTCCGTATCCTGCGCGTCCGCAACCGACTGGAGCTGTTCTCGTGACCGGCGTCGACACGGGGGCCGTGAGAGGTCCGACCTTGGCCGCGCGGCTTGGCATCGATCGTTCGGTGACGATCGCTTTCGGCTGCATCCTGCTGATCCTTTGCGGCGGCGCGCTCTATTCGCGCGAATTCCTGTCGCCGGAATATCTGCTGCAGCAATTGCAGGTCGGTGCCTTCCTGGGCATCGTCGCCTCCGGCGCGATGATGGTGATCCTGCTCGGCCATATCGACCTGTCGATCCCCTGGGTGGTGACGCTCGGTGCGATGATGGCGACCGCCATGGTCGGCTGGGGCGGCCCAGCCGGCGTCTGGCTCTGCATTCCGTTCGGCGTGTTCTGCGGCGCCGTCGTGGGCGTGCTGAATGGCCTTGGCGTCGCCTATCTCCGCCTGCCGTCGATGATCTTCACGCTCGGCATGAATGCCGTGGTGCAGGGGCTGATGGTGCTGCACACGGGCGGCTTCGCGCCGCTCGACCAGGCGACGGAGGCGATGCATTTCATCGCCGTGCAGCGCAGCCTTTTCGGCATCCCGAATGCGCTGTTCGTCTGGGCGCTGGTCGGCGCCTTCGTCATCTATCTGCTGAAGCGCACCGCGTTCGGCCGCGCCGTCTATGCCGTGGGCAACCGCGAATCCGCCGCCTATCTCTCCGGCGTCAACACCAACCGCGTGCTGATCGGCTGCTTCGCCTTCTCCGGCGCGATGGCGGCCTTCGCCGGCGTGCTGCTCGCCGGCTATTCCAACAAGGCCTACCAGAACATGGGCGACGCCTACCTGCTGCCGGCGATCGCCGCGGTGGTGCTGGGCGGCACCAACATCCTGGGCGGCAAGGGCAATTATCTTGGCACCATCGCCGGCGTCATCCTGATCACCCTGCTGCAGTCGATCCTGTCGGTGATGCAGATGCCCGAGGCCGGGCGGCAGGTGATCTATGGTTGCGTCATCATCGCGATGCTGCTGATCTATGGACGAGGTGCCAAGGCCCGGAGCTGATCCACGGGCCAGCCGGCGCTGCCCGAAAGAAGCCGCGTTCCGGGCGTCGAATCCGAAATGCCGCCCGTGAGGCGGCATGAAAAGGAGCGCCTTGATGGTTTCGACGAAGTTCCTCTGGGGCGCGGCCAGCGCCGCCTATCAGGTTGAAGGCGCATGGCAGGCCGACGGCAAGGGCCTGTCGAACTGGGATCTCTACACCAACGTCTACCGTGCCACCGAGACCGTGACCGGCAAGCACGAGACCGGCAACGTCGCGATCAACGCCTATGACAGGGCGCAATATCTCCAGGACATCGCGCTGATGCGCGAACTCGGCATCAATTGCTACCGCTTCTCGCTCTCCTGGGCGCGGATCCTTCCCGATGGCGTCGGGCGGGTGAACGAGGCGGGCATCGCGCATTACCAGCAATTCGTCGTCGACCTGCTGGAAGCCGGCATCGAGCCGATCGTGACCCTCTATCACTGGGACCTGCCCCGGGCGCTGGACGATCGCGGCGGCTGGCAAAATCGGGAATCGGTCGGCTGGTTCCGCAATTATGCCAGCGTGGTCCGCGAGGCACTCGGCGCCAAGGTGTCGAAGTTCATCACCTTCAACGAGCCCTTCATCGATCTCTTCCTGATCGAGCCGATGATCGAGAACATCAAGTCCGGCGTCGGCAGCCCCTTCGCCATCACGGATGCGCAATATGGCCACCAGGCAATGGCGCTGCATCACTGGCTGGTCGCCAGCGCCGAGACGATCGGCGATTTTCGCGCCGCCGGCTATCGCGGCGAGATCGGCGTGGCGCTGCCGCTGATGCCGACCATCCCGGAAAATCCCGGCAAGTCCGAGGACATCAAGGCCGCGGCATTGGCCGACGCCGTCATCAATCGCTGGTGCCTGGACGCCCTGTTCAAGGGCCGCTACCCGATCGAGGTGATGACGCTGTTCCGCCAGCTCAACCCCGAATTTGCGCCATTCGAGGCCGATTTCGCCATTCTCGCCGCCAACAAGCCGGATTTCCTTGGCGTCAATTTCTATGCGCCCGCCTTCGTGCGCCAGGAGGATTCCGCGCCGCTCGGCTATGACTGGATGAATACCAATCCGGACCCGGAGCCCGCCGCCTTCAACGGCCCTGTGCGGCCGGACCACCTGCGCCGGCTGCTCGAGCGCATCCGCGACGAATATGACAATCCCGCGATCTACATCACCGAGAACGGCGCCGGCTTCGGCCCGTCGGACGAGGTAATGGACGGCGACACGGTGCACGACCCGCGCCGCGCCAACTATATCCGCCGCCATATCGAGGCCGCGCTGAAGGCGAAGGAGAACGGCGTCGACCTGCGCGGCTATATGGTCTGGAGCCTGTTCGACAATTTCGAGTGGCTGCACGGCTATGGCCGCCGCTTCGGCCTCGTGCATGTCGATTTCGACACCCAGAAGCGGACGCCGAAACGCAGTTTTGATACCTATCGCGACATCGTCGCGAATGGCGGCGTGACGGTACCAGGGTAGGCGAAGACCCTCACCCCAGCCCTCTCCCGCTTGCGGGAGAGGGAGCCCATCGGTGCTGATGGAAGTTCCGCGGTGATGACAAATGCCGGCCGAAACCCTCGCCCGCTCGCGGGAGAGGGCAGGGTGAGGGGCTTCCCTTGAAACCTAAGGCGTCGGCTCCGGATAGACAAAACGCTCCGCCCGGTCGCGCTCATAGACCGGCTCGCCGGCGATGTAGGTGGCGCGGATGGCGCGGTCGTCGCCCAGCGTCACCAGCACGAACAACGTCTCGGCGAGGTCGCGGGCGTGCGACAGGCGGAATTCCAGCAGCGGCGTCGCCTTCAAGTCGAGCACGACGAAATCCGCCTCGTAGCCGGGAGCGAGCGAGCCTATCCGGTCGTCCAGCCGCAGCGCTTCCGCGCCGCCGCGCGTCGCGAGATAGAAGCCCTGCTCGGCCGTCAGCGCATGACCGCCGAGCTTCGCCACCTTGTAGGCCTCGCCCAGCGTCTGCAGCTGCGAGAAACTGGTGCCGGCGCCGATATCCGTGCCCAAGCCCACCCGGACCGGGCGCTCGACTTTCTTGGCGTCGAACATCCGGAACAGCCCGCTGCCGAGGAACAGGTTGGAGGTCGGGCAATGCGCCAGCGCCGAGCCGGTGCGGTGGCAGCAGGCGAAGTCTTCTTCCTCCATATGCACGGCGTGGCCGAAGATGGCGCGCGGGCCCGTCAGGCCGGCATGGTCATAGACGTCGAGATAGCTGGAGCGCTCGGGGAAGAGTTGCCGGACCCATTCGATCTCGCCCTGGTTTTCGCAGAGATGCGTCTGGACATAGGTGCCGGGATGCTCGCGCCAGAGGCGGCCGGCGGCTTCGAGCTGCGCCTCGGTCGAGGACGGCGCGAAGCGCGGCGTGATGCAGTAGAGCTGGCGGCCCCGGCCGTGCCATTTCTCGATCAGGGCTTTCGATTGCGCGTAGCCGCTCTCGGCCGTATCGAGCAGGGCTTCCGGCGCGTTGCGATCCATCATCACCTTGCCGGCGATCATGCGCGTGTTGAATCGCACCGATTCCTCGAACAGCGCGTCGACGGATTGTGGGTGGACGGTGCAATAGACCGAGGCGGTCGTCGTGCCCGCCCGCAGCAGCTCGCGCAGGAAGCGCCTCGCGACGTCGCGCGCGTGGGCGGCGTCGGCAAAATCCTGCTCGGCGACGAAGGTATATTTGTCGAGCCATTCGAGCAGCCCGGCCCCGAAGGCGCCGATCATCTGCATCTGCGGATAGTGCACATGCGCGTCGATGAAGCCGGGGCAGATCAGAGCGTCCGGGTAATGTGTGAGGGCGACATCCCCGGGGAGGGCGGCGAGCCCCGATTCGGCATCGTCGATGCGCAGGAACTTGCCATCCTCGATGAGGATCAGCGCATCCGGCCAGTATTGCAGCGCCTCGCCCGGGGCGAGATGGAACGGGTCGCCGCGAAACGTCATGGCGGGGGCGCGGATTGCCCGCTGCGTCATGGGAAGATCCTTTCGGGACGATCGATCGAGAAGCCTCGGCGCGGTCCTGGCGGCGCGCCGGCGAACCCGGTCACGATCCGATACCCGGGCTGGAAATGCCAGAGGCATCGAGCGGCGAGCCTCCGGCATGATGAAGACAATCCTGCCGGCGAGGCTTGCGGCGCGGGGCCGTTCGCATCCGTCGCAGGGCCCTTTGTGGACACAGGTCCCCACAGCCGATAAAAGGCGCTGTCAACAACAGGACGGAGCAGAGGTCCGCGCGCGCCTATCTGGCGCCGGATCGCGTGCACATGACCCAGCCCGAAGCGAAAGTGCTTCCCAAGTCCCCACTGCCTTCCGAAGACGGAAAGCTGAATTTGCGGCGTTGGGGCGATTTCTACCGCGCGATCATCAACAATGACGAGGGAACGGTCGGTGTTGTCGTGCGCATTCTGCGCGCCAACTTCCGCGATCACCGGAAGGGGTACATGATCTCCTTCCTGTTCCTCTTCATCGTCGCGGCCATGACCTCGCTTTCCGCCTGGATCATGCGCGACGTCGTCAACCAGATCTTCGTCGCGCAGAGCGTCGAGATGCTGTGGATCCTGTCGTTCGGCGTCATGGCGATCTTCATCGTCAAGGGCTTCGCGACCTATGGCCAGGTGGTGGTGCAGAGCCGGATCGGCAATCGCATCGTCGCCGAGAACCAGAAGCGCTTCTACGATCGCTGCCTGCGTTTCGGCCTCGATTTCTACAATGATCGCGCGTCCAGCGAACTGATCATGTCGATCTCGGGCGGTTCGAACGCCATTCGCTCGATCCTCGACACCATCGTCCTCAGCCTCGGCCGCGATCTGGTGACGCTGCTCGGCCTGATCTTCGTGATGGTCTACCAGGCGCCGCTGATGTCGATCATCGCGCTGCTGGTGGCGCCCATTGCGATCATCAGCGTCTCTAAGCTGGTGAAGCGCATCCGCGCCATCGCCAAGCAGGAGTTCGCCTCCAGCACGCAGATCATCTCGATCATCCAGGAAACCGTCCAGGGCGCCAAGATCGTCAAGGCATTCGGCCTCAGCGACCACATGCGCACGCGCATGGTGACCGCCGTTTCTTCCGTCGAGCAGCGCGCCAACAAGGTTTCGCAGCTGCAGGCGCGCACAAGCCCGCTGATGGAATCGCTGGGCGGCATCTCGATCGGCCTGGTCATCCTCTATGCCGGCTGGGCGACCATCTCGGCCGGCAAGACGCCGGGCGAGTTCATGTCCTTCATCACGGCCCTGCTGCTGGCCTACGAGCCGGCCAAGCGCCTGGCGCGCCTCAATGTCGGCATCGCGGAAAGCCTGGCGCCGGTTCGCGCGCTGTTCAACATCCTCGACCATCCGCCGAGCGTGACGGAGACCGACGACCAACCGCCGCTGCAGCTCACCCGCGGCAAGATCGAACTGATCGATGTCGGCTTCGGTTACCGGCCGGTCGATAAGGTGCTGTCGGGCATCAATCTTTCGGTCGATCACGGCCAGCGCCTGGCGCTGGTCGGCCCGTCCGGCGGCGGCAAGTCGACGATCCTCTCGCTGGTGCAGCGCTTCTACGACGTGCAGGAAGGCTCCGTCCGGGTCGACGACCAGGATATCCGCACCGTCTCGGTCGGCTCGCTGCGGCACCACATCGCCTTCGTCAGCCAGGACGTGTTCCTTTTCTCCGGCACGGTGCGCGACAACATCCGCATCGGCCGCCTCGATGCGACCGACGAGGAGGTCGAGGCCGCGGCGGTGGACGCGTTCGCCGATGGCTTCATCCGCAATCTGCCCAAGGGCTATGACAGCCATGTCGGCGAGAACGGCGTCCAGCTTTCCGGTGGCCAGCGCCAGCGCCTGGCGATTGCCCGCGCCATCCTGAAGAACGCGCCGATCCTGCTGCTGGACGAGGCCACCTCGGCGCTGGATTCCGAATCCGAGCGCATGATCCAGATCGCTTTGGACAAGCTGGTCGAGGGCCGCACCACGATCGTCATCGCCCACCGCCTGGCGACGATCCTGAGCGCGGACAAGATCGCCGTGATCGAGCGCGGGCATGTCGTGGAAGTCGGCACGCATCCCGAGCTTGTCCGCATGGGCGGCGTCTACGAGAAGCTCTATCGCTACCAGTTCGACGAGGGCAGGGCCGAGATGGCGATCGCCTGACCGGGTCGGTCGAAGGCCAATCGTGTCGGGGGAATTCGGCTGCCGACCTCTCCTGAGGAGACGTTCGCGCGGCCTTGGGAAAAGGCCGGCGCTCTGTCGCGCTCGGTGGTCATCCCGGCGAAGGCCGGGATCCATACACGCGAGCCTCGCAGAGAGAATCTGGCCAAGCTGGCTTGGCCGGTGTTCATGGGCCCCGGCCTTCGCCGGGGCGACGAACGGTTCCATGCGGCGGAGTCGGCATGGTCTCTTCCAGGGAAGAAATCCCGGACAGCCCGCTCCATCCGAAGCCCGACCCTCCCCGATGGGAGGGTCGGTTATGCATGCCTCAGAGCAGGCCGCGGCCGGCGAGGTTGCGCATCAGCGCCGCCGTGCCGAAGGTCCAGGGCTCGGCATCGGGGCAGAGGACGACGCGGTTCGACAGGCTGCCCAGCTTCGGCGCGCTGATCGTGACGATGTCGCCGACCTTGTGCGTGAAGCCCTGGCCCGGGCCGTCGCGGTCCTGAACCGGCGCGAACATCGTGCCGAGATAGAGCACGAAGCCATCCGGATACTGGTGGTTCCGGCCAATGGTCTGCTTGACCAGGTCTTCCGGGTCACGGCTGATCTTCGACATGGCGCTGCCGCCATCCATGCGGAAACCGTCGGTCTCGCCGTCGACCGTCAGACGGACTTCCGTCGCCCGCACGTCGTCGAGCGAGAAGCCGCCATCGAACAGGCGGATCATCGGGCCGATCGAGGCGCTGGCATTGTTGTCCTTGGCCTTCGATAGCAGCAGGGCCGAGCGGCCCTCGACATCGCGCAGGTTGACGTCGTTGCCGAGCGTCGCGCCGACGATCTTGCCGGTCGAGGAGACGACCAGCACGACTTCCGGCTCGGGATTGTTCCAGGTCGAAATCGGATGAATGCCGATCTCGGCCAGGTGGCCGACGGCCGACATGGGCTGCGCCTTGGAGAAGATCTCCGCGTCCGGGCCGATGCCGACTTCGAGATATTGCGACCACATGCCCTTCTCGATCAGCAGCTTCTTGAGCGCTGCCGCCTGCTCGGAACCGGGGCGCAGCGCCGCCAGGTCGTCGCCGATGGTCGAGAGGATTTCGGAACGGATCGCGGTGGCGCGCTCGGGCAGGCCGCGCGCCTGCTCTTCGATCACGCGCTCCAGCATCGAGACGACGAAGGTGACGCCGGCGGCCTTGACGGCCTGCAGGTCGATCGGCGCGATCAGATAGGGCTTGGACGGGTCGCGATTGGCGAGCGGCGTGTTGGCGAGGATCTCCTCGAAGCTGCCGACGAATTCGCCATCGGCGGTCGCGGCGACGCGGGCCGGATCCTGATCTTCGCAAAGGTCACGCATGGTGACGACCGACGCGGTGATGTCGATCAACTGGCCATCGCGCAGCGCCACGACCGACGGGCCGTCGACATCGGGGCGGAAGACGCGGCCAACCAGCGTGGCGGCCTCGGCATCCTCGGGCAGCGCGAAAGGGGCAGCAGTGTCGAGCGGCATAGACAATCTCCAGGACGTTCAGCGATGAAGCCGATCTTGAGGAATGAAAGAGCGGGCCACCGTTATACCGCGCGAGGATGGTTAGGCCATATGGCTGGTCGGTTTTAGAGCGCTAGCTGCCCCGGATTTGCGCATGCGCGGGCCGGGCTTCTGTGCAATTTTCCCGGCCGACCCCGCCCTGGAAGGACTTTTGACCATGGAAATCGACATCCCGGAGGTGAAGGCCGAGCTGGAAGCCGCCTTCGCCCGCTACGAAACCGCGCTGGTGACCAACGATGTCGAGGTGCTGGACGGGCTGTTCCACGCCGCACCGACGACGATCCGCTATGGCGGCGGCGAGAATCTGTATGGCTATGCCGAGATCCAGGCGTTTCGGGCCGGCCGTTCGCCGGCAGGTCTCGCCCGTGCCCTCGAGCGCACGGTGGTGACGACCTATGGCCGCGATTTCGGCACGGCTTCGACGCTGTTCCGGCGCGACAACGCGCCCGGCAAAATCGGTCGCCAGATGCAGACCTGGATCCGCACCCCGGCCGGCTGGCGCGTGGTCGCCGCCCATGTCAGCGTCATCGCCGATCCGGAGGCGGTGTCCTAAAGACAGCCGACATAGTCGCGGGCGGCGCGGGCGCGGGTCTCGATGTTGCGGGCGCGGCTGTTCAGATAGCGCGTCGGCTTGGCCGGATTGCGTGTGATCGGGTTGGGCAGCGCCGCGGTCAGCAGCGCCGCCTGGCGCGGCGTCAGCTTGGAGGCCGGCTTGTTGAAATAGAACTGCGATGCCGCCTCGGCGCCGAACAGGCCCGGACCCCATTCCGCGATGTTCAGGTAGATCTCCATCACCCGCCGCTTCGACAGGATGAAATCCGCGTAGTAGGCGAGCGGAATCTCCAGCCCCTTGCGGATGTAGGAGCGCGACGACCACAGGAACAGGTTCTTCACCGTCTGCATCGCGATCGTGCTGGCGCCCCGCGACGGCCCTCCTTCGCGGTCGAGCACCGCGTTGAGCGCGCCCCAGTCGACGCCCCAATGCGAGCAGAACTGGCCGTCCTCGGACATGATCACCGAGTTGACCAGGTTGGGCGAGATCTCGTCGAACGGCACCCAGTCCCGTTTCATCCCCTGTCCCGTGAGGCCCGACCACAGCATCAGCGTCGAGACCGGCGGCACGACGGAATAGATCGGCGTCAGGATCAGGGGCAGGGCAACGAGAAGGGCAAACACTTTGGCGATACCTGTGACGAGGCCCTTGCGGCCTGCAAACGGTCGGGAGAGGGCGGCCGGCAGTTGGAATGTCATGCGGGATCCAGTGCGGCTCGATCGCGGACGGGCTCGATGGCGAACTGGCGCAGGAAGCCGGCGAGCAGGCGGAAATCGGCCTCGCGGCTTGATCCGTTGCGCCAGACGAGGCCGAGCGAGCGCCGCGCCGCCTTGCCGTCGAGTTCGGAAAGCTTGATGTCGGTTCCCGACAGGATGCCCGCCTCGACGGCGATCCGCGGCAGGAAGGTGATGCCGAGCTGGTTATCCACCATATGGACGAGGGTGGTCAGGCTGGAGGCCCGGATCTCCTCGTTCTGCCGGTCGGCGAGGCCGGGCGCCACGGCGCGGATGTGATCGCGCAGGCAGTGGCCGTCCTCCAGCAGCAGCAGCGTCTCCTCCGCCAGTTCCTCGCGCTGCACGCTCTTGCGGCCGGCGAGCCGGTGGCCGGCATCGACGGCGAGCAGCAGGCTGTCCTCGGCGATGATTTCGGTCGCCAGCCCCTCGGTCTGGACCGGAAAGGCGATCAGGCAGATGTCGAGCCGGCCGCCCCGCAAATCATCCAGCAGTGTCCGTGTCAGGTCCTCGCGCAGATGGAGGCGCAGATCGGGATAGGCGCGGCGCAGCTCGGGAAGGGCGCGCGGCAGGAAATAGGGCGCGATCGACGGAATGACGCCCAGGCGGATGCGGCCGGAAAGCGGCGCCTGGCTCGAGCGCGCCGCGTCGACCATCTCGCGCGCATCGACCAGCAGCGCCTTCATGCGCCGCACGGCCTCCTCGCCCGCCGCCGTCAGCGCCATCGTCCGGTTGGAGCGGTCGATCAGCGACACGCCGACCGTCTCCTCCAGCTGGCGGATGGCGTCGGACAGCGTGGATTGCGTAACATGGCAGGCGTTCGCCGCCCGGCTGAACGAACCGATCTCGGCGAGGGCGACGAAATACTGCATCTGGCGGAGCGTCGGCAAAAGCATGGCGCCTGCTATAGCCGCAGGTTGTGGAAGCGGCAATCGGGATTTCCGATGCCAAACTCCGGTTATTACGATTTGACCGAACCGCTCCCGCGTGAGATCCATTCGCACATGCAGCAGCGACTCTCCGGGGTTAGCTGCACTGCGGAAATTCACAACACGATCCCCATCGTGACAGGAGAGAAAAATGCTCGGCATTGGCGATAAGCTGCCCGAATTTTCCGTGACCGGCGTGAAGCCCGGCTTCAACAGCCACGAAGAAAATGGCGAGAGCGCCTTCGAGACGCTGACCGAGAAAAGCTTCCCCGGCAAGTGGAAGGTGATCTTCTTCTACCCGAAGGACTTCACCTTCGTCTGCCCGACCGAGATCGCCGAATTCGCCCGCCTGTCGGGTGATTTCGAGGATCGCGACGCCGTCGTGCTCGGCGGCTCCACCGACAACGAGTTCGTCAAGCTTGCCTGGCGCCGCGACCACAAGGATCTGGACAAGCTGCCGATCTGGAACTTCGCCGACACCAACGGCTCGCTGGTCGACGGCCTCGGCGTGCGTTCGCCGGACGGCGTCGCCTATCGCGTCACCTACATCGTCGATCCCGATGGCGTGATCCAGCATTCCTACGCGACCAACCTCAATGTCGGCCGCAATCCGAAGGACACGCTGCGCGTTCTCGACGCGCTGCAGACCGACGAGCTCTGCGCCTGCAACCGCGACGTCGGCGGCGCCACGCTGGCAGCCTGAGCCTGGCTTCCGGACGCCCCGGTCTCGCCTTAGCGCGGGCCCGGGGCGCCCGGACCCGTTCCGTTTCCCAAGGCGCTTCGCCGGCCGCCGGCCTCCGAGGCGCTCTCTCCCTTAGGGGTTTCCATGTCGATCGATCAGCTGAAGTCCCGCATTCCGGATTTCGCCAAGGATGTCCGTCTCAACCTGTCGACGCTCGCCTCGGACGAGACGCTGACGCCGCAGCAGAAATACGGCCTGATGGTCGCCTGCGGCATCGCCAGCCGCAATCCGGTGGTGAAGGCGGCGCTCGAGGCGGAAGCTGCGCCGCATCTGGCGCCGGCCGTGCTGGCGGCGGCCAAGTCGGCAGCCTCGATCATGGCGATGAACAACGTCTATTACCGCTTCAGCCATCTGGTCTCGAACCCCGAATACCGCACCATGCCGGCCAAGCTGCGCATGAACGTCATCGGCAACCCCGGCGTCGACAAGGTCGATTTCGAGCTCTGGTCGCTGGCCGTCTCGGCGATCAATGGCTGCGGCATGTGCATGGACAGCCACGAGGCCGTGCTGAAGAAGGCGAACGTGCCGTCCGACATCATCCAGGCCGCGGTCCGCTTCGCCGCGATCATCCAGTCGGTCGCCGTCTCCCTCGAAGCCGCCGAAGCGGCCTGATCGCGGGATACTCCCGACGGCCTGCCCCTTGCGATGGTGGGCAGGCCCGTCGTCCCGGATCGCTGCTGAACGCCAAGCTTGACGCAGGCCTCCCGATCGCGGCAAGGCTTCCGGGACCCCGGCGTATCGATGAGGCAATCTTGGTTCGGCTTGACGATGATTTTGCAGCCCGCCTTTCCGGCGCGGCGACGGCGGTCGAGCGCGCGCTCGATCGCGTGCTCGGCTCCAATCCGCGCGAGGGCGAGATCGCCCGGCCGGTCCGGCTGGTCGAGGCGATGCGCCATGCCACGCTCGGCGGCGGAAAGCGGCTGCGCGCCTTCCTGGCCATCGAGACGGCAAGGATGTTCGACGCCGACACCGAGGGCGCGCTGCGCGTCGGCGCGGCGCTCGAATGCCTGCACGCCTACAGCCTGGTGCATGATGACCTTCCGGCCATGGACGACGACGACCTGAGGCGCGGCCGGCCGACGGTGCATCGCGCCTTCGACGAGGCGACCGCGATCCTGGCCGGCGATGCGTTGCAGACGCTGGCCTTCGACATCCTGGCCGATCCGGCCACCGACGCGGACCCGCTTGTCCGGTCCGACCTGGTGCTGGGGCTCGCCCGCGCGTCGGGCCTTGGCGGCATGGCCGGCGGGCAGATGCTCGACCTTCAGGCCGAGACCGAGACGCCCGACGAGGTGGCGATCCGCCGGTTGCAGGCGATGAAGACCGGCGCCCTGATCCGCTTTTCCTGCGAGGCCGGCGCCCTTCTCGGGCGCGCCTCGGCGGAGGACCGGGCGCGGATCCGCCGTTTCGGCGAAATCATCGGCCTCGCCTTCCAGCTCGCCGACGACATCCTCGACGAGACGGCGACGACCGAGGCGCTGGGCAAGGCGACCGGCAAGGATTCGTCACGCGGCAAGGGTACGCTGGTTGGCCTCTATGGCGTCACGCCGGTGCGCGCCATGCTGGACGATCTCGTCCTCGAGGCGGAAGGCGTGCTGGCGCCGTTCGGGGACCGCGCCGAGACGCTGGCCGCCGCCGCCCAATTCGTCGCCATCCGCGAAGTCTGACGGGCGACGGGCCTTAGGCCTTGGTGTTCCGTATCAGCCGCGCCAGCGTCTTGCCGTTCGCATCGAGCAGGGTCAGCTTCGAACCCTCGATGCGATAGCCGCGGGTGTTGGAGAGCGCGTCGAGGAATTTCCGCTCCTGGTCCATCTGGGCCGGGACGCAGGCCATCTGCGTCGCGCCGAGCGGCCCGACCTTGATCTTGCCGTCCTCGACCGTGACCGTGCCGAAATAGCGGTTGCAGCCGCCCGAGCCGGAGATCTTGCCGCCGCCCTCGATGGTCAGCGTCGACTGCACGATGTCGAGCACGCCGCGCCCGCCAATATCCTCGGCCAGCCATTCGGTGCCCTGGAGCGGGGCGGCCGGCCCCGGATTGGCGGGAGCCTTGGTCTGGGTGGGCTTGCTCGCGTCGGTCGGCGGGGGCGCATCGGCATCCGAGACCGGCTGAACCGTGATCGTCACCGGCCCCTTGGTATCGAGCGGCGCGACGGGCACGGCTTCCTTGTTGATGAACAGCAGATCGTCGCCGCGATCGATCCGCGCCTGCAGCTGATAGCGGTGGCCGGGCTTGATCCGGGTCGGCGCATAATGCAGGCGGAATTCGATCGGCACCTGGCGCCCGCGCGGCCGGATGCGCTGCTTGGCGATCACCTTGGCCGGGGCATCGGCATGGCTGACATCGACCAGGGTGACGGTGATGGCCGCCTTGGGATCCAGCGCGATGCGCTCGCGATAGGTGACGGAGCCATCGAGCGGCCGCGCGAGCGCCAGGCTCGGCGCGGTCAGGATGGCGAGGACAAACAACAGGCGCATCGGCAGAAGCTTGATCACGATCGATCCTCGACGACGGGGCGAACGCAACAGATCTAGTCTCTACGGAAGCCGCCGTAAACGGGGGAAAAAGGAGTGTGGCTAACGATAGTCCCCCTCCCCAAAACGGGCGTCGCCCGTTTTGACCCTCCCTCAAGGGGAGGGTTCAGCGGAGCTTGCTGAAATAGTGGAATCCCGCAAGATTGACGAAAGATCTTGGGAGCTGGAGATGAGCCGGCGCATCGCAGATCCTCGTCAACTCGGCTTTGCCCGCACCATGCGCCGGAACATGACGGAAGCGGAGTTCCGGCTGTGGCTGCGATTGCGGGCTCGCGCCGTCGAGGGACTGAAGTTCCGGCGCCAGGTCCCGATCGGTCCGTTCATCGTCGACTTCTTCTGTGCCGAACGTCGCCTGGTCGTTGAGATTGATGGCAGCCAGCATTTTGCCGAGGCGGCGATCGCTGCCGACGCAAGGCGGACCGCATGGCTCGAAGCGCGGGGCTTCCGTGTCCTGCGCCTCACCAATCCCGATGTGATGAACAATGTCGAAGCGGTCTACAGGGCCATCGCAGACGCAGCAGAACAACCTCCCTCTGAACCCTCCCCTTGAGGGAGGGTCGAAAACGCCTCGGCGTTTTCGGGGAGGGGGCGTTCGCTTCTACTCCGCTGCTTCCGGCGCCTCTGCCTTCGCGCCAATCCCAAACCGCTTCTCGATATACTCATCCACAAGCTTGCGGAAATCCTCGGCGATGGCGGGCCCGCGGAGAGTGATTGCCTTTTTGCCGTCGATGAAGACGGGCGCGGCTGGCGTTTCGCCGGTGCCGGGGAGCGAGATGCCGATGTCGGCGTGCTTCGATTCACCCGGACCGTTGACGATGCAGCCCATCACGGCGACCTTCAGCGCCTCGACGCCGGGATAGCGCTCGCGCCAGACCGGCATCGACGTGCGGATGTCTTCCTGGATGCGGCTCGCCAGTTCCTGGAACACGGTCGAGGTGGTGCGGCCGCAGCCGGGGCAGGCGGCGACGATCGGGAGGAAGGCACGGAACCCCATGGTCTGCAGCAGTTCCTGCGCCACCTGCACCTCGCGGGTGCGGTCGCCGTTCGGCTCCGGCGTCAGCGAGACGCGGATGGTGTCGCCGATGCCTTCCTGCAGCAAAATTCCCATGGCGGCCGAGGAGGCGACGATGCCCTTGGTGCCCATGCCGGCCTCGGTGAGGCCCAGATGCAGGCAATGGTCGGAGCGGCGGGCGAGATCGCGATAGACGGCGATCAGGTCCTGCACGTTCGACACCTTGGCCGAGAGGATGATCTTTTCGCGCGGCAGGCCGATCTGCTCAGCCAGATTGGCGGACAGGATGGCCGACTGGCAGATCGCCTCGCGCATCACGGCGGCGGCCGAGATCGGCGTGGCGGAAGCAGCGTTCTCGTCCATCAGGCGGGTGAGCAGGTCCTGGTCGAGCGAGCCCCAGTTGACGCCGATGCGCACCGGCTTGTCGTATTTTATCGCGAGTTCGATCAGCGTCGCGAACTGGCGGTCGCGCTTTTCGCCGAAGCCGACATTGCCGGGATTGATGCGGTATTTGTCGAGCGCCTCGGCGCAGGCGGGGTGATCGGTCAGGAGCTTGTGGCCGATATAGTGGAAGTCGCCGATCAGCGGCACGTCGATGCGGCGCGCGAGCAGCTTTTCCTTGATGAACGGCACGGCGGCCGCCGCTTCGTCGCGGTCGACCGTGATGCGCACCAGTTCCGATCCGGCGCGGGCCAGGGCCGCGATCTGCGCCACGGTGCCGTCGATGTCGGCCGTGTCCGTATTGGTCATCGACTGCACGACCACGGGGGCGTTGCCGCCGACCAGGACCTTGCCGACGCGGACAGAGGTGGCGCGGCGCCGCGGCAGCGGGCCGGCGGTGAATTCGGGGGAGCAAGAGATTTCGTTCATGCGAGATCACGCGTTGTCGCTCCCTCTCCCGCCATGCGGGAGAGGGCTGGGGTGAGGGCGCGCCGAAGGCGCGAATTTGGAGCTTCGTTTGAAGGCAAGGCCCTCACCCGACCCTCTCCCGCAAGCGGGCGAGGGCTTTTCGGGCTCAGGTGCAGGAGCGTATCGCCAGGCATCATGCCGCCTCGCGGCAGCGGGCGCAGAGGCCGCGGATTTCGATGATCGGGGCGCGCGGCGCAAAGCCGGCCGCCTGCGTCACGGCGGCGAGCGCCTCGGTCAGGGCGGCGGACGAGGCCTCGCCGGCGGCGCCGCAGGTTTCGCAGAGCAGGAAGACGGTCGCCGCGCCATGGCCGGGCTTGTCGTGGCCCTCGGGGCCGCGCGAGCAGGCGATATAGGCGTTGCGGCTCTCGATCCGGTGCGCGAAGCCGTGCTCGACCAGGAATTCGAGCGCCCGATAGACGGAGACCGGCGCCGGGCGCGGGCCCTCGGCGGCGAGCCGGTCGATCACGTCATAGGCGCTGGCGGGGACATGGCTTTCGGCGAGAGCGGCCAGCACCTTGCGGCGCTGCTCGGTGAAGCGCAGGCCCTCGGCGGCGGAAATCGCCTCGGCATGGGCGATGGCGTCGCGGGCGCAATGGTCGTGGTCGTGGTCGCTGTGTTCGAGCACGATCTGGTCCGTTCCGGTCGCCGTGGCGTGCTTGGCTCCGCTCATGGTCATCCAATCCTCATGCGCGCGGGCAAGGATCCGCTGCGCCGCGTTCTATCACGGATCGCCCGCAAGGCCGAGCGGGGCGCGACACCGACGTCAACTTCCCTTGCTGCTGCGCCGCAATATATGGTCGTCTGGCTCGGTTCTCACCCCTTATCATTCATTCCGGAGCGAATTCATGTCGAAGGACGGTCATCTGAAGGACAAGGTCGCGCTGGTGACGGGGTCGACCTCCGGCATCGGTCTCGGCATGGCGAGGGCCATGGCCGGCGCCGGCGCGCATGTCGTGCTGAACGGCTTCGGTGATCCGGTGGCGACGGAAAAGCTGCGCGCCGAGCTGGCGGCCGAATTCGGCGTCGAGGTGCGCTATTCCGGCGCCGACATGACGCGCGAGGACGAGATCGCCACCATGATCGGCGATGTCGAGAAGGAATTCGGCGCCATCGACGTGCTGGTCAACAATGCCGGCGTGCAGCATGTGGCGCCGATCGACGAATTCCCGGTCGACAAGTGGAACCTGATCATCGCGCTCAACCTGACCGCGGCCTTCCACGCCATCCGCCTGGCGCTGCCGGCGATGAAGAAGAAGGGCTGGGGGCGCATCATCTCGACAGCCTCGGCGCATGCGCTCGTCGCCTCGCCCTACAAGGTTGCCTATGTCGCGGCGAAGCATGGCATTGCCGGCGTCACCAAAACGGTCGCGCTTGAAGTGGCGGACAAGGGCATCACCGTCAACGCCATCTGCCCCGGCTATGTCTGGACCCCGCTGGTCGAAAAGCAGATCCCGGCCACCGCCGCGGCGCGCGGCATGACGGAAGAGCAGGTGAAGAAGGATGTCATCCTCGCCGCCCAGCCGACCAAGGAATTCGTCACGGTCGAGGAGGTGGCGGCGCTGGCGCTGTTCCTCACCACCCATGGCGCGCGCAGCATCACCGGGTCGCTGCAGTCGATCGACGGCGGCTGGACCGCGGCATGAGCGCCGCGGCCCCGGGGCGCAAGATCATCAATCTCGGCCTGCAGGGCGGCGGGGCGCACGGGGCCTTCACCTGGGGCGTGCTGGACAAGCTGCTGGAGGATGGCCGCCTCGGCTTCGAGGCGATTTCGGGCACCAGTGCCGGCGCGCTGAACGCCGTGGCGCTCGCCGACGGCATGGCGCGCGATGGCGCAGCGGGTGCGCGCCTGCGGCTCCAGGAATTCTGGATGCGGGTCAGCGCCGCCGGCCGCCCCGGCGCCTCGGCGCGGGATTTCATCGGCGCCTGGATGGGCTCGTGGCGCGTGCCGGCGATGCAGCCCTTCCACATGATCGAGGCGATGACGAATTTCTCCTCGCCCTATGGCTTCAACCCGATGAACATCAACCCGCTGCGCGAGATCGTCATCGAGATGGTCGATTTCGAGCGGGTCCGCGCCTGCGCCGCGCCAAGGCTGTTCATCTCGGCGACGGCGGTGAAGACCGGCAAGATCAAGGTGTTTTCCGATGGCGGCATCACGGCCGATGCGGTGATGGCCTCGGCCTGCCTGCCCTATCTGTTCCAGACCGTCGAGGTCGATGGCGAGCCTTACTGGGACGGCGGCTTCATGGGTAATCCGGCGCTGTTCCCGTTCTTCACCGAAACCCGGACGTCCGACATCCTGCTGGTGCAGATCAATCCTATCGAGCGAAACACCGTGCCGACCTCGACCAAGGAAATCCTGGAGCGGATGAGCGAGATCACCTTCAACGCCTCGCTGCTGCGCGAACTGCGCAGCATCGATTTCGTCAACCGGATGCTGGCCGAGGGCAGGCTCGATCCCGGCCACTACCGCCACAACCGCGTCCATCGAATCGACGCCGGCAAGGCGCTGGAAAAGTTCTCGGCCTCGACCAAGTTCGATACGTCGCGCGCCTTCTTCGAGGAATTGCAGGCCGCCGGCCGGATGGCGGCGGAGGATTGGCTCCAGGCCCATTTTGCCGATATAGGCGTGCGCGACACCGTGGATTTAAGGACGCAGTTCCAGTGACCGACGTGACGATCTCAAGCCTTGCCGCGCGCTCCGAGTTCATCGGCACCGTCGCCGACCGGATGTGGCATGCCTGGTGGCGCGAGGCGGGCGAGCCGCTGGCGACGCTGCTCGGCCATCTGCGCCAGTTCAAGACCGACGCCGTGCCGCTCGGGGTCGTCGCGCATCGCGGCGACGAATTCGTCGGCTCCGCCATCCTGATCGACAGCGATGTCGAGGAGCGGCCGCAATATACGCCCTGGCTGGCCGCGCTCTGGGTCGAGCCGGAAGAGCGCCGAAAGGGCATGGGCGAGACGCTGTCGCGCCGCATCGTCGACGAGGCCCGCGCGCTCGGCTTCGATCGCATCTACCTCTGCGCCGTGCCGGAAAAGAGCGGCTATTACGCCGCGCGCGGCTGGACCGAGGTCGAGCGGGATGTTGGCCCGCACAAGCTGGTGATCTTCATCCGGCATCTCGACGCCGAGCCCGCCTGACCGGAGGGCCGGGCCTTTTGCGATCCGGCGCCGCATGGTGTTAGATCGCCCACAACCAAATCAAACAGCAGAAACGATCAGGGCGGAATAGATGGCCAAGCAGAAAATCGCGATCATCGGGCTCGGCAAGATCACGCAGGACCAGCACCTGCCGGTGATCGACAAGGGCAATGATTTCGAGGTCGCGGCGGTGGTCAGCCAGCGCGGCCTCAGCCATAACGGCGTGCCGAGCTTCAAGACGGCGGCGGATCTCTATGCGGCGATGCCGGAAATCGGCATCGTCTCGGTCAACACGCCGCCGGACGTCCGCCACGCCATTGCGCGCGAGGCGCTCGAGGCCGGCAAGCATGTGCTGCTCGAGAAGCCGCCGGCGGCGACTCTGGCCGAATTCGAGGATCTGAAGGCCTTTGCCGCGGCGAAGGGCAAGGTCCTGTTCGCCACCTGGCACTCGCAGTTCAACCCGGCCGTCGACGAGGCCAAGGCGCTGCTCGCCAAGCATGGCGTCGGTTCGGTGAAGATCGAATGGCGCGAGGACGTCAAGAAGTGGCATCCCGGCCAGGAATGGATCTGGGAGCCGGGCGGCTTCGGCGTGTTCGATCCCGGCATCAATGCGCTGTCGATCTTCGTCAAGATCCTGCCCTTCGCGCCCTTCGTAAAGGCCGCGACGCTGACCTATCCGGAAAACCGACAGACGCCGATCGCCGCCAAGCTCACCTTCGGCAGCGCCGAGGCGGCGCAGCCGACGCTCACCGCCGATTTCGACTGGCGCGAGCAGGGCGACGAGAAGTGGCATATGACGATCGAAGCCGCCGCCGGCCACAAGCTGCGCCTCTACAAGGGCGGCGCGGCGCTGGAGGTCGACGGCAAGCTCGCCGTCGAGGCGCCGAGCGAGGAATATGAGCGGATCTACGCCCATTTCGCCCAGCTTCTCGCGTCCGGCCAGAGCGATGTCGACGGGTCGCCGCTGCGCCTCGTCGCGGATGCCATGCTGGTCGGGCGTCGCGACGTGACGGAGGCCTTCGTCTGGTAGGCGAGGGCGTCCCGCGACGCCGGCCGGAACGGAACGCTGTTGCATTGCGTTGCTTATCTTTGAGAAGCCACTGGCAATCACGAGGCGGGCAGGTACGGCGATGGCAAAATTGCGGGTCCTGACGTTTGGCGCGGGCGGCCTTCTGGCCGCCCTCTTCGTTGGCGCGATGCCGATCGAGGCACGCGCCGTCACCCCCGACCAGTTGTTCCAGAAGGTCTTTCCCAAGGTCAACCAGACCTCGGAGCGGAAACCCGCCAAGCGGAAACCGCATCGCGCCCCGCGAGCCGTCGAGCCTGCCAAGGCGGCGGCGCCGCCGGTCGTGGAAACTCCGGCGGGGAGTGCGGCTGTTAGCACGCCGTTACCCACCCCGCGCCCTGCCGTTAAGGCCGAGGCGGTCGAGGCGCCGGCCTCGCAGGCTCCGGTCGTCGCCGCCACGCCCTTGCCCCGCACGAAGCCCGCGGAGGACCGCAAGGCAGCCGGACTGGTCGCCATTCCGGCCCCGGCCGAGGCGACGGTCGGCACGGTGAAGACGGTACCCATTCCCGCCGACCCGGCTCTTGCCGCCGGCGCCATCGCCGCCGCTTCCGCGCTTGCCGGCGCGGTGCCGGCCGATCCGCCGAGCGAGGGCGAACTCGCCTTTGCGCCGCCCGTTCTGCCGACGCTGCTGAAGCCGACGCCGACCGATGGGCGCAATGTCGATGGCAGCCTGAAGAAGGGCGACCGCCTGCCGCCGCCGGAGAAGGAAGCTGCGCTCGCCCCCGCCGACCCCGCGCCGGCGGGCAAGACCGAAGACGATAAGTCCGCCGTCGCCGCGGCGACGCCGCCCTCGCTGCCCATGCCGCGCCGCAAGCCGGATGTCGTGCTGGCCGCGCTGGTTCCGAACATCATCCCCGCCGTGCCGGAGGCGCTTGCCGCTTGCAAGGCGTCCATGAGCGGGCTGAAGATTTCGGCCTCGGCTCTGCCGGCGATCCATGCCGGGAGCTGCGGCGGGCCGGATCCGTTCGAGGTCACGGCGCTCGAAGGCGGCAAGGTCGAGCTGGAGCCGGGCGCCAAGATCAATTGCGCGGTGGCGACGACGCTGGCGCGCTGGGTCGAGCAGGACATCCAGCCCTCGGCGCAGGCGACGTTGGGCGGCCGGGTGACGGCGTTGCGGGTGGCGGACTCCTATTCCTGCCGCGGCCGTAACCGCGTGGTCAACGCCATGCTCTCCGAGCACGCCTTCCTGAACGCGATCGACATCGCGGCCTTCCAAGTGAACGGCCGCTGGGTGACGGTATCAAAGGCGAAGGATCGCACCGAGAAGGAAGACACGTTCCTGAAGGCGGCGCGCGTGTCGGCGTGCGACAAGTTTAATACGGTGTTGGGTCCCGGCTCGGACGGCTACCACGAGGACCACTACCACGTGGACCTGCGCCAGCGCGGCAAGGGCGGCGGCCGGAAATACTGCCGCTGAGGTTGGGACGCGCTCGGCCCTTGTATCGGTTTCCAAAGCAATTCGGAGTTCGCTGGACCCTCCGTCGAGGTTTCGCTGGCGCGAAGCACCTCAGGATGATGGTGGAGGGTGGGAAGCAGGGCGGGGAGCGTTTGGGCGGTAGCCGCGCTGCGTAGTTGGCGTTGTGATGCTGATGCCTTCACCAATCGCGTTGCGCTTGTACCAGACCACCTGCAAACTTCCATCAAACCCAAAGCCATCATCCTGAGGTGCCCGGCGAAGCCGGGCCTCGAAGGAGGGCTCCAGGAGGCTCGATGGGCGCGTCCGTCTATATGCTTCGCTGCGCGGATGGCTCCTATTACGTCGGCTCGACGGCGGCCGAGGACAAGCAAAGGCGCTTGCTGGAGCATCAGTCGGGCGCCTATCGCGGCTGCACGTTTTCCCGCCGGCCTGTGGAACTGGTCTGGGCCGAGGATTTCGAGCGGATCACCGACGCCCACGCGGCCGAGAGGCAGTTGAAGGGCTGGTCGCGAGCCAAGAAGGAAGCGTTGGTCCGTGGCGAATGGGCGCTCGTCCAGATCCTGTCCAAGCGGTCCGGCGCCCGTTGATGTTCAACGGCTGGTTTGGACTTCGCTGGACCCTCCTTCGAGGCCCGGCTTCGCCGGGCACCTCAGGATGATGGTCGTGCGATTGGATAGACCTGCAGTACTGGAGCAACCGAGGTTGCAACGGCATGCTGTTCCCAGTCGAAACAAACTCAGCCCTCATCCTGAGGTGCTTCGTGTCAGCGAAGCCTCGAAGGAGGGCTTCGCGGAACTCCGTCACGTAGTTCAGCTGCTCCAGCGAGGAAGCCGGGGACGCGATCCCAAGGAACCGCGTCCCGATAAGACCTACCCGAACACCACCAGAAGGTCCTTGGCGTCGATCTGGCTGCCGGCGTGGACCAGGACCTCGGCGATCGTGCCGTCGCGGTCGGCGTGGATGGCGGTTTCCATCTTCATCGCCTCGATCGACAGCAGCACGTCGCCGGCCTTGACCGTCTGGCCGGCCTTGACCGCGAGCGTCGAGACAACGCCCGGCATCGGCGCCGGCACATGGTTCGGATTGCCGTCCTCGGCCTTGCGCTTGGCAACAACCGAGCCGGCATTGGCGCGGTCCGGCACCTTGATGACGCGCGGCTGACCGTTCAGCTCGAAGAAGACGCGGATCAGGCCTTCCTCGTCGGCGTCGCCGATGGCCTGCATCCGGATCACCATGGTCTTGCCCTTTTCGAGCTCGACCAAAATCTCCTCGCCGACGGGCAGGCCGTAGAAATAGACCGGGGTCGGCAGAACGCTGGTCGGACCCCAGTTCTGCAGGCCCTTGGCGAAGTCGGTGAAGACTTTCGGATACATCAGGTAGGAGGCGAGCGCGAAATCGTCGATCTCGCCATTGCCGACTTTTTCCTGCACCGTCTTGCGCTCGGCCTCGAGGTCGGCGGCGGCGATCAGAGAGCCGGGGCGCGCCGTCGACGGGGTCTCGCCCTTCAGCGCCTTCTTCTGGATCGCTTCCGGCCAACCGCCCGGCGGCTGGCCGAGATCGCCGCGCATCATCTGCACCACCGAATCCGGGAAGGCGATGTCCTTGGCCGGGTTCTCGACGTCGGCGACGGAAAGGTTCTGCGACACCATCATCAGCGCCATGTCGCCGACGACCTTGGAGGACGGCGTCACCTTGACGATGTCGCCGAACATCTGGTTGACGTCGGCATAGGCCTGCGCGACCTCGTGCCAGCGCGTGTCGAGGCCGAGCGAGCGGGCCTGTTCCTTCAGATTGGTGAACTGACCGCCCGGCATCTCGTGCAGGTAGACTTCCGAGGCGCCGGCCTTCAGATCGCTCTCGAAGGCGGCGTACTGGCCGCGCACCGCTTCCCAGTAGAACGAGATCTTGCGGATTGCGTCGGGGTCGAGGCCCGTGTCGCGATCGGAGCCCTTCAGCGCCTCGACGATCGAGCCGAGGCAGGGCTGCGAGGTCAGGCCGGACAGCGCGTCCATCGCCGCGTCGACCGCGTCGACGCCGGCTTCCACCGCTGCCAGCACGGTCGCGGCGGAGATGCCGGACGTGTCATGCGTGTGCAGGTGGATCGGCAGCTCGGTCTCGGAGCGCAGCGTCGCGATCAGCTTCTTGGCGGCGGCCGGCTTCAACAGGCCCGCCATATCCTTGAGGCCGATGACATGCGCGCCGGCCTTTTCCAGATCCTTGGCCAGGCCGACATAGTATTTCAGGTCATACTTGGCGCGGTCGGGATCGAGGATGTCGCCGGTGTAGCAGATCGCCGCCTCGAGGACCTTGCCCTCTTCGCGCACCGCGTCCATCGAGACGCGCATGTTCTCGACCCAGTTCAGGCAGTCGAACACGCGGAACAGGTCGACGCCGCCCTTGGCCGCCTGCTTGACGAAGAACTTGACGACATTGTCGGCATAGTTGGTGTAGCCGACGCCGTTGGCGCCGCGCAGCAGCATCTGCAGCAGGATGTTCGGCGCGCGCTCGCGCACCATGGCGAGCCGTTCCCAGGGATCCTCGGTCAGGAAGCGCATCGAGACGTCGAAGGTGGCGCCGCCCCAGCATTCGAGGCTGAGAAGCCCCGGCAGGCCGCGTGCATAGGCGTCGGCGATCCCGACGATGTCATGCGTGCGCATGCGGGTCGCGAGCAGCGACTGGTGCGCGTCGCGCATGGTCGTGTCGGTGATCAGGACGCGGCTTTCGGCGCGCATCCACTGGGCGAGCGCCTCGGGGCCGTGCGCGTCGAGATATTGCTTGGTGCCGGGCGCCGGGTCGGCCGCGAAATGCGGGATGACCTTGGCGAGCGCGTCGGCCTTCGGCTTGACGCGGCCGCGCGTCTCGGGATGGCCGTTGACGGTGACGTCGGCGATGTAGTTGAGCAGCTTGGTGCCGCGATCGCGCCGGCGCACGGCCGAGAACAACTCCGGCGTCGTGTCGATGAAGCGCGTCGTGTAGGAATTGTCGCGGAACTGCGGGTGGTTGATGATGTTGGCGACGAAGGTCAGGTTCGTCGCGACGCCACGGATGCGGAACTCGCGCAGCGCGCGGTCCATGCGTGCGATCGCCTCCTGCGGCGTCGGCGCCCAGGCGGTGATTTTCTCCAGCAGCGGGTCGTAGAAGCGGGTGATCACCGCGCCGGAATAGGCCGTGCCGCCATCGAGGCGGATGCCGAAGCCGGACGCCTCGCGATAGGCGGTGATGCGGCCGTAATCGGGGATGAAGTTCTGCTCGGGATCTTCCGTCGTGATGCGGCACTGCAGGGCATGGCCGTTCAGACGGATGGCGTCCTGCTTCGGCACGCCGGATTCGGGCGTGCCGATGGCCGCGCCCTCGGCGATGTGGATCTGCGCCTTGACGATGTCGATGCCGGTCACCTGCTCGGTGACGGTGTGCTCGACCTGGATGCGCGGGTTTACTTCGATGAAGTAGAACTTGCCGGTATCGGCATCCATCAGGAATTCGACGGTGCCGGCGCCGTAATAGTTCGAAGCCTTGGCGATCTTGACGCCGTAGTCGGTGATTTCCTTGCGCTCGGTCTCGGCGAGGTAGGGCGCGGGGGCGCGCTCGACCACCTTCTGGTGGCGGCGCTGCACTGAGCAGTCGCGCTCATAGAGGTGGACGATGTTGCCGTGCTGGTCACCGAGGATCTGCACCTCGACATGGCGGGCGCGCTCGACCAGCTTTTCGAGATAGATCTCGTCCTTGCCGAAGGCGGCCTTGGCCTCGCGCTTGGCGGTGATCGCGTCCTTGAGCAGGGTCTCCTCGTCGCGGATGACGCGCATGCCGCGTCCGCCGCCGCCCCAGGACGCCTTGAGCATCAGCGGATAGCCGATACGGGCCGCCTCGGCCTTGATGATTTCCGGATCGTCCGGCAGCGGATCGGTCGCCGGCATGACGGGCACGCCGGCCGAGATCGCCAGATTGCGCGCGGCGACCTTGTTGCCGAGCATGCGCATGGTGTCGGGCGAGGGGCCGATGAAGATGATGCCCGCCTCGGCGCAGGCCTCGGCGAATTCGGGGCTCTCCGAGAGCAGGCCATAGCCCGGATGGATGGCGTCGACCTTCGCCTCGCGGGCGATGCGGATGATGTCGGCGATGTTCAGATAGGCTTCGATGGGGCCGAGACCCTTGCCGACCTGATAGGCCTCGTCCGCCTTGAAGCGGTGCAGCGCGAGCTTGTCTTCCTCGGCGAAGATCGCGACGGTCGTGATGCCCAGCTCATTCGCCGCGCGAAAAACGCGGATGGCGATTTCGGACCGGTTGGCGACCAGGATTTTCTTGATGGTCACGTATTCCCCCAACATTGCCGTGCTTCGTCGCTGCGCGAACGAGCCTCTCCCGGGAATGATTACAAGGTTTGTGCGATTGCGAAAAGATCGGAATTCTACGCTGCAATGCGGCGGTAACACGTTAGTTTCATACGACGAATAACAAAGCCGTCTACGCGACTTGGCGCGGCGCGGTATGCAACCCAGGCGCGCCCCGCTTCACCTTCGCCGGCGCGCCAAAGCGGGCGGTGAAAACCGCCTATTATTATGAAAGCCGAAGCATTGTCGGGTCCTCGCCCGCCGGGGGAGAGGACCCTGCAGAGCCCGTTCAGGCGGGCAGCGCGCTCAACCGTCCGAGCAGGGCGGGCGTCGCCATCACCATGGCGCGTTCCTGCGGCGTCAGGAAGGAGACGGCCTCCTCGATGGTATCGGCCTCATCGATCTTGGCGATCGACTGCGCCTCGACCGGATCGATCTTGCCGCGCGGGCGGGGCGGCACGGCGTCGGTCAGGGCGAGGTGGACGGCACGCAGGTTTTCGTCGCGGGCGATGGCGAGGAGATCCGGCGCTTTGTCGACCGCTACCTCGTAGTTGGGGCGGGCGGCGGCAGCGGCGATCGCCACGGCCGGCGGATCGACTTCCTCCGGCGTGCGCAGCAGGCCCATCCGGCGGACGAAGCGGCCGACCTTGTTGGACCCGGTCATGCCGGAGACCGGCACCACCAGCAGCAGGCCGAGGATCGCGGGCGATAGCCAGGCGACCAGCACCAGCGAATCGAGCCAGGCGGCGCAGAGCAGCGCCAGGCCGAGCAGGAAATGCCAGCGATGGCGGATGATCAGCGAGCGGATCGGCACGCCGCCATCGTCGCGGCGCTGCGGCTTCCAGCCGGAATCGCGGCCGAGCAGGATCGATACGATGGCGCCGGTATGCACCAGCATCATCACCGGGGCGATCAGCGCCGAGATGATGATCTCGAACAGGAAGCTCGCAATGGTGCGGAAGCCGCCGACCTTGCGCCGGTCGGTGCGGTTGCGCAGGAACGAGACCAGGCCGAGGAATTTCGGGCCGAACAGGATCACCAGCGTCAGGCCGAACAGCCGCAGCGCGCGCTCGGCGTCGATCACCGGCCAAGTCGGGAAGAGCTGGAAGTCCTCGGTGAAATATTCCGGCCGGATGAAGTGCGCCTGCAGCGACAGCGCCAGACCGGCGAGGATCAGGAGCAGCCAGAGCGGCGAGGCGAGATAGGAGCCGATGCCGGTCATCAGATGGATGCGGCTGACCCAATGCAGGCCGCGTGCGGGCAGCACCAGAACATGCTGGAGATTGCCCTGGCACCAGCGGCGGTCGCGCACGGCGAGGTCGATGATCGAGGGCGGGCTCTCCTCATAGGAGCCGGCGAGATCCTCGGCGATCCGCACCGTCCAGCCGGCACGGCGCAGCAGCGCCGCCTCGACGAAATCGTGGCTGAGGATATGGCCGCCGAAGGGCGGCTTGCCGGGAAGGTCGGGCAGGCCTGCCGCGTCCATGAAGGCGCGGGTGCGGATGATGGCGTTGTGGCCCCAGTAATTGCCCTCGGAGCCGGTCCAGAAGGCGAGGCCGGCGCCGACAACCGGGCCGTAGACGCGGCCGGCGAACTGCTGCAGCCGGGCGACGATGGTGGTGCCGTTGACGAGGGCGGGGATGGTCTGGATCAGGCCCGCATCGGGGTCCTCCTCCATCCGGCGCGCCAGCTCGACGATCGTCTCGGGGGCGATCAGGCTGTCGGCGTCGAGCACCAGCATGTGGTCGTAGGCGGCGCCCCAGCGGGTGCAGAAATCAGCGACATTGCCGGATTTGCGCGCCACATTCTTGCGGCGGCGGCGGTAATAGACCCGGCCCCGGTCGCCGAGGCGGTCGCGCAGCGTCAGCAGCGCCGCTTCTTCCTCCAGCGCCACGTCGGGATCCGTGGTGTCGGACAGGATGAACCAGTCGAAGGCCGGGCCCTGCTGCAACTCGTCGAGGCCGACGGCCATCGCCTCGACCGCGGCGAAGACGCGCGACGGGTCCTCGTTATAGGTCGGCATCAGCATGGCGGTCTTGCCGCCGAGCGGGCCGGGGGGCGTGCGCTTCTGGCGGTAGCGCCGGGCCATGACCACGCCATAGCCGGCGATCGAGCTGACGAAGGCGAGCGCGATCCAGCCGAAATTCAGCGCGAACAGCACCAGCACGGCGATCTCGATCGGCGTCAGGCCGCCGACGATCAGCACCTGCTCCATTTCGTAGACGGCGATGGCGGCCAGCAGGAACGCGCTGCCCAGGATGCCGATGCGGCGAACCCAGGACGAGCGCGAGCGGCGCGGATCGACGAATTTACGACGGTCGCGCCGACGGAAGCGCCAGAGCGACTGGATCGGCATGTCGGACGGGGTTTCCGCCGGCATGCCGGGCGCGCGGTGCGGCGCCGGGGCGTCATCGGGAGCAAGGGCAGCCGGCGGGGATCGATCCGCCGGTTGAGCCGCTTCCGCGGCCGGGAAAGCGATTACGCCGTCCATCGATAGACCCAGGTCTCCGCTGGCCGCTCATCCGGGAACTGCAGCACGACGCGCAATTCGACCAGCGTCGCGTCTTCCGGATCAAGCTCAAAGTTGACGCGCCAACCCTCGCCCAGCTTCGGGTTCGGCATGACCACCACGTTGCTGATCTTACCCTTTGACGTGGAGACAGTCGCCTTCGGTTCCTGGGGGGGATGACCCTCCTGGGCCTGGGGCGGGAAAAAGTCGATCACAAAGCGGCGATTGGGGCTGTCGCCATCGAGCGTGGCGCGGCCGATGCGGGTGCCCGCCACGACCATGCCGCCCGGCACGTAGTTCGGGTCGCCGCCCCAGGACAGGCGATAGGCGAAGGCGTATTCGGTGCCGGCCGCGATCACGTCCTTCGGCTGCCAGTAGGCGACGATGTTGTCGTGCACTTCCGAATTGGTCGGAATCTCGACCAGCGTCACGGCGCCCTGGCCCCAGTCGCCGACCGGCTCGACCCAGAGGCTCGGCCGCGCTTCGTAGGAAGCCTCGAGATCCTCGTAATTGTCGAACACGCGGTTGCGCTGCATCAGTCCGAAGCCGCGCGGGCCGGCGTCGACGAAGGCGCTGATCTGCAGCGTCGTCGGATTGGAGATCGGCCGCCACAGGCGCTCGCCGCGGCCATTGACCATCAGCAGGCCGTCGGAATCGTGCACCTCGGGGCGGAAGTCGTCGATGCCGATGCGGTCATTGGCGCCGAAGAAGAACATGCTGGTGCCCGGCGCCAGGCCGACCTTGGTCAGGTCGGTGCGCGGGAACAGCGTGGCTTCCACGTCCATGGTCGTCGGATAGCCGGGGCGGACGGTGAAGCGATAGGCGCCCGACGCGCTCGGGCTGTCGAGCAGCGCGTGCAGGACGATGGTGTCGCCGTCCTTGATCGGGGTCTCGACCCAGAAGGCGCGGAAGATCGGGAATTCCTCGCCCTCGGGCTCGGCCGTCTTGATGGCGAGGCCGCGCGCGGAGATGCCGTAGAGCTGGCCGCGTCCGACCGAGCGGAAATAGCTGGCGCCCTGGAAGACGAGGATCTCGTCGAAATAGTCGGGGTTGTTGATCGGGCCGTGCACGCGGATGCCGGCGAAGCCCATGTCGGTATCGGGGATGCCCTTCGGCACCAGCGGTCCGAAGTCGAACATGTTGGTCGAGTAGGGCAGGTGCTTGGCCTGGCCTTCCTTGACGATGGCGACCTCGATCGGCTCCTTGAAGTAGAAGCCCGGATGGAACAGCTGCAGCTTGAACGGCAGGCCGTCATCCGCCCAGACCGACGCGCCCGCCTTGAAGCGGATGTCGCGATACTGGTCATAGGTGAGGTTCTGCAGCACTTCCGGCAGCCGCGACGAGGGCGCTGCGAACGGAACACGGGAGAGGCGGCGCGCAATCTCCGCCACGGTCGACCGGGTGAAAGGTCCGTCCGTCGCGAGCGAGGCGGCGACATTGTTGGCCTGGGCCATGGCCTCAACCGGGTACAGGTTGCCAATGGCCGCGACGGCGACGAAGGCACCGGCGGATGCCAGAAGGCGGCGCCGCGAAATCTGGTACGGAGTCTCAGTCATTTTCTGTCTATTTTCTCGGGAAACCGGTTTTGTTGCCCGAACTTAGGGTCGAACTGTGGTGAAAATTTCACGGTCCATCTGCCGTAGCCGATTTGGCTGCGGCGGTCGATGGGCCGGGGCGCTCGCCGGCGCGGCGCGATGATCCCGACCATGCCGGGAGAAGAGGCGGAAATCGGCCGGTACCGGCCCATCCGCGCCCCAAAGCTCACGTTCGACAAGCCCGCGATCTCCGCGCCATGATTCCGGTCAATTTCAAATCAGCTTAACTGTGTTTTGTGGATTGCGGAATGTCGCAGAACCCCCTCCGTGATCTTATTTGTTGCAGTGCCCGCGTTCCTCCCGCCCTGCGGCGTGAACGCGCCTGTCCCGCCGCTTCCGCGTCCCGCTTGCGCGGCTACTTGTGCGCGCCGTGCCGCGTCGGCATTCTCTGCGCGCGGAGCGGCTGAAATACGCTATGACGCCACGAAACGTCCTGTTGAGGAAACATTCATGATCACGGTTTTCGGCTCCATCAATATCGATCTCGTCAGTCGGACCGCGCGTCTGCCGCGCCCGGGCGAGACGGTGCCCGGATCCGAATACAAGCTGATCCCCGGCGGCAAGGGCGCCAACCAGGCGCTCGCGGCGCGGCGCGCCGGCGCCACCGTCCGGATGATCGGCGCGGTCGGCGATGACGACATGGCCGCCACCGCGCTTGCCGAGTTGGAAGCCGGCGGCGTCGACCTCTCCGGCGTCCAGCGCCGCGGCAAGACGACCGGCATGGCGGTGATCACCGTCGACGACCATGCCGAAAACACCATCGTGCTGTCGCCGGGCGCTAACGCCAAGCTCAAGGCGACCGACCTCCAGCCGGGCTCGATCGGCGCCGGCGACACGCTGCTGCTGCAGATGGAAACGCCCTTCGCGGAGACGCTGGCCGCCGCCCGTGCGGCCAAGGCTGCCGGCGCGCGCGTCGTGCTCTCGATCGCGCCGTTCCTGCCGATCGAGCGCGAAGCCTTCGCCGACATCGACATGATCCTGGTCAACGAGACCGAGGCCGCCGACCTCGCGCGTCACCTCGGCCTGCTGCCGGGTTCGACCGGCGCCGAGACCGTGACAAGTCTCGCCAACGAACTGAAGCGCACCGTGATCGCGACGCTCGGCCCCGATGGCGCGGTCGCCGCCACCGGCGAGGACACGATCAGCGTTCCGGCGCTTCAGGTGGTTCCGGTCGACACGACCGGCGCCGGCGACACGTTCTGCGGCGTGCTGGCGGCCCTGCTGGACGAGGGCGCCGACCTCGCAACCGCGATGCGCCACGCGGCCGTCGCGGGCTCGCTCGCCTGTACCAAGCCCGGAGCGCAACCGAGCTTCCCGCTCCGCGAAGCGATCGAATTGTCGCTGGGCGGCGACCCGGCTTTTCCGTGACAGCCGGCCGTCTCTATTGTATGACGATCGACAAGCCCGATCACTGGTGAATGTCATCTTCACCTGAAAAACGACTGGGGTCCCGCCCTGCGCGCCAAGGCTGCGCGATCGCGGGCGGAGCCTCAGCCCTTGCCTCTTGTTTTAGAGAACCCCGATGAGCGTCACCACCGCTGCCAATCCCCGCACCCTGCGCCTGAACGCGACCGACAATGTCCGCGTCGCCATCGACACGATCCTGCCGGGATCGATCGTCGAGGGTGTGACCGCCAGCCAGCGCGTGCCCAAGGGCCACAAGATTGCCGTCACCGGCATCGCCGAGGGTTCGCCGGTGCTGAAGTTCGGCCAGATCATCGGCTTCGCCAAGACGGCGATCGCGCCGGGCGAATGGGTGCATGAGCATAATTGCGGCATGTCCGAATTCGACCGCGACTACCAGTTCGCGGAAGGCGCGCATGATGACGGCCTGCTGCCACTCGCCGAGCGCCGCCATTTCGACGGCTACCATCGCCCGAACGGCAAGGTCGGCACGCGCAACTATATCGGCATCCTGACCAGCGTGAACTGCTCGGCGACTGTGGCGCGCTACATCGCCGATGCCTTCAACCGCTCGGATATCCTCAAGGATTATCCCAATGTCGACGGCGTCGTCGCCTTCGTGCACGGCCAGGGCTGCGGCATGGGCGGTTCGGGCGAGGGCTACGAGACGCTGGAGCGGACGCAGTGGGGCTATGCCGCGCATCCGAACCTCGCCGGCGTTCTCGTCGTCGGCCTCGGCTGCGAAGTGTTCCAGATCCCGCGCCTGATGAAGCAGTACAATCTCGTCGAGCATGACGGCTTCCGCACGATGACCATCCAGGAGACCGGCGGCACCCGCAAGACGATCGAAGCCGGCATCGCCGTGATCAAGGACATGCTGCCCGCCGCCAACGCCTACAAGCGCCAGGCGACGCCGGTTTCCGAGATCATGGTCGGCCTGCAGTGCGGCGGCTCGGACGGCTATTCCGGCATCACCGCCAACCCGGCGCTCGGCTATGCCTCCGACATTCTGGTCCGGCATGGCGGCACCACCATCCTGTCGGAAACGCCGGAGATCTACGGCGCCGAGCACCTGCTGACCCGCCGCGCGGCCAACCGCGAGGTCGGCGAGAAGCTGGTCGGCCTGATCAAGTGGTGGGAAGATTATACCGAGCGCAACCAGGGCGAGATGAACAACAATCCCTCGCCCGGCAACAAGCTTGGCGGCCTGACGACAATCCTGGAGAAGTCGCTCGGCGCGGCGGCCAAGGGCGGCACCTCCACGCTGCGCGGCGTCTACAAATATGCCGAGCCGGTCGACACGCATGGCTTCGTCTACATGGACAGCCCCGGCTATGACCCGGCCGCCGTCACCGGCCAGATCGCATCGGGCGCCAACATGATCGTCTTCACGACGGGCCGTGGCTCGGCCGCCGGCTACAAGCCGACGCCGTCGATCAAGCTCGCGACCAATTCCGACGTTTACACCCGCATGATCGACGACATGGACATCAATTGCGGCGACGTCCTCGACGGCGTTTCGATCGAGGCCAAGGGCCAGGAAATCTTCGACGAGATCGTCGCGGTTGCTTCCGGCAAGCACTCGAAGTCGGAAGACCTCGGCTATGGCGACGCGGAATTCGTGCCGTGGCAGATCGGCGCCGTGATGTAAGGCCCGGCCTTACAGCCTGTATTTTTTGAAAGGCCCCCGTTCCGGTTGGACCGGGGGCCTTTTTTTATTGTCTGGAGGCACCTCCCCACACTTCGGAGGGTGGGGAAGCAGCGGAGCCCTAGCCGCCCGTCATCACGTCAAAAATCAGCTTCATGTTCAGCACGATGATCGTCGCCGCGATGATGCCGGCGATGGCGGTGAGCCAGCGCGGGGCCGTGAACTCGCCCATCTTGCGCCGCTCGGCGGTGAACTTCACCAGCGGGATCACGGCGAAGGGCAGCTGCAGGCTGAGGATGACCTGCGACAGGATGAGCAACTGGCCGGCGCCCTTGTCGCCATAATAGATCGTGACGGCCGCCGCCGGCACGATGGCGATGCCGCGGGTGATCAGCCGGCGCAGCCAGGGCGCGAGGCGGATGTTGAGGAAGCCTTCCATGACGATCTGGCCGGCCATGGTCGCCGTCACGGTCGAGTTCAGGCCGCAGCAGAGCAGCGCTATGGCGAACAGGGTGGGCGCCAGCGCCGAACCGAGCAGGGGATGCAGCAGCGCATAGGCCTTGTCGAGCTCCACCACCTCGGTCGAGCCCTTGGCGTGGAAGGCGGACGCCGCCAGGATCAGGATCGAGGCGTTGATCGCGAGCGCGAACAGCAGCGCCAGCGTCGAATCCAGGGTCGCAAAGCGGATCGCCTCGCGCTTGCCCTGGCTGTCGGTGTGGTAGGCGCGGGTCTGCACGATGCCGGAATGCAGATACAGATTATGCGGCATCACCGTCGCGCCGATGATGCCGAGCGCCAAATAGAGCATGTTGGGGTTGGTGACGATCTGGGTGGTCGGCGCGAAGCCGCGCACCAGGTCGCCCCAGACCGGGTCGGCCATGACGATCTGCACCAGGAACGACACCGCGATCACGCCGAGCAGGGTGATGACCAGCGCCTCGACCCAGCGGAAGCCCTTGGTCTGCAGGTAGAGAACCAGGAAGACGTCGAGCGCCGTGATCAGCACGCCGATTTCGAGCGGGATGCCGAACAGCAGGTTGAGACCGATCGCCGTGCCGATCACCTCGGCAAGGTCCGTGGCGCAGATCGCGATCTCGGCGAACAGCCACAGCATGGCGGCGACGGGCGCGGGATAGGCGTCGCGGCAGGCCTGCGCCAGATCGCGGCCGGTGGCGATGGCGAGCCGGGCGGCCAGCGCCTGCAGGATCATGGCCATCAGGCTGGACAGCAGCACGACGAATAGCAGCGTGTAGCCGAAGCGCGAGCCGCCGGCGATCGAGGTGGCCCAGTTGCCGGGATCCATGTAGCCGACGGCCACCAGATAGCCCGGTCCCAGGAAGGCGGCCGCCTTGCGCCAGTTTGGCGCGCCCGGATCCACCGCGATCGAGCTGTGGACTTCAGAGAGCGACGGCGCCCCGCGCTCGCGACGCCATCCGGCTCCCGATGCCTTCTCTTCCTCGATCGTTCGCATGATGGCTTTCAAGAATGCAATTGAGAACTATTCGCAATAAATGGCGGCGATGCGGACAAAGTCAATCGGAACCTTGCGGCAGGAGGGCGCCCACGCGCGGCGCCGCGAAGGCGCGACATTCGCGCCACAGATCCGCGCGGGGCGCGAATTGCGAGCTGCGACTGGCGGTGGCGATGGACAGGCCCTAGTTTGATAGCCTGATGATCGCCGCTCCATCTGATCAAGAGGTATTCGATGCAGACCCGCAAGCTCGGCACTACCGATCTCGACGTCTCCGTGATTGGTCTCGGCACCAATAATTTCGGCGGACGCATCGACCTCGAAGGATCGCGCCGGGTGATCGACGCGGCGATCGATCACGGCATCAATTTCTTCGACACAGCCGACATCTACGCCGACACCAATTCGGAAAGCATCCTCGGCGAGGTGCTGGGCGCACGGCGCGACAAGATCGTGCTGGCGACAAAGTTCGGCAAGCCGATCCAGGGCTCGCCCGAGGGCAAGCGGGCCTCGCGCCCCTATATCCTGAAGGCGGTCGAGGACAGCCTGACGCGGTTGAAGACCGATCGCATCGACCTCTACCAGCAGCACGAGCCCGATCCCGAAACGCCGATCGAGGAGACGCTGGCCACGCTCGAGGAACTGGTGACCGCGGGCAAGATCCGGCATTACGGCGCCTCCAACTTCTCGCCGAAGCAATTGCGCGAGGCGCAGGAGGCGGCCCGCAAGGCCGGCTATCGCGGCTTCGTTTCCAGCCAGGACGAATACAGCCTGGTTGAGCGCACGATCGAGACCGAGATGCTGCCGGTGGTCCGCGACGAGCAGCTGGCGCTGATCCCGTTCTTTCCGCTCGCCAGCGGGCTGCTGACGGGAAAGTACCGCAATGGCGAGCCACCGGCGGGCAGCCGCTTCAGCGCCTGGAAGGCGCTCGGCGAACGCTATCTGACGCAGCGCAATCTGGTTCTGGTGGAAAAGTTCGACGCCTTCGCCGTCGCGTCCGGCCACACCGTTCTGGAACTCGCCTTCGCCTGGCTGCTGGCGCAGGAATCGGTGCCCTCGGTGATCGCGGGCGCGACGACGCCGGAACAGATCGCCGCCAATGCGAAGGCCTCGGAGTGGAACCTGTCCGCCGCCGATCTCGCCGCCTTCCACGCGCTGGTGGGCTGACCCCAAGCGTCCGGCTGGGATTGCGTCAGAAGAGATCGGCGGGCTCCCCGCCGATCGGGTGGAATGGGACATGGACCGGATCGACCGCTATCTGCCGAAATATGATTTCAACGAGCGCCATGCCTGCGAGGTGAAGGCGTCGCCCGATGTGGTGATCGCGATCGCGGCGGCGTATCGGCCGGAATCCGATCCGTTCTTTCGCCGCATGATCGCGTTGCGGGAGGTCCCCATGCGCGGATTGCGCCGGCTTCTGCGGCGGGAGGGCCCGGCGCCTGCTTCGTTCGGGATGCAGAATTTCCTGCTGCTCGAGCAGGCGGCGGGAAGCAGCCTCGTCTATGGCCTCGTCGGACGCTTTTGGCGGACGGACTACGGGCTCGTCCCCTTGCCGGACGGGGAAGCGTTTCGCGCCTATGGGGAGCCCGGCGTGCCGAAGCTGGCGCTGGCGTTCCGGGCCGAGGCGATCGGCGAAGGACGGACACGGCTCTCGACCGAGACGCGGGTCTTCTGCCCGGATCGCGGCGCGTGGCTCCGCTTCGCGCCTTATTGGTACGCCATCCGCCCCGTCAGCGGCCTGATCCGCGCCCGCATCCTCGCCTCGATCCGGCGGCAGAGCGAGCGCCTGGCGGCGGGCTGAGTCGGCTCAGAGATGGATTTCCGGGGCGGTCGGGCAGGTCGAGGGCTTGCGCCGGTCCCAGCCGCGCGAGGTCCATTCCTTGGCGGGGCCGGCATTGGCACCGCCGGTTTCTTCCGGCACGAAGAAGGTGAAGCAGTTGGCGCCGTCGCGCTCGACGAAGAAGCAGGCGCCTTCCTGGCTGTCATAGAAGGTGCAGAACTTGCCGTCGCGCACCGACCATTGGCCGGAATCGGAGCCGTCGACGTCGTGATAGCGCACCGAGCCGTCTTCGCTGTAGGTCTCGCTGAAGAACGCGCCATTGTTGTAGATGCCGTCCAGCGTCACGCCGGAAAACAGCCCCTCGATCTCGGCTCCCGGCACGCGCGTGCCGGCAAGGGCGGCCTGTGCTGCCAGCCCCACGCCAAGCGCGACGACGAGGGAGGCGGAGAGACGTCCGATAACCCGCTGCATCTGGCTCAAGCCGTTCGTCTCCGTTGACTTTGCGCCGGTTTGGCGGCAGAACGTGCGCCAACTTCATTCGGGTAGACCGATGACCGCGCACGCCGTTGCATCTTCGATCCTAGTCGACCTGGTGGCTTCCGTCACCCGGGCAAGCACGGCCGTCACGCGCATCTCCACCACCGACAAAACGTCGAAAACCACGACGACCGCCTGACTGTCCCTCCTGCGCCCCCAATCTCCCTCGGGGCCCTGAGGGAGACGGGGCCGATCGAACGCGGCTTTTCGCGGACGGACGGTGGGGGAGAGAGACGGACAAGGAGCAGGACAAAACATGGGTTACAAGGTCGCGATCGTCGGCGCCACGGGCAATGTGGGCCGCGAAATTCTTTCGATCCTCGACGAGCGCGGCTTCCCGGCCGATGAAGTCGTGGCGCTCGCCTCCCGCCGCAGCCAGGGCACCGAGGTCTCCTTCGGCGACCGCGTGCTGAAGGTGAAGCCGCTCGACCAGTATGATTTCTCCGACACCGACATCTGCCTGATGTCGGCCGGCGGCGCGATCTCCAAGGAATGGGCGCCGAAGATCGGCGCGCAGGGCTGCGTCGTCATCGATAATTCCTCGGCCTGGCGCTATGACGCGCAGGTGCCGCTGATCGTGCCGGAAGTGAACGCCGATGCGATCGTCGGCTGCTCCAAGCTCAACATCATCGCCAACCCGAACTGCTCGACCGCGCAACTCGTCGTCGCGCTGAAGCCGCTGCACGACATCGCCACGATCAAGCGCGTCGTCGTCTCGACCTACCAGTCGGTGTCGGGCGCCGGCAAGGAAGGCATGGACGAGCTGTTCACGCAGACCCGCGCCGTCTTCGTCAACGATCCCGTCGAATCGACCAAGTTCACCAAGCGCATCGCCTTCAACCTCATCCCTCACATCGACGTCTTCATGGAAGACGGCTACACGAAGGAAGAGTGGAAGGTGATGGCCGAGACGAAGAAGATCCTCGACCCGAAGATCAAGCTGACCTGCACCGCCGTGCGCGTGCCGGTGTTCGTCTCGCACTCCGAATCCGTCAACATCGAGTTCGAGAAGCCGATCACCGCCGACGAGGCGCGCGACATCCTGCGCGAGGCGCCCGGCTGCCTGGTCATCGATAATCCGGAAGAAGAGCAGTACATCACGCCCTATGAGGCGACCGGCGAGGACGCGACCTACATCTCGCGCATCCGCGAGGACGCCACCGTCGAGAACGGCCTCAACATGTGGGTCGTCTCCGACAATCTGCGCAAGGGCGCCGCGCTCAACGCCGTGCAGATCGCCGAAGTGCTGGTCAACCGCAAGCTGATCAAGCCGAAGAAGCAGGCTGCCTGAGGCTTTTCAGGCTCCAAATAACAAAAGGCGCAGCCGCGAGGCTGCGCCTTTTTTGTTGGATTGCCGATGGACTCGCTCGGTCATCATCCCGAGGTGCTTCGCGTCCGCGAAGCCTCGAAGGAGGATCCAGCCGGCGCCCCGGCTTGTCATCCTATCCGGGGCGATACTGCAGACCGGGTGTTTCCTGGACCCTCCTTCGGGGCGCGGCTTTGCCGGGCACCTCAGGATGAGGGTCGAGGTTGGAACAACCCGCGAGAAGCGAGCGCCCCGCTACCCTAAGCCTCGATCTCGTCGGGAACCGTGAAGCGGCCGGTTTCCTTGTCGAGCAGATAGAGCTCGCCGGTCGAGATATCGAACCAGGCGCCGTGCAACTCCAGCTCGTCGATCTCTTCCAGGCTCTTGATCCACGGGAAGGTGCGCAGATTCTCGATAGTCTGGCGGATCGAGGCGAACTCCATCGCGCGCTGGCGGTCGGTGGTCTCGACCGGATCGTCGCAGATCAGCGCCTCGGCCGGCTTCAGCAACGAGGTCCACTTGCTGATGTAGTCGTTGGATCCCTGCAGTTCCGGCGCGTCGCGCTCGGCCATGTAGGCGGTGATGCCGCCGCAACGGCCATGGCCCATGACGACGAGGTTGCGGACTTTGAGGCCCATCACGCCGAACTCGATCGCCGCCGACGTGCCGTGATGTTCGCCATCCGGGGTGAAGGGCGGCACCAAAGCGGCGACGTTGCGGACGACGAAGAGCTCGCCGGGCGCGGCGTCGAAGATCGTCTCCGGGGCGGCGCGGCTGTCGCTGCAGCCGAGGATCATGGTGCGCGGGCGCTGGCCGGTTTCCGCCAGAACCTTGTAGCGCGAGCTTTCCTGCGGCAGGCGCTGATCGCGAAAGGTCGCATAGCCGCGCAGCAGCCGGGACGGGAATTCATGGGCCTTGGCCATCGGGTGGTGCTCCAAAGGGGGGCCTGAGACGGCATCATGCAGTGCAGCATGATCGTAGCGTTCCAATAAACGGCTTTGACGTATGGGTCGAGAGGGTTTGCACGCTGCGAACGCGTCTGTCTACGCCCAGATCGCGATCCGCAGCCCCTTGGAATCGCGCGCCGGTTCGGCCGGAAAACTCTCGCCCTCGCCGCGATAGAGGCGCCGTGCGATCAGGGCATTCGCCGCCGCGTCGAGCAGGTCGTCGGCCGCTGCGCCGCGCGGCGGGTTGGCGAGATGCCGGGCCTCGTAGCCATGGCGGACGAGCAGCTCGCGGCGCTGGTCGAGGCCCGCGGGATTCGGGCGGCTCTTGACCTTCTTCGGCAGCGACATCGCCGCTTCGCCATTCAGCCGCCAGAAGGCGAGTTCCGGATGCACCTCGTAGATTCGCGCCTCCAGCGCCGGCGTCATCAGCGCGTCGATCTCGCGCATCTTGGGGAAGATGTGGAAGCACTGCTTCGAGACCATGCGGGGCGGATCGGACGCCGCCGCCGCGACCGCGCAGGCCTCGCGATAATCCTCCGTCATCACGGCGCTACGGCACGGGACCGAGAAGACGGAACTCTGCCGCTCGCCCAGCCGCTTTCGCACCAGCCGCTCGGGCCCACGTCCTTCCGGCCCGATGAAATCCGGCAGGCCGATCGGCATGTCGACTGCAAGAACAGTGTTCTCGGCCGCCTCGATCAGGTCGGCGAAGCGCGAAACAATCCGAATCTCGGGCTCGATCGGGCCTTCGGGAGAAATCGAAACGGCGATCCAGCCGGCAGGGCAGCCGTCAATGCCGACGACGCGCGTCCCGCTCACGGGATGATCCGCACCGGCGTGCGCGGCGAAAGCAGGCGATCCTGGATGGCGGCGAGCGGCAGTTCGTTGCTGCCGAGGCTGGCCGCCGCGTCGATCGCATCGGCGACGGCGGCGGTGGCGAGACGCAGCGCCTCCGCGTCGCCCGCGCCCTCGACCAGATGGGCCAGGAACAGGGCGGCGAACAGATCGCCGGTGCCGTTCGGCACGCGGTCGCCGATCGCGGCGTGGCTGGCGCGGATGGTGTCGTGGCCCTCGCCATTGCGCGACAGCAGCAGCGTGGTGATCTCGCCTTCCGTGCCGGCGGCCGAGGTGACTGCGATGCGCGGCGTCGAGAGCGTGGTGGCCGCGGCATGCAGCGCTTCGGCGGGAAGCGCGAGGTTGCCGGTCAGAAAGCCCAACTCGGTCGGGTTCGGCGTCAGGATGTCGGCGCGCGGCACGAGATGGTCGCGGATGGCGCTCGCGGTCACCTCCGGCACATAGAGGATGCCGGCGTCTCCCATCACGGGATCGCAGAGATAGAGCGCGTCGGGCCGCGCTGCCTTCACGGCGTCGACCAGCCGGGCCACGGCGGCCGGCTGGCTGGCCGCGCCCATATAGCCGGTCAGGATCGCGCCGATCTCGCCAAGCCAGGGTGCGCGGATCAGGTCGTCGATCAGCGCCTCGAAGGCCGCTTCATCCGGCACGATGCGGCTGGATTTGCCGTGGCCCGGATGCCAGGGCAGCGTCACCGTCTGCACCGACCAGACCGGATGGCCGAAGCGTTCCAGCGCGAAGGCGGCGCCGCGACCGCCCACGGCGCCGCGCACGACGGTCGAGGAGATCACGAGGATGGCGGGCTTGGCGACGAGTTCGGTCGGGACGGTCATGGCGCATGCTTCCTGCGGCGCCGGCGGCTTGGCCGGCGGTGCGAAACTAGCCGATTCGGTTCCGCTTATCTGCTCTCCTGCCTATGCTGCGCTCGACGCAACCCAGGAAGCCCCCATGAAGCCGATCCGTCCGCGCCGCTCCGCCCTCTATGTGCCGGGCTCCAATCTCCGCGCCATGGCCAAGGCGCCGACGCTCGGCGCCGATGTCGTGATCTTCGATCTCGAGGACGCCGTGGCGCCATCGGAGAAGGACGCGGCCCGCGCGCATGTCGTCGAGGCGGTCGGCGCGCTGCGGCAGGCCGGCACCCAGGCCGAGATCGTCGTGCGCGCCAACGGTCTCGACACGCCCTGGATCGAGGCAGACCTCGCCGCGATCGGCAGGGCACTGCCAGACGCGCTGTTGCTGCCGAAGATTTCTCGGGCCAGCGACCTCGCCCGGGTGCGCGCGATGATCGCCGCAGACATGGCGCTGCCGCTCTGGGCGATGGTCGAAACCCCCCGCGCGGTTCTGGGTCCGCTGGAGATCGCCGAGGCGCAGGACGCGCGCCTGCCGCTCACCGTGCTCGTGCTGGGCCTGAACGACCTCGCCCGCGAGACGGGCACGCGGCAGCTACCCGGCCGGGCGCCGATGCTGCCCTGGATGATGAATGCATTGGCGGCGGCGCGGGTGGCGGGGATCGAGATCCTCGACGGCGTTCACAACGATATCGCCGACACGGAAGGCTTTGCGGCCGAGTGCCTGCAGGCCCGGCAATGCGGCTTCGATGGCAAGACGGTGATCCATCCGGCCCAGATCGCCGGCGCCAACGCCGCCTTCGCGCCGGACGCCGAAGAACTGGCCCGGGCGAGCCGCATCGCCTTCGTGTTCGACGCGGCGGAGAACGCCGACAAGGGCGTGGTGCGCGTCGAGGGCCGCATGGTCGAGCGCCTGCACGCCGACATGGCCAAGCGCCTGCTGGCCCGGGCCGAGGCAATCGCCGCGCGGGGGTAGGGGACGACGGCGAGGGTGGGGACCGTGCCTTGTCCGGATGGATATGGCATGGGATCCGGTCCGGAGAGCCCGTAAACCCTCACCCGCCGGCCTTCGGCCGTCGACCTCTCCCTCAGGGATAGGTGAAGGGGCGCCGGCCGCTCCCCCCACGCTCGCCGTCCAACGCGGGCTCGGTGCTTGCGCCCGCTCGCCGTCCAACACTGGCTCTATGCTTCCGCCGCGGCCGCCGTCCAAGACGGGCTCTATGCGTCGGCCACGGCCGCCGACCAGAACTGGCTCGCCGCTCCCCCACGCTCGCCGTCATCCTCGCGAAAGCGAGGATCCATGCAGCTGCGATCTAGGGCGTGCGAACCTCCCGATGCCTCGGCTGAATCGATCCCGGCTCGGGGGCCGGGATGACGGCGAGGGGGGCAGTCCTTGTCCGGATGGGCCGGGTCAGCAGCCGAGCGGGCGCCAAACAAAAAAAGGCGCCGGAAGTGCTTCCGGCACCTTTCGAATGCGAGGAAAAAACCGATCAGGCCCAGGGGCGGACGGCTTCGGTGGTCTTTTCGAAGGCTTCGATGTTCGGCGCCTTGACCATGGTCAGGCCGATATCGTCGAGACCGCTCAGCAGCTTTTCCTTGCGGGCCGGGTCGATGTCGAAATGCACGGAGCCGCCGTCCGGGCCGCGGATTTCCTGCGCTTCGAGGTCGACCGTCAGGCGCGCGTTCTCGCCGCGATTGGCGTCGTCGAACAGCTTGTCGAGGTCTTCCTTGGAGACGCGGATCGGCAGGATCCCGTTGTTGAAGCAGTTATTGTAGAAGATGTCGGCGAAGGAGGTCGAGATCACGCAGCGGATGCCGTAGTCGAGCAGGGCCCAGGGCGCATGCTCGCGCGACGAGCCGCAGCCGAAATTGTCGCCGGCGACGAGGATCGTGGCATGGCGGTAGGCCGGCTTGTTGAGGACGAACGTCTCGTTCTCGCTGCCATCGTCGTTGAAGCGCATTTCGGCGAACAGCCCCTTGCCGAGCCCGGTGCGCTTGATCGTCTTCAGATAGTCCTTCGGAATGATCATGTCGGTATCGATGTTGATCAGCGGCAGCGGGGCCGCGACGCCGGTCATCGTCGTGAATTTTTCCATGGTGATCATTCCCAATTTGCCGTTCAGACGGCGGTAAATGCGCTGAAAACCGGCCGAGGTCAAGACTTTCGGCGATTTGGCGACGTTTCGCGACGCCTTAGCCGGCCGCTTCCTCGATCGCTTCCATGTCGGCGTCGGAGAGGCCGAAATGATGGCCGATCTCGTGGATCAGGACATGGCTGACGATCGCGCCCAGCGTTTCGTCATGCTCGGCCCAGTAGTCGAGGATCGGGCGGCGGTAGAGCCAGACGCGGTTCGGCAGCATGCCGGTATATTCCGTGGCCGAGGCATGGGCGAGGCCGACGCCCTGGAACAGGCCGAGCAGGTCGAATTCGGACTCGATGCCCAGCGCGTCGAGCGCCTCGTCATCGGGAAAATCGTCGACGCGGATCTCGATCTCGCCGGACAGGCTGCGGAATTCGTCCGGCAGGCTTTCGAGCGCCGCCTGGCCGAGGGCCAGAAAATCATCGAGCGAGGGCGCCTTGAGGGCGTCGAGGTCGAGCTTTGCCATGATGCAGGTCGGATCCGGCTGGTGGGGTGGAAAGGCTGCCGGAGACAGGCAGCCCGCGGCCGCCTGATATGGGGCCGGGTTCCGGATTTCGCCAGTCAGGCGGCCGGACCGCGCTCGATGCGGACGATGAAGCTCTCGAGCCGCGCCTTCTTGCCGAGCGTCTCTGCGAAGGTGGTGCGCATCGACGAGCCCTCCGGCACCATCCAGCGCAGCGACAGCCAGTCGCGCGAGCGGCCCTTGCGGGCCAGCGCCTCGACCAGGGCGCGGGCAATGCCTCGGCCGCGCGATTCGTGGATGACGAACAGGTCCTCCAGCTGGCCGACGCGCATGCCGGACATGGCGTCCGGCAGGTCGCAGAACACGGCGAAGCCGACCAGTACGCCATCGAGGCGGGCGCCCAGGATCTCGGCCGTGCGGTCGCGCAGCAGGGTCTCGGCATAATAGAGGTCGGGGTGGCGCGGCGCCCCGCGTTTCATGTCCTGGACATAGGCGGCGAGCAGCGGCGCGAACTCCAGCGCATCATCGATGGTGAGCGCGGCGGTTTCGAAGCGGGTCGAGAGAGGCAGCGTTTCCATGATTCCGTATCAACCAGGTCCGGTTGCCACTGGCGGCGCCCGGACTGTTTCCCATTTCATAGCAATGTCGCATCGGTTTCCACGATGCAATCTTGAATGTGTCGGAACCCCTGCGGCCGGTTGAACCCGCGCCGCGCTGAATAAACGGCCGGGCTCGCCCGTTGAAACTGCATCCACAGCACGGCTCGCCGGGATCATGGTGGGGCGGCGATGTCGTGGTTTTCAGGAGTAAGGGTGATGGTGAAACATACACTGGTCTCCGCCGCGGCCGCGCTTGTCCTTTCCCTGGGTATGGTCGGTGCGATGACAGGGGATGCTTTGGCGCAGCATCGCGGTGGTCATGGCGGCTATATGTGGCCGCGCGGCGGCTGGCACGGCGGTGGCGGAGGATGGCATGGCGGCGGGGGCGGCTGGCACGGCGGTGGCTGGCATGGCGGCGGTTGGCACGGCGGCGGCTGGAATGGCGGGTGCTGGAACTGCGGCTGGAATGGCGGCTGGGGTTGGGGCTGGGGGCCGGCCTTCGGGCTGGGGCTTGGCCTCGGCTATGGCGTCGGCGCCTGGGACAATGGCGCGTCTCGCGTCTGCCAGCCGGTGATCCGCAATGTGCGGGTGCACACCTCCCATGGCTGGCGCTGGCGCAACGTCGTGGTCGGCCGGCGCTGCTACTGGGTCGACAATGGCTGGTAAGGCTCGCTGACTGTCGTGCGTTTAACAAATAATGATCCTGAACCATGGCTGAACATGCATCTCAGCCGTGGTTCATGCATTGAGGCCCTTGATAGACGCAGCAGGCCGGCTTTCGACCTGAACGTCACCAAGGGAGTTTTCGATGCTGAAGAAAACCATCATTGCCGTTGCTACCACGCTGGTCCTCGCCACCGGCTCGCTGGCCGTGTCGACCGGCGGCGCGCTCGCCTGGCATCGCGGCGAACCGCACCACAGCCGTCAGGACAATCGCGGCTGGGACAATGGCCCGCGCGGCGGCCATGGCTGGCACAAGGGCAAGCGCGTCTGCCGCCCGATTGTGAAGCAGCGCAAGGTCTGGCGTCACGGCCGCATGGAATGGCGCAAGGTCGTTGTCGGCGAGCGTTGCTTCTACCAGCAGCGCGGCCATGGCGGCCCGCGTTGGTAACAGCCGGCTAGAATGAAGAAGGGGCCCGGACGTCGCCGTCCGGGCCCCTTTTCTATTGTCTGCTGTCGCGGCGGCTCAACGCCAGCTGCGGATGTCGACGAAGTGGCCGGCGATCGCGGCGGCGGCGGCCATGGCGGGCGACACCAGATGGGTGCGGCCCTTGAAGCCCTGGCGACCCTCGAAATTGCGGTTCGAGGTCGAGGCGCAGCGCTCATGCGGCTTCAGCCGGTCGTCGTTCATGGCCAGGCACATCGAGCAACCCGGCTCGCGCCATTCGAAGCCGGCGGCCTTGAACAGCACGTCCAGTCCCTCGGCCTCCGCCTGCTCCTTGACCAGGCCGGAACCCGGCACAACCATCGCGTTGACGCCCTCGCGCACCGTCTGGCCGCGGATCATCGCGGCGGCGGCGCGCAGATCCTCGATCCGGCCATTGGTGCAGGAGCCGATGAAGATGCGCTCGACCGGGATGTCGACCATGCGGGTGCCGGGCTTCAGGCCCATATATTCGAGCGCGCGCCACTTCGACTTGCGCTTGTTCTCGTCGGCGATCTCGTCCGGGTTCGGCACGACGCCGGCGATCGAGACGACGTCCTCGGGCGAGGAGCCCCAGGTGACGATCGGCGGCAGGCTGGCGGCGTCGAGGCGCAGCTCGGTGTCGAAATGCGCGCCGGGATCCGACTTGAGCGTTTCCCAGTAGCGCAGAGCCTGTTCCCAGGTTTCGCCGGTCGGCGCTTTGGGGCGACCCTTGATGTAGTCATAGGTCGTCTGGTCGGGCGCGATCAGGCCGGCGCGGGCGCCGCCTTCGATCGACATGTTGCAGACCGTCATGCGGCCTTCCATCGACAAGGCGCGGATCGCCTCGCCGGCATATTCGATCACATGGCCGGTGCCGCCGGCCGTGCCGATCTCGCCGATGATGGCCAGCACGATGTCCTTGGCCGAAACGCCTTCCGGCGCCACGCCATCGACCGTGACCAGCATGTTCTTGGCCTTGGTCTGGATCAGCGTCTGGGTGGCGAGAACATGCTCGACCTCCGACGTGCCGATGCCATGCGCCAGCGCGCCGAAGGCGCCATGCGTCGAGGTGTGGCTGTCGCCGCAGACGATGGTCATGCCGGGCAGGGTGAAGCCCTGCTCGGGGCCGACAATGTGGACGACGCCCTGGCGACGGTCGAGCTCGGAATAATATTCGACGCCGAACTCGGCCGCGTTCTCGGCGAGCGTCGCGACCTGCAGCGCCGATTCCGGGTTCTCGATGCCGTGCGTGCGGTCGGTCGTCGGCACGTTGTGGTCGACGACGGCGAGCGTCTTCTTCGGCTGGTGAACCTTGCGGCCGGCCATGCGCAGGCCTTCGAAGGCCTGCGGGCTCGTCACTTCGTGCACGAGGTGGCGGTCGATATAGAGGATGGTGTTGCCGTCGTCGTTCTTCTCGACGACGTGGTCATCCCAGATCTTGTCGTAGAGAGTGCGGGGATTGCCGTTCGACGTGGTCATGACGTCTTCTTCCTGAAGGATAAATTGCTTGCGCGAGGGTCGATCGTTCGGGGCCACTGCCCCGTCAAAGTCGATCGGAACCGCGATCCTCGGTTGCCAGCAGACGGGCGAAAAACCGCCAGGGAAGCCGCGCATGATCCGTCAGCGCCGCAAATTCGGCGGTCGTCGGCTGATGGATGCGGGCGAAGGGGCTGTTCATAGCGGTTCTAAATAGCAGTCAATTGCCAGAACGACAATTCGGATCATGACCGATCGGTCAGCGTTTCGTCGCCCCGAGCGACAGGGCGAGCGGCATGCGCGGAATGCCGGCGGGCAACTGGAACATGCGGCTCCCGGCATCGACCATCATCGGAAACAGTTTGAAAGGCAACACTTCGTGCTCGCGCAGGAAGTCGAGCTGCATTCCGGCCCGGAGCAGGGCGTCGATCACGTCCGAGGTGCCGCGCATCCACTCATAGGTGAAGTCGGTGACCAGCGGCGTCTCGTCCCCCGTATAGGTAGTGGGGGAATCGAAGCGCTGCGGCTTTTCGCGCGCGGAGCGCCAGTCGTAATGCGGCCGGATCACGCCGTCGATTTCCTCGTGCGTCGCGATGGCGGGGCTGCTGTCGGCGAAATAGAGCCGCCCGCCCGGCTTCAGCGTGCCGGCAATCGCCTTCGCCCAGGCACGGATGTCGTCGAGCCAGGTGATCGTGCCCCAGCTGGTGAAGACCATGTCGAAATCCGTGCCGAGAAGGTCCGGCGCGTCATAGACCTCGCCCTCGACGAAATCGGCTTGAACCCCGGAGCGCACCGAAAGCGCGCGCGCCTTGGCGATCGCCTGCGGCGAGAAGTCGAGCCCGGTGGCGATGGCGCCGCGGCGGGCGAGGCAGAGCGTGTCGATGCCGATATGGCACTGGAAATGCGCCAGCTTCAGGCCGGAAACGGCGCCGATCTCGGCGGATTCGATGGGATAGAGCACGTCCTCGCCGGCGAGGAAGCGGTCAATCGCATAGAAGCCGGTCCGGTCCTGCGCATGGATCTCGGCGCGCTCGTCCCAATTGGCGCGGTTGCTCTGCTTGAAGCGATCCATGGTCCTCTCCCCAATAAAAAAAGGCGGGTCGCTGGGACCCGCCTTCGCAATTCTGGAAGCCGAAAGGCTTAAGCCTTCGCCTTCTCCTTGCGGGGCTCGGTCCGCTCGACGATACGAGCCGACTTACCGCGACGATCGCGCAGGTAGTAAAGCTTCGCGCGGCGAACCTTGCCGCGGCGGACGACTTCGATGCCGGCGATCAGCGGCGAGTAGACCGGGAAAACGCGCTCGACGCCTTCGCCATAGGAAATCTTGCGGACGGTGAAGCTCTCCGAGAGGCCGCCGCCGGAACGGGCGATGCAGACGCCTTCATAGGCCTGGACGCGCGAACGGGTGCCTTCGACAACCTTCACGTTGACCTTGACGGTGTCGCCGGGCTGGAACTCGGGAACCGCACGCATGGCGGCGACGATTTCGAGCTGCTCTTTCTCGAGCTGTTCGATGATATTGACCATAGTCTCAACTCCTGCCGATGCGGCCCTTTTCGGACCGCTAGCGTTTCGGTGCGCTGTTTTCAGTTATTGTTCCTTAGCCGTTGAAGGCTTTGGATGGCGCGCGTGTACAGGAAGCGGAGCGGAAAGTCCAGCCTTTGGCCGGCCGGCGGATCGCCTGCGCGGCAAGCCGTCCGGCTAGGCCGCATGCAGCAGCGCCGAGAACAGCGTGCTGCCTGCCATGTAGATCAGGATCAGCGAGCCGGGCGTCCAGAGCAGCGAGCGCAGGTCGTGCGTGCGGGCCGTCAGGTAGGCGACGAAGTGCAAGGCCCGCGTCACCACATAGCCGTAGAACAGCCATTGGGCCAGCCACAGCGACGGCGACGTCAGGATCCAGAGGAATCCGGCCACCAGGAAATAGGGAAAGCTCTCGAGGTCATTGAGCTGAATCCGGCGCGCCCGCTCGACGCGCGGATTGGGCTCCAACTGGCCCGGGTGCGGATTGGGATTGGCGAGGGTCTTCTTCAGATCCTCGGGCGACCGAAAGCCGCCATTCTCCCGGATCATCCGGAAGACCACCAGCCAGGACATGGCCGCGGCCTTGAGGATGAGAAGCGTCGCCGCGATGACATAGGTCGCGAACAGCGGGTTGTCGAAGCTCAGCCTGTCCATTGCCAGTCTCCACCGTTCGGCGAACGCGCGCCTTATCTCCACGACCATGATTCAATTTTTAGACCGTTGTTCGAAAAAGTCAAATGGAGGATATTTTACGGAATGGAATTCGAAGGCTGGTACGGAGGTTGACGAGGGTGGCGGATGACGAGGGCGAACCGGGCGCCGACAAGACGGCGGCGCGGGCCGCACGGCGCGAGCGCAAGCGGGACCAGTCGCGCGAGGAAATCCTGCACGCCGCCCGTCGCGTCCTGTTCCGGCACGGCATTGGCGCGATGACGCTCGACGCGGTGGCGAGGGAGGTCGGGATGTCGAAGACCGGGCTCTATTACTATTTCCCGTCCAAGGACGCTCTGGTCTTCGAACTCGTGCATGGCGTGATCGAAGCGCAGGCGAAGGCCGTGCAGCAGGGGGTCGCGCAGGCGTCCGATGGCGGCGGCGCGCTGCGGGCGATCATCGGGGAGACAGTGACCGCCTTCGCCCCACGCCTGGATGATTTCCGGCTCGCCTTCCTGTTCGGGCAGGTCGCCGGCGCCGGCGCGCTCACCTGGGATCGCGACCAGTTCGAACGCATCCGTCCGCTGAATGACCTGCTGTTCGCGAAAGCAACCGAGATGCTGGTGGCGGAACGGGGCGAGCGCACCCCGCGCGCGGCCGTCGAACCGCGCCTGTTGGCGTTCCTCGCCTATCTCTCGGCGATCGGCCTGCTGACGATGAAGGGCATGGTCGAGCCGATGGACGATCCGCTGATCTATTCGGACGAGCAACTCGTCGAAGGTCTTGCGCGGGTGTTCGAGGCCGCCGCCGCTCCCGGCGGCGACCGCTGAGGTCAGCTCTTGTCGAGCAGGTCGGGCCGGCGCTCGGCCGTGATGCGCTCGGATTGCTGGCGCCGCCATCTGGCGATCGCGGCGTGGTCGCCGGAAAGCAGCACGTCGGGAATGGAGCGGCCCTCCCATTCGCGCGGGCGGGTGTAGTGCGGATATTCCAGCAGGCCGCCCTCGAAGCTCTCCTCGGTGCCGGATTCCGCCCCGCCCATCACGCCCGGCAGCAGGCGGACGATGGCATCCAACAGCACCATGGCGCCAAGCTCGCCGCCCGAGAGCACGTAGTCGCCGATCGAGACTTCCTCGAGCTGGCGCGCCTCGATGACGCGTTCGTCGACGCCTTCGAACCGGCCGCACAGGATCAGCGCGCCGGGGCCGACAGCGAGCTCGCGCACGCGCGCCTGGTCGAGCGGCTTGCCGCGCGGGCTCATCAGAAGGCGAGGGCGGGGGTCGTCGCCCGGTGCCGCGGCATCGAGCGCGCGTGCCACGACGTCGGCGCGCATCACCATGCCGGGGCCGCCGCCGGCCGGCGTGTCGTCGACATTGCGGTGCTTGGTCGTGGCGGAATCACGGATGTTGACCGCGTCGAGCGACCACTTGCCCTCGGCCATCGCCTTGCCGGAGAGCGATTGCCCGAGCGGGCCCGGGAACATTTCGGGGTATAGGGTGAGGATGGTGGCGCGCCAGCGACCGGCCTGGTCGGGCGTCGCGGTCGCCGCGCCGGGCGCGTCTGCGAATGAATCGCTCACGCCTCGGCCTCGGGCTCGCCGTCCTCCGGGCGCGCTTCGGTCTCGGGCGGCGGCACAACGACGGCGCGGCCGGCCTTGATGTCGACCGTCGGCACAATGGCGCGGGTAAAGGGCAGGTAGAAGGTCTTGCCGCCCGCGGCCGGCTCGATCTCGATCAGGTCGCCAGCGCCGAAATTCTGCACCGAGACGATCTTGCCATAGGCGCTGCCATCGGTGAGTTCGAGCGCCAGATCGATCAGGTCGGCGTGGTAGAAATCGTCTTCTTCCTCGAGTTCCGGCAAGGCGGCGCGCTCGACGAACAGCTTGCGGTTGCGCAAGGTCTCGGCGCCATTGCGATCCGAGATGCCCTTGATGCGGGCGACGACGCCGTCACCCTGCATGCGAACGGAATCGATCTCGACGACGCGGCCGTCATCGAGGGTGAAGGGGCCGTAATCGGCGATGCCGAGCGGCTCCTCGGTATAGGAATTGATCTTGATCTCGCCGCGGATGCCGTGGGCGGCACCGAATTGGCCGAGGAGAACCTGGTCTGGGTCCGGAGCGGGCATCGGCGGGTCTTTCTGTCAGCGGTCATGGCCGGATAGGGGCCTGCATGGGAAGCAGGCGGCCCGATCCCGGTCGAATACGCACCTTGGGCGGGCAGGACGTCCGGCGGGCCGTCATCAGACGGGGCGGGTGCGTCGGCAGAAACCCTCTCCCGCGTGCGGGAGAGGGAATGGCGAGGGACGGATCCCTGAATTACTCGGCAGCGGCTGCAGCAGCGGCTTCGGCCTTTTTGGCCTTCTCGGCAACGCGCTCCTGGGCCTTCTTGCCCGGGACTGCCTTCTCGGGGTTGTTGCGCGGGTCGCGCTTGACGACGCCGGCATCGCTCAGGAAGCGGGCGACGCGATCGGTCGCCTGCGCGCCGACCGACAGCCAATGCTTGGCGCGGTCGAGGTCGAGCACGACGCGGTTGGCGGCGTCCTTGGCCAGCATCGGGTCGAACGTGCCGATACGCTCGATGAAGCGGCCGTCGCGCGGCGAACGGGCATCGGTGACGACGATACGGTAGAACGGACGCTTCTTGGCACCACCGCGGGAAAGACGGATCTTGAGGGACATGCTTCTCTTCCTTTTAAAACGAGATCTTCTGAAGGGTTAGGGACCGGGGTCCGTACTGGTTATTTCTTCTTGCCGAGGCCGGGTATGCCACCCAGGCCCGGCAGCTTGCCGCCGAGGCCCGGCAGGCCGGGCATTCCCTTGCCGAGGCCGGGCGGCAGGCCGGCGCCGCCACCCATCTGCTTGGCAAGCTTTTCCAGCTGGGCCGGATCGATGTTGGGCATGCCGCCACCTATGCCGCCGGGAGGCATGCCGCCCATGCCGCCACCGAGCGCGCCCATCATCTTGCCCAGCATGCCGCCGCCCTTCTGCTTGCCCATGGCCTTCATCATATCGGCCATCTGGCGGTGCATCTTGAGCAGGCGGTTGACGTCCTCGACCTTCGAGCCGGAACCGGCGGCGATGCGCTTCTTCCTGCTGGCCTTGAGGATGTCGGGATTGCGGCGCTCGGCCTTGGTCATGGACGAGATGATCGCGACCTGGCGCTTGATCATGCTGTCGTCGAGATTGGCGCCGTCGAGCTGCTTCTTGATCTTGCCGACGCCGGGCAGCATGCCGAGCATGCCGGACATGCCGCCGATCTTCTCCATCTGGCGAAGCTGGGCGGCGAGATCGTCGAGGTCGAAGATGCCCTTGCGCATCTTCTCGGCCGCCTTGGCGGCCTCTTCCATGTCGATGTTCTGCGCGGCCTTCTCGACCAGCGAGACGATGTCGCCCATGCCGAGAATGCGGTTGGCGATACGGCCGGGATGGAAGTCTTCGAGGTCTTCCGCCTTTTCGCCGGTACCGATCAGCTTGATCGGCTTGCCGGTGACGGCGCGCATCGACAGCGCCGCGCCGCCGCGGCCGTCGCCATCGGCGCGGGTCAGCACGATGCCGGTGATGCCGACGCGCTCGTTGAACGAACGGGCGAGGTTCACGGCGTCCTGACCGGTCAGGCTGTCGGCGACGAGCAGGATCTCGTGCGGCTTGGCGATGGCCTTGATGTCGGCCATCTCGACCATCAGCGGCTCATCGATATGCGTGCGGCCGGCGGTGTCGAGGATGACGACGTCATAGCCGCCGAGGCGGGCGGCCTGCAGCGTGCGGGTGGCGATGTCGGTCGGCGACTGGCCGGCGACGATCGGCAGCGTGTCGATGCCGTTCTGCTCGCCGAGGATGCGCAGCTGCTCCTGGGCGGCCGGGCGGCGGACGTCGAGCGACGCCATCAGGACCTTGCGCTTCTGCTGCAGGGTCAGGCGGCGGGCGATCTTGGCGGACGAGGTTGTCTTGCCCGAGCCCTGGAGGCCGACCATCATGATGGCGACAGGGGCAGGCGCGTTGAGGTCGATCGGCTCGGCTTCGGCGCCCAGCATCTCGACCAGCTGGTCGTGCACGATCTTGACGACCATCTGGCCGGGCGTCACCGAGCGGATGACGTCGGCGCCGATGGCGCGCGAGCGGACCTTGTCGATGAAGGAACGCACGACGTCGAGCGCGACGTCAGCCTCGATCAGCGCGCGGCGAACTTCGCGCATCGCCTCGTTGACGTCGTTTTCCGACAGCGCGCCACGACGGGTGAGCTTGTCGAAAATGCCTGAGAGGCGTTCTGAAAGGTTGTCGAACATCCGTTCCGCTCTTCCTCGAATGGACCGCTTCCGATCCGCCGAATTCCCAAAGACGTTCAGCGCCCGCGGGCGCGACGCGCTGGCGGACGTTGACCTCCGGGATCGGGTCCCGGTCGGCGGCTCAGAGGATACCTCTTCGCGAGAATTTGGCGGCTTTTAACGCGGAACGGCCGGCCGAGTCAATCAAAGAGGGGCTGAACCCCTGGATTGCATGCCCGCGCGATGCCGCTTGCGCCGCATAAGCAAATGGCCGGGACTGAGCCCGGCCATCCAATTCGAATTCGGGAACGAACCCTACGGGCAGTTCTTGGAGAGCGCGTCGAGCGAGGCCGAGACGCCGGCGAGCGAATAGCTGTCGCTCGTCTGGGTGCCGCGGCGCGACGTGCCGTTGACGGACATGGAATGCCCCTTCTTCAGGGCCGCGATCAGTGCCGTTTCCTGCGCCGCGTTCTCGATCCAGGCGCCATCGTCCTTGGTGAACATCGAGAACTTCTGTCCATCGATGTCGACCGTCAGCTTGGAGCCTTCCTTGAACGGATATCCGATGATTACGGACACCTCGCTGCGGACGTTCTCGGACGGCCGCGCGGTGACCATGAAATAGGCCGGATCGCGATTCAGGCCCTGCGGCGCCTGTGTCTTCGGCTGGGAGGCCGCGTAGCAAACTTTCCCACGCGAGTCGGAATAGGCGTAGGAGCTCCAGTCCTTGTAAGTGCCGATACGTTTCGGGGTCTGCGCCGCCGCAGTCTCTGCGAAACCGAACAAAGCACCCATGAGGAGCGCTGCCGTTGCGATCCTTTTTCCGTTCATATTTTTCCCACCAAATTTGCCAGAAAACAATCGGGCGGGTGGCTCCGTCACCCGAACAATTACCTCAAACTGCGCGGGTTCCGTTAACAATCCATGAAACACTAATCCTTCATGAACCGCGCCCATCCCGTCATCCAGCCAGACATTCGAATGCAGAGATGGTCGGGCCAATGGGGCGAGAGTGTGACCTCTCCGGCCGAAAGGAACGGGGCCCTGCAGGCAGGGCCGGATCAGGCCGGCTTTTCGCCGGCCAGCACCCGTTTCGCAGCTTCATAATGGGCCGGCTGGATGTGTCCGCGCAGTAGGGTCAAGGCGGTCATCAGCACGGTCGCATCGTCGGCGAAGCCAATGCCGACCAGAAAGTCGGGGACGGCATCGACCGGCAGCACGAAATAGGCGAGCGCGCCGATCAGCGTGGCGCGGACCCGAATCGGCGTGGCGCTGTCGAAGGCGCAGAAATAGGCGGCGGCCACGTCCTCGGCGAAGGGAATGTGGCGGGCGGCGGTACGGAATTTCTTCCAGAAGCCGCGGCGCACCGTCTCGGCGCGCGCCTTTTCTTCCTTCGAGCCCAAGGTCTCGGGGCCGAGAATGTCACCGTGATGGATCTTTGCCATGTGCCAGTAGCCTCATCGACCCGTGGGGAAGGCGGCGAAACATTCGCGCACCGACCAGGGCAGGCCTCCATTTAGGAACTGGAAAGGCGGACTGCAACGAATCGGGCGCCCGTCGGCGCGCAATCCTTCGCCCGACGCGATACTCACAACCCCCGCCGGCCGCGCGGCGGCCGGGGCGATGTCGCGCTGGAAAGGAAAGAGGATCAGCCCTTCTCGGCCAGCTTCTCGATCTTCTTCTGCATCTCGTCGAGCTGGCGCTTCAGCAGGTCGAACTCGCCATCGGCGCGCTCCGCCGGCCGGGCTTCCGCCGTCCGCGACTCGGCCTTGCCGTTCGGGGCGCTGCTGGTCGGCTCCGGGCGTCCGCCGCTGAAGGGCAGGAACATGCGCATGGCCTGCTCGAACATCTCGGTGTTGCGCCGGACGGTGTCCTCGATCGCGGTGAAGGCGCTGGGCCCGAAGGCGTTGGCCATCTGGCCGCGCAGCTTGTCCTGGTCGCGCGTCAGGCTGTCGATGGTGAAGTCGAGATAGGTCGGCACCAGGTTCTGCATCGAGTCGCCATAGAAGCGGATCAACTGGCGCAGGAAGGTGATCGGAAGCAGGTTCTGCCCCTTGTTCTCCTGCTCGAAGATGATCTGGGTCAGCACCGAACGGGTGATCTCATCGCCGGACTTGGCATCGAAAACCACGAAATCCTCACCCGCCTTGACCATGTTCGCGAGGTCTTCGAGCGTCACATAGGTCGAGGTACCGGTATTGTAGAGCCGGCGGTTCGCGTATTTCTTGATCGTGGTGGGTTCTTTTTCCTTCGTCATGATCGCTCCCCTCGTCCCACTTGCGTGATTGTCCGGCTGGCGCGCCTCGGCATGCCGTCCTCGCAACCTCTCTTCCACCCCGCCACGATAGGATCATTCCAGGAATCCACCAAATTGATTGTGCGATGCATTGTCAGTCCCATGCTGCGCAAACGATGCATTGCAACAATCGCGTAACGTCCGCCTCGATTGACAGCCTTCGCCGCCCGGTCTCTGATTGTTTCAACCGGCAGCCGCCGAAACCCGATCGAGGAAAGCATCATGGCTTCAGAAACCGACATCGTCATCGCCGCCGCCACGCGCACCGCCGTCGGGTCGTTCAACGGCGCCTTTGCCAATATTCCCGCCCACCAGCTCGGCGCCGCCGTGGTCAAGGCCGCGCTGGAGCAGGGCAAGACCGAGCCGGAAGCGGTCAGCGAGCTGATCTTCGGCCAGGTGCTGACCGCGGCCCAGGGCCAGAACCCGGCGCGCCAGGCCTCGATGCTCGCCGGCCTGCCCAAGGAGACCACCGCCTGGAGCCTCAACCAGGTCTGCGGCTCCGGCCTGCGCTCGGTCGCGCTCGGCATGCAGCAGATCGCCACCGGCGACGCCTCGATCATCGTGGCGGGCGGCCAGGAATCGATGTCGCTGTCGCCGCATGCGGCGCATCTGCGCGCCGGCACCAAGATGGGCGACCTGAACATGGTCGACACCATGATCAAGGACGGCCTCTGGGACGCCTTCAACGGCTACCACATGGGTGTCACGGCCGAGAACGTCGCGCGCGAATTCCAGATCACCCGCGAGCAGCAGGACCAGTTCGCCACGGCCTCGCAGAACAAGGCCGAGGCGGCGCAGAAGGCCGGCACGTTCAAGGACGAGATCACGCCCTTCACGATCTCGACCCGCAAGGGCGACATCGTCGTTGACCAGGACGAATACATCCGCGCCGGCGCAACCATGGAGGCCGCCGCCAAGCTGCGTCCGGCCTTCTCGAAGGACGGTACGGTCACGGCCGGCAACGCCTCGGGCCTGAATGATGGCGCCGCGGCGCTGCTGCTGATGTCGGCCGCCGAGGCCGCGCGGCGCGGCGTCACGCCGCTCGCCCGCATCGCCTCCTGGGCGACGGCCGGCGTCGATCCGGCCCTGATGGGTACCGGCCCGATCCCGGCCTCCAAGAAGGCGCTGCAGAAGGCCGGATGGTCGGTCGACGACCTCGACCTGATCGAAGCCAACGAGGCTTTCGCCGCCCAGGCCTGCGCCGTCAACCAGGGCGTCGGCTGGGATCCGGCCAAGGTCAACGTCAATGGCGGCGCCATCGCCATCGGTCATCCGATCGGCGCCTCGGGTGCCCGCATTCTGGTCACGCTGCTGCACGAGATGGCGCGCCGCGACGCCAAGAAGGGGCTCGCCACGCTCTGCATCGGCGGTGGAATGGGAATTGCTCTGACCGTCGAGCGCTAACGCTTCGACGGATTTCATCGAGACCGGAATTCAACCGGTCAATCTGGGGAGGAACACATGGGGAAAGTCGCCCTCGTTACTGGCGGCACGCGCGGCATTGGCGCGGCCGTCTCCAAGGGGCTGCAGGCTGCCGGCTACACCGTCGCGGCCAGCTTCGCCGGCAATGTCGAGAAGGCGCATGCCTTTCAGGCGGAGACCGGCATCCCGGTGTTCCAGTGGGACGTGAGCGATGCCGAGGCCTGCGCCAATGGCGTGCGCGCCGTCGAACTGGCCGTCGGCCCTGTCGAGGTGCTGGTCAACAATGCCGGCATCACGCGCGACGGATGGTTCCACAAGATGGACCAGGAGCAGTGGTCCAGCGTGATCCGGACCAACCTCGATTCGATGTTCACCATGACGCGGCCGCTGATCGAAGGGATGCGCGAGCGCGGCTTCGGCCGCATCATCAACATCTCGTCAATCAACGCGCAGAAGGGGCAACTCGGCCAGGTCAATTATGCGACCGCCAAGGCCGGCGTCGTCGGTTTCACCAAGGCGCTGGCGTTGGAAAACGCCCGCAAGGGCATCACGGTCAACTGCATCTGCCCGGGCTATATCGATACCGACATGGTGATGGCGGTGCCGCCCAAGGTGATGGAAGGGATTCTCGGCCAGATCCCGGTCGGCCGCCTGGGCAAGGCCGAGGAGATCGCCGCGCTGGTCGCCTATCTCGCCTCGGATGCCTCCGCCTTCATGACGGGCGCGGTGCTGACCATCAATGGCGGCCAGTACATGGCGAATGGCTGATCGCCGGCAGCGGATTTCTCACCGCTCGTAGAAGAAAAGGCCGGCGCCCAGCGCCGGCCTTTTTCATTGGAGAATGCGAAGCTCGTAGCCTCTATCGGCCGGTCGGCTTCCGGTTCTGGCTGTAGGCGGCGAGGATCCGCTGGATCTCGTCGCCGATGTCGCCATCCTCGGCGGCCGGGTAGGGCGTCGGCTCCGGCGCGCGCACGGGCGCCGCGATACGGGCAGGGGCCCGCGGCGGCGCGGCGCGCTGTGCCGGCGGCTCAACCGGCTTGGGCGCTGCCTGCGGAGCCTCCTGCTCGCCGCCGTCATCGACCAACACATCGACCGCCTGGGCGATCGCGGCGAGGATCGAATTTTCGATCGGGTCGCCGGCATTGTCGGGCGCGGGAGCGGACAGGCGCCGCGCCGGAGGCCGCGTGGCAACAGCGGTGCCGGCTGGGGCGCGGGGCGCGGGCGGGCGCGCCGGGCTGGCCGGCGGCGCGGGCTCGGCCGTCGGTTCCGGGGTGATCGGCCGCGGCGCGCGCGGGCGCGGCGGGGCGATGTTGGAGCGGGGCGCCGGCTGCGGCGAGGAAATCTCGGCGAGAAGCGATTCCGGGTCGACCTGGGAGCGGCGGAGCGTCGGTTGCGGCGTTTCGGGGCGGATCTCTGTGCGAACGGTCGCCTGTGGCGGCGGCGCCTGGGGCGCGGGGCTCAGCACCGGCGCGGCGGGTTCCGCCACCGGGCGCGGGGCGCGCGGTTCGACGGGCGCGGCCACCTGGGGCTCGGGCGCGGCCGGTTCGGGCGCCGGCTCGACGATCGCGTGCACCTGGATCGGCCGGGTCGGCTGCGGCATGGTTGCCGAGATCGGCTGCAGGCTGATCGGACGGGCTTCGCGTGGGATCGCCTGCGGCGCCACGGGCTGCGCCGAGGGCTGCGACGACAGGCGCGAGGGCGAAACCGTCGCCGGGGCCGCCGGCTGCGGCGCGATCACCGGCCGTGGGGCCTGGGGCTGAAGCGCCTGCGGCTGCACGGTGGGCTGCGGCGCATCGGGCTGCGACACGGCCGGTCGGGTCCAGGCGGGCTGGGCTGGAGCCTGCGGAGCCGCCTGGATCGGCGGCGACGGGATCGGGCGCGGGGCGGGGCGCTCGGCCGGCGCGGCGGCGACCACTGCCGCTTCGGCCGGCAGGGACGGCGAGGCAACGGCCGGCGACGAACTTTCGCGGCCGACGATCCAGGTGCTGATCAGCGTCTCCATGCCCTCGTCGATTTCGACACCGGCATTGCGCGCGAGATAGAGCACCTGTTCCTTGAAGGCTTCCGCCAGCTTTTCCGGGCTGTCGCTGGTCGAGAAGACATGGCCCTTCAGCGCCAGTCCCTTGACCACGAAGGCAATCTGCCGGCGCGAGGCGTTGCGGCCGTTCGCCGTCAGCCGCGCGGCGACATTCTCCGCCGTGGTCTGGAAATGATAGCCGTTCTCGGCGACTTCGCGGGTCAGCGCGCGGAACAGTTCGCCATAGACGCGCGGCGAGAACAGCGGAACGTTGGTCGCTTGGTGGACGCGGCGGGCGAGGCCGGCCAGGCCGTCGCGCTCGTTGCCATTGGCGCGGCCCTGCGCGTTCTCTTCTTCCGCCTCGTCCGTCGTCTCGGGCGTTTCGGCGTCGGCCGTGGGTGCGAGAAGCGCGATCAGCGCCTGTTCGTCGAGCACGCCGTCGGCGATGGTGCGATAGCCGGCCGAGGTCGTCAGCGTCGAGTAGATCACGGTCGAGCGATTGTAGGAGCGCAGGCGGTAGATCACCGGCGTCAGGTCGGAATCGGCCGACAGCAGGATGAATTCCTCGAAGCCGGTCTGGTGCGCCAGCGCATCGATGGTGTCGAGCACCATGTGGATTTCGGCCGAGTTGCGCTCGCGGCCTGGCAAGGGCGGGCAGTCGACGATCTGGAAGCCGTGGCCTGTAAAGGCGGAGCGCGCCTTGCCCAGCAGCTTCGGATCGGCATAGCAGCGGCGCATCAGGATGCGGCGGCGGGTAGCTTCCTCGCCGCGCGGCTCCAGCAGCAATCCGGCCTCGATCGCCTCGAGCCAGACGCCGGGGCGCAGCGCGAAACGCCGCGCCATGCCGGGGTCGCGGGCCCGAAGGCTCAGATAGAGGCTGTCATAGTCGACGAAGAGAACGCTCTTGATTGGGGCCGTCATGACCTATCCCTGCGGTGCACCAACGTCTTCCCCCCACTCAGATCTTAGATTTGCTGCCATTGCCCCAACGGCGACAGCACCTTAACGGGCCGTCGCCGGTTTGGCGATGCCGCTTCGCCACTCTCGATGAAGAATGGCGGTCTTCTCCTCAGTAACGCTCGGGCTGATCGAGCGGAGCCCACTCCGGCGCGGCCAGTTCGAAGCCTTCGAAACGGAAGCCCGGCGCTACCGTGCAGCCGACCAGCGTCCAGTCGCCGAGGCTCCGGGCCGCTTGCCACCAGCCGGTGGGCACGATGACCTGCGGCTGCTCGCCGGCCAGAACGTCGCCGCCGAGGCGAAACGTCTCGGTCACGCCGCCATCTTCCGACAGCGACAATTCGATCGGCGCGCCGGCATAGTAGTGCCAGACCTCGATCGCATCGATCCGGTGCCAGTGCGATTTCATGCCCGCCGCGAGCAGGTAGTAGATCGCCGTCGAGGCAGGCCGGCCATTATGGGTGACGCTGTCCTCGAAGGTGCGGCGATAGAAGCCGCCCTCGGGATGCGGCTGGAGTTCGAGCTTGCGGATGATCTCGTCGGCCGAACTCACTTGAAATTGTCCTTGGCGGTGCGGATGGCGGCGAAAACTTCGGAAGCTGGTGCGGTCGGCATGTCCATCGCCTGGCGAACGGCCGGATCGCCGGCGCGCAGATAGGGGTTGGTCGCCTTCTCGGCGGCGATGGTCGTCGGCACGGTCGGCTTGCCGGCGGCGCGCAGCGCGCGGATTTCCTCGCCGCGGGCGAGCAGAGCGGGATTGCTGCCGTCGATGGTCATGGCGAAGCGGAGGTTCGATTCGGTATATTCATGGCCGCAATAGACGACCGTCTCATCCGGCAGGGCGGCGAGCTTCTGCAGCGAATCCCACATCTGGTCGAGCGTGCCTTCGAAGACGCGGCCGCAGCCGAGCGCGAACATCGTGTCGCCGACAAAGGCGATCCCGTCTTCCGGCAGGTAGTAGGCGATGTGGCCCAGCGTGTGGCCCGGCGTGTGGATCACATGTACCGGATGGCCGGCGAAATCATAGACGTCGCCTTCGGAGAGCGTGTTGTCGATGCCGGGGATGGTGTCGGCCTCGTAGCTCGGCCCCGTGATGGTGCAGCCGGTCGTCGTCTTCAGCGCCAGATTGCCGTCGGTGTGATCGGCGTGGTGATGCGTCGTCAGGATTTCCGTCAGTCTCCAGCCGGTCTTGTCCAGCGCCGCGCTGACGGCCACGGCGTCCGGGGCGTCGATCGAGGCGGTGCGGCCGGAAGCCTCGTCGTGGATCAACACGCCGTAATTGTCGGAAAGGCAGGGGAACTGGAAGATTGCGAGAGCCATGACGAACTCCAATATGGGCGTATGGATGGGGTGGCGTCGTTTCGGATCGTTACCTAACATCGTCGCGCCGACATCGACAGGGGAGATCGTGTTTGGAACAGGGCCGTACGCTGACGCCCGACGTGCTCGATCTCGCGAGCTTCTATACCGAGCGGCTGGGCGGCGTCGCGCAGGGCCTGGTCGCGGCCAAGCTGGCGGCGCTCTGGCCGCGCGTCACCGGCGACCGGGTGCTGGGGCTCGGCTATGCGACGCCCTATCTCGCCCCTTTCGTGGCCCAGGCGGAGCGCGTGCTCAATTTCATGCCGGCCGCCCAGGGCGTGATGAACTGGCCGTCCGAGGGCGGCAACCTGGCCGCGCTCGTCGCCGAGGACGAATTGCCGCTGACCGATTCGTCGATCGACCGCATCCTCGTCATCCATTGCCTGGAGACGGCGTCCAATGCGCGCGAGACGCTGCGCGAGCTCTGGCGCGTGCTGGTTCCGGGCGGCAAGCTGATCGTGGTCGTGCCGAACCGGCGCGGCATCTGGGCGCGGGTGGAAAGCACGCCCTTCGGCTATGGCAGGCCCTTCAGCCGCGGCCAGCTGGCGACGCTGCTGCGCAATACCGAATTCAGCGAGACGGCATGGAGCGGCGCGCTGTTTGCCCCGCCCTTCGCCAGCCGCATGCTGATCCATAGCGGCCGCGGCTGGGAACGGACCGGGGAGATGCTCTGGCCGGGCTTTGCCGGGGTGCAGATCGTCGAGGCCACCAAGCTGGTCTATCAGGGCCTGCCGGCGCGCAGCCATCGCCGCCGCCAGCCCGCCTTTCGCCCGGCGCTGGCGCCGCCGGGATAATCCCATCGGTCGTCGCCACCTGGCATCGCGATGTTTTCTTTGATTTTGCGGTTGGGCTTGCCTATGAATCGGCCGCCGCCGTCCGCCTTGGCGCGGCTTGTGTTTTTCCCGCCAAGAGCCGATCCAACGATGGCCTCGACCGAGACAAAGAATTCTGCCACCGAAGCAGATGCGGCGACACTCGCCCGCATCCGGCAAACGATCGACGAGTTGGATGCCGAGATGCATCGCTGCCTGATCGAGCGCGGCACGGCCATCGACACGCTGATCAAGGTCAAGGGCACGAGCCGGCCCGGCGCCGCGTTCCGTCCGGGCCGCGAGGCCGACATGATGCGCCGGCTGGTGGCACGACACGAGGGCGCGCTGCCGATCTGGACCGTCGAGCATATCTGGCGCGAGATCATCACGACCTTCACGCGGATGCAGGCGAATTTCGACGTCGGCATCGACCAGGGCGTCGCCCGCGACTCGCTGCGCGATACCGCCCGTTTCCTGTTCGGCTTCACCGTGGCGCTGCACGGCTATGCCGACGCTGTGGCGACGATCAACCATATCCGCGAGACCGGCACCGATCTTGGTCTGGTCTCGGCCGAGCAGCCCCCCTCCGCCGGCGCCTGGTGGCGGGCGCTCGGGCGTCCGTCCGCGCCGCGCATCATGGCGATGTCGCCCTATATCCGGATCGCGGGCCGTCCGGCCGAGCACCCGGCCTTTGTCATCGCGCCGGAGCTGGCCGATCCGACGCCGCCGGACCTTGATCTCTTCGCCGTGACGGCGATCGGCAAGGATCCGTGGCCGGCGATCGTCGCGGCCGGCGGAACCGTGCTGGCCGAGGCGGGAGCGGAAAAGCTGATCGCCCTGCCGGTTGGAACGCCGGTTGCCGCCCTCGCGGCGCATGCGGGATTCGAGGATGTGGCGCGCGTCGGCGCGCTGTCGCGCGGCATCGCCATCGGCGATGTCGACGCCAATCCAGTTCTCTATGAGCGCCTCGACGAGGCGGGAGTATCGTGATGAACAAGTCGTCGAAGACGCCGGATACCAAGCCCGCCGACCGGCCCGTGCCGCGTCCGGGCGTTCTGGATATCGCCCCCTATGTGCCGGGCCGCTCGAAGGCGACCGGCGGCTCCAAGGTCTACAAGCTTTCCTCCAACGAGACGCCGCTTGGGCCGAGCCCTGCCGCCGTCGCCGCCTACCAGGCGGCCGCCGCCAAGCTCGAGATCTATCCCGATGGCTCGGCCGGCGAACTGCGCGCCGCGATCGCTGACGCCTATGGCATCAATGCGTCCCGCATCATCTGCGGCAACGGCTCCGACGACGTGCTGGCGATGGTCAGCCACGTCTATCTGGGCCCCGGCGACGAGGCGATCTATTCGCGGCACGGCTTCAACGTCTATCCGATCCTGATCCAGGCCGCGGGCGCCACGCCCGTCGTCGCGCCGGAAAAGGACCTGACGGCCTATGTCGACGGCATCCTCGAACTGGTGACGGACAAGACGCGCATCGTCTTCGTCGCCAATCCGAACAACCCCACCGGCACCTATCTGCCGTTCAGCGAGATCCGCCGGCTGCATGCCTCGCTGCCGCCGCGCGTCCTGCTGGTGCTGGACGCCGCCTATTCGGAATATGTCCGCCGCAACGATTATGAGAGCGGCATCGAGCTCGCCGGCAGCGTGCCGAACGTGCTGATGACGCGCACCTTCTCGAAGATCTACGGCCTGGCCGGCGTGCGTCTCGGCTGGGGCTATGGCCCGGCCGAGGTGATCGATGCGATGAACCGCATCCGCGGCCCGTTCAACGTTTCCGCCCCGGCCATGGCCGCCGGCATAGCGGCATTGCGGGATCGCGCCCATATCGACGCCGCCATCGCGCATAACGAGGAATGGCTGCCGCGCGTCACCGAGGGCATCCGCTCGCTCGGCCTCGAGGTGACGCCGAGCGTCGGCAATTTCGTGCTGATCCACTTTCCGGAAGACAAGGGCCGCCGCGCGGTCGATGCCGACGAATATCTCGTCTCGCATGGCATCATCCTGCGTGTCATGACCAGCTATCACCTGCCCAATGCGCTGCGCATGACCATCGGCTCGGCCGAGGCGAACGAGGCGACGATCGCGGCGCTGCGCGACTTCCTGCACCGGACGGCGCGCTGATGTCGGAGCCTCTCTTCGGCAAGCTCGCTCTGGTCGGCATCGGCCATATCGGCGCTTCGATCGCGCTCGCCGCGCGCCGCGCCGGCGTCGTGGGCGAGATCGCCATCTCGACCCGCAGCCCGGCGACACTCGCCCGCGCCGAACAGCTCGGCCTGGGCGACGTCTATTTCGCGGACGCGGGGGATGCCGTGCGCGATGCCGATCTCGTCATTGTCTGCGTTCCGGTCGGTGCGTCGGGTGACGTCGCCAAGGCCATCGGCCCGCATCTGAAGGCCGGCGCGATCGTCTCCGACGTCGGCTCGGTCAAGGTTTCCGTCGTCAAGGCGATGGCCCCGCATCTGCCGTCGGCCGTGCACTTCATCCCCGGTCATCCGCTGGCGGGAACCGAGCATTCCGGTCCCGATGCCGGCCTGGTCGATCTGTTCCAGAACCGCTGGTGCGTGCTGACCCCGGCAGAGACCGTCGATCCCGCAGCGGTTGAAAAGCTGATGGCGTTCTGGCGGGCGCTGGGCGCCAATGTCGAGGCGATGAGCGCCGAGCACCACGACCTGGTTCTGGCGATCACCAGCCATCTGCCGCATCTGATCGCCTACAACATCGTCGGTACGGCCGCGGACCTCGAATCCGGCATCCGCTCGGAAGTGCTGAAGTTCTCGGCCTCGGGCTTCCGAGATTTCACCCGTATCGCGGCGTCCGACCCAACGATGTGGCGCGACGTCTTCCTGAACAACAAGGAAGCCGTGCTCGAGATGCTGGGCCGCTTCAACGAGGATCTGGCGACGCTGACGCGGGCGATCCGAAATGGCGACGGCGACACGCTGTTCGACCTGTTTACCCGCACCCGCGCCATCCGCCGCTCGATCGTCGCGATCGGCCAGGATACCGCCGCGCCGGACTTCGGCCGCCGGGATCACACGAAGCCGTAGGGTTGAGGCCATGCGCTTGCTTCACCTCTCCCCGAGGGAGAGGTCGGAGCGAAGCTCCGGGTGAGGGTGCGGGTTCCGACGCACGGCAAGTTCGTCGCCCCCCGCGAAGGCCGAGGGCCATAAACACCGGCCCGGCAAACCTTGGCCGTTCTCCCTCCGGCGGCGTCGAGGGTATGGATCCCGGCCGCCGCCGGGATGACGGCCGAGCGAGGCAGTGCGTTGGGCGTTCCAACGATGTCGCCCGAAGATCCAGGAGGCCTCAGCGCGCGGCTTGGGCCAGTGCGATCGCCTTGCGGATCGCGGTCCGGTGCGGGTCGATGAGCGGCAGCGGCAGGTTGGTGGCGACGTCGGCGAGGATCGGGATCAGGCCGGCGCCGCCGAGCACCACGCGGGCAGCGCCCGTCCGTTCCGCCTCTTCCGTGATCACCGCGCGGCAAAGTTCGGCATCGCGCGCGGCGGCATCGCCGATCGACAGGAAGCTGGAGATACGGTCGGAAAGGCCGATCGTTCCGGCGAGTTCCGAAAGCATGTCGCACCAGGCTTCGCCATTGGTGGCGACCATGAAGGGACCCGGCTCGGCCGCGGCCGCGCGAAGGCCGGCTTCGGCGAAGCCGACGACAGGGCAGGCGAAGGCGGCCTGCAGCGCGTCGAGGCCGGGATCGCCGAAACAGGCGATGACGATCGCATCCGGCACGCCGCTTTCCTGCGACGCGGCCTTGGCGACATCCAGCACGGCGTCGGCGGCGATCGCCGCACCCGCCCGGTCCGAGATATAGGGCGCGCCGAAGCGGGCGGTGACGGCGGTGACGGCGACATCCGGCCCGGCCTCATCCTCGGCCAGGGCCTGGATCCTCGCCGTGATCGCGTCCGACGTGTTGGGATTGATCACCATAAGCCGCAGCGGGGCTTGGGTGCCATCGGGCCGTTCCATCATGCGCAGGTCTCCGGAGTGCTTTCATGCCGATACCGGCAAGCAAGGCGCGCGCCAGAACCGGCTCAGCTGCCGGCGACGCCGGCGGCATTGCCGAGCTTCAGCGGCGGCAGGCGGCCGAGCGGGATGAAGCCCGCCGAGACCCGGCCGTTCTTGATCGTCAGCGTCGTCTCGCGCCAGGTCTTGCCGTCGACCTGAACCGGCTTCAGGAAGGCCGAGAGCGGGACCAGGATCTGCGCCACGCGGTCGCGGCTGCCGGGATGGAGCAACTCGGCGAGATCGGGCAGCTTTTCGAGCTGGTCGACACGGATCGCGACCTTGCCGGAGATGACGCCGTCGCGGGCGACCGAGAGGTCGCCGCTGGCATTGGCCAGGAAGCCGCCGATATCGATGCCGAGCTGGCCGAGCTTCACCTGTCCGCCGGCGGCGAGCCAGGCGGGCAGCGGATCGACATGGCCGTCACGAAGCTCGGGCAGCGCGCCGGGCAGGGTGGCGTAGAGCTGGGCGGCGAGATCGGGCAGCTGCGGCGCGCCGGGAATGGTGGCGGCAAATCCGTCGACGGTGCCGGCAAGGTCCAGCGCCGTGGCGTCAGCGTGGTTCTGCAGCAAATGCAGTTCGGCATGCTTGGCCCGCGCGGCGGTGGGCAGGCGGGGGTCGGCCGGCGCGCTGATGGTGGTGGTCAGGTCGTCGGTGACGGCGGAAAAGCGCTTCAGGCGCGACGTGCCGACGCGGATGCTGGTCTGCAGCGATGTCCAGTTCGCCTGGACGGCGAGATCGCCCGGGGCCTTGAGCGCCAGCGGTCCCTGGACGGAGGCCAGCACATGGCCGGGATTGTAGAGCAGCGCGATCGCCTCCAGCGCGCCGACGCTGGCCGAAAGGCCGCGCGAGGGCAGCTCCAGCGAGGCAGGGGCGCAATCGAGCGTGAACTTGAACGGGAAGCCGCCCAGCGATTCGGCGTCGCAGCCGATGACGCCGCCCTCGGCGACGAAATCCGCCTTCATGGCGGCGATTCGCTCGGTCGCGATGTGGTTGGCCCAGAACCAGCCGCCGGCCCAGAGCGCGCAAAGCAGCACGGCGGCGGCGATGACGAACTGGAACTTGCGTCGGGCGGAACGGGGCCGGGTCTTCGCGGCAGCGTCCGCGCCTGCGGTTGCGTCCGTCTTGGCCGGGTCGATCATCCGTTTCCTCCGTTGATGTGGCGGGCGGCGGCTGTTACGCGGTGATAATCTGTCTTTTCGAGGACGCACTCATGTCCGATTTCTGGGTCTTTGGCTATGGCTCGCTGATGTGGCGGCCCGGCTTCGTCTTCGAGGAAGCGCATCCGGCGCATCTCGAAGGCGAGCGGCGCGCCTTCTGCGTCCAGTCCTATGTCTATCGCGGGACGCCGGAGCATCCCGGGCTGGTGCTCGGCCTCGATCGCGGCGGCTCTTGCCGCGGCATGGCGTTTCGCGTCGCGCCGGAGGCGCGGGAATCGGTCCTCACCTATCTTCGCGAGCGTGAGCTGGTGACCAATTCCTATCTGGAGGTCGAGCGCAGCATCCGGCTCGAGCGGCCGGCGCGGGACTATGTGCAGGCGGTGACCTATGTCGTCGACCGCGACCATCCGCAATATGCCGGAGATCTCTCGCGCGAGGCGGTTCTGGCGCAGGTGCGCGACAGCGTCGGCAAGGCCGGCAGCAACCGGGACTACGTGCTTGCCACGGCCGCGCATCTGGCAAGCCTCGGCATCGAGGATCCGCAGCTCGAATGGCTGGCGGAACAGCTTCTGGCGGAGGCCTAGCTGGATAGGTCGCAAGAAATCTAAGGCCTTACCTCTCCCTGAGGGAGAGGTCGGAGCGAAGCTCCGGGTGAGGGTTTAGGGACCTGTCCGGAGAGGGCGTAAACCCTCACCCGCCGCACTGCGTGCGTCGACCTCTCCCTCAGGGGGAGGTGAAGGCGGGCTCGTGCTTCGAGACGACGGCTCTCAGTTCAGGCCGACTGGCTTGCCCGGATCGTGTCGATGCGGGAGGCGGCTTCCGGCGGCAGCGGCGGGGGCAAGGGGCCTTCGGCGGCCTCGACCAGCAGCTTGTCGGTCGCCGGCTCCAGAACGCCGATCAGCGTCGCCAGGAAGGTCTTCGAATCGAGGCCCGGCGGGATCGGGTCGAGCACTTCGATGACGATGGTGCCGGGGAAGCGCAGGAAGCTCTTGCGCGGCCAGTACAGGCCCGAATTCATCGCGATCGGCACCACCGGGACCTTCAGCTCGCGATAGAGATGGATGATGCCGAACTTGTAGTCGGGCGGCGAGCCGGCCGTGCGGCGCGTGCCTTCCGGAAACAGGATGACCTGGCGGCCTTCCTGCACGGCTTCCTTCGCGTCGGCCGCGAGCTTGCGCAGCGCCTTGGAGCCGCCGGCGCGGTCGACCGGTATCATGCCGGCCTTCCAGGTGTACCAGCCGAACAGCGGGATCCACATCAGCTGGCGCTTCATCACATAGGTCGGATCGTCGAGCATGGGAAACAGCGCCATCGTCTCGAAGGCGGACTGGTGCTTCGGCGCGATCAAACCGCCGCCCTTGGGCAGCTTCTCGATGCCGCGAACTTCGATCTTCGTGCCGGCGAACACGCGCAGCGCCCACATCGACGAGGCGGTCCAGAACTTGACCACGGCGATGGCGGCGCGATGCGGCAGGAAGAAGAAAAACGGAAGCGTCACGGCGAGAATGATCGCCATGATCAGATAGAACGCGGCCTGGAAGAGCAGTGAGCGAAGGATCAGCATGGTGCGGTTCTACGTCGGCGTCGAACAATACGGCGTCAGCGCAGAACCCCGCCCGTTGTCGCGTGAGTATGCGTGTCCGCAGCATAGGCGGTGACGCTTTCCCCCCGCGGCGTCTCGAAGGCGAGCCGCGCACGAGCGAGCGTATACTTCAGGTACTCGCTGAGGAGAAGCTTTACTGATGCCGCGTGCCGCCACCAACGGTCCATTTCGAGCTGCTTGTTGGAAACCGGGTAGGGAATGAGCCGCACGCCGGGCATGGCGCGGCCGAGTTCGACCATGCTTCGGGGCATGTGATAGTCGCTGGTGACGATGATCAGCGAGTGAATGCCCTGCTTTTCCACCCAGGCGCGGGTCTCGTCGGCATTGCCGATCGTGTCGCGCGCAGCGTGGCCGAGATCGACGCGCTGGTCGAGCACGACGCTTTCCTCGCTCTCGACCGCGCGGGCGATGTCGTGCCGGCCGACCGCCGGATTGACGCCGGAGATCAGCAGTTTCTCGGCGCGGTTGTCGCGCAGCAGCGCCAGCGCGCCGTCGATTCGCGCCGTTCCGCCCGTGAGCGCGACGATGCCTTCCGCCGTCGCATCCGTCGGCGGGCTCAGATTGGCGACCTGGCGGGCGAAGCGCGCGAAATCGATGCCGGCGAAGGATCCGGCGATCGCGAGCAGCAGCAGAACGGTGATGAAGGGGCGGCGGCCTGGGGCCGGATGGGGGCGGCGCGCATGGCCGCGCGCGGATGCGCCGGCGAAACTCCGTCGGCCAAGGTCCGGATCGGTTTGGGCCGCGTCACTCATGGAGGCCAGATTGCAAGCGGATTGCGGCCAAGAGTGGGCGGACTGCGCGTCGTCGCGCGGAGCGGGGGACAAGGGCGCTTCGGCGCTCATTCGATCGAGGCCAGGTGACGATAAACGGTAAGGCGCGAGGTAATCGCGGTCATCACGCCGATCAGAAGCGCGATGACCAGCGCGCCGAGATAGCCGGTCGGGCCAATGGCGAAGCGGCCGAACAGGGCGGAGACTTGGTCGCCCTCCGGCGTCGCGATCGAGCGGCCGATGAAGAAGGAAAGCACGGCGAACAGAATCGCCGCGCCCGACGCGCCGAGCAACCCGCCCTTCAGGCCGAGAAACAGGAAGTGGCGCTGGAATTCGCGCGCGATGAAGCTCGCTTCGGCGCCGACATAATGCAGCACGGAAACGATGTCGCGGTTCGACGCCATGGCGCCGCGCGTCGCGAAGATCACCGACAGCACCGTGGCGATGAAGACGAGGCCGAGGATCGAGACGCCGATGATCACCGTGGCGTTGGCCATGGTCTTCAGCCGATCGGTCCAGTTGCGGTGATCGTCCAGGCTGGCGCCCTTCACCTCCTTGTCGAGGCGGGAGGCGAGCGCGATCAGGTCGACGGCGTCGGGGTCGGCCAGTTCGACGACGATCAGGTGAGGAATCGGCAGATCGCTCATGTCGAGGCCGCTGCCGAGCCATGGCTCCAGCAGCTTGGCGTTTTCCCAGTCCTCCAGCACGCGCGCCTGGGCGACGCCCGGCATCGAGGCGGCGATGGCCGAAGCCTTGGCCGCTTCCGCCGCCGTATCGACGCCATCGACCGGCCGGACCTGGATGGTGACCTCGCGCACGATATCCGCCTGCCAGCCCAGCGAGGCGTCGCGCACCAGCGATACGGCGCCCAGCGTCAGGCAGGCGAGGAAGCTCATGATGGCGATGACGATCATCAGCGACTTGCCGGCGATCGACTGCGCCGGGACGATCGGCGCCGAGACCGGCGTGCCGGTGCGGGACCGGCGGCGGCGCGACGGCAGGATCGCTCCGAACATCCGGCGAAACAGGCCCGGGCCTCGATGGACGGCGCGTTCACTCATAGATCGACAGCCGTCCTTCATGCAGCACGAGACGACGTGCGTCGAACTGGTTCATCAACCCGATATCGTGGGTGGCGATGACGACCGAGGTGCCCAGCCGGTTGAGCTCGACGAACAGCCGCAGCAGGCGCTTGGCGAGCGGCGGGTCGACATTGCCGGTTGGCTCGTCGGCGAGCAGGATCTCCGGCTGGCCGATCAGCGCGCGGGCGATCGCGGCGCGCTGCTTCTCGCCGCCGGAAAGGATCGGCGGCAGGGCCTGCACGCGGTCGCCGAGGCCGACCCATTTCAAAAGCTCGATGACGTCGGCGCGGTAGCTTGATTCCTCGCGGCCGAGCACGCGCAAGGGCAGCGCGACGTTCTCGAAGGTGGTCAGGTGGTCGAGCAGGCGGAAATCCTGGAACACGACGCCGACGCGTCGGCGCAGCGCCGGCAGGTCGGCCTTGGGCAGGGTCACCACATCGCGATCGAACACGGTGATGAGGCCGCGCGTCGGCTTCAGCGACAGGCAGAGCAGGCGCAGCAAGGTCGACTTGCCCGCGCCGGACGGGCCGGTCAGGAACTGGAAGGATTTGGGCGCGATCTGGAAGGAGAGGTCGCGAAGGACCTCGGCACCCATGCCATAACGCAGGCCGACATTTTCGAAGCGGATCACCGTATTTTTCCTGTTTCCGCTCTCTCTGCCGTGGTGGGCCGCCGCGCCCGGCCGCGCTGGAATCCACCGCACCGGGACGGGGACGATTCGCACAGCTTGCCGGGATCAGCGTTAACGAGTTGTTAGCGATGCCCGGACGACCGGGCGGTTCCCGGTCGATATGGCAGCCGATCAAGGCAAAGCAGCGGCATGCGGACCTGACGACCGCCGGGCCAAAGGCACCGGCCCCGCGATTTTATGTGGCCAAAGCCGGCCGATCGGCGATGATACCGGCCTGGCTGCGACAAATTGCGGAGATCGCGCCCGCTTTCCGCTCCTCCGGGCTCGTTTTCGGTGACATCGGACCATTCCGCGACTAAGAGAACTGCTTTCCCGGGCCTGACCGCCCGGCCGGACGAGCGAGACGGCGCGCGAGGGGGCAACTTCCTTCGTTCGGTGCGCCATCGCCGCTCTCGCCAACGAAGGAAAGAAGTGATGCCAGTAGTCCGCGGCCGGTCGATCCGGGTTCTCTATGACATTCCCGACATTGCCCGGCGCAACGCCGAGCTTGCCACCGAGATCGCCGCTGCCGGCTATCGTGACCTGCTGGTCATCTCGATCCTGAAGGGCAGCTTCGTCTTCGCCGCCGACCTGATCCGCGCCCTGCACGGCGCCGGCATGGCGCCGGAGGTCGAGTTCATCTCGCTGTCGAGCTATGGCACGGGCACGACCTCGGCCGGCACGGTCCGCGTCGTCAAGGACATCGAAAGCGAGGTCGCCGGCCGCGACGTACTGCTGATCGACGACATCCTCGAATCCGGCCGGACGCTCGATTTCGCCCGCAAGCTGATGCAGGAGCGCGGCGCCGCCCGGGTCGGCATCGCCGTGCTGCTCGACAAGCCGGGCAAGCGCGCCACCGACATCACCGCCGACCATGTCGGCTTCTATTGCCCCGACCTGTTCGTCGTCGGCTACGGCATGGATGTCGCGCACGCCTTTCGCGAGCTGCCCTTCGTCGGTGTCGTGGAAGACGCCGAATAGAGCGGTTTCGCCGCGTAGGCGATTCCCCGGATTGCAGGAATTTCGGACAGGCGCGTCGGACCCCGGCGCGCCTGTCCCGTTTTGATTTGCCACTTCGCGCGCCGAGGTCACGATCTGTTTAGGGGAATGGGCGATGATCCCGGTCTGATTGTTTGACGGATGATCCCATCGGGGCCGGTTTCGCCCCGGGGATCATGCTCTGGGAACGGACCTGATGGCGCGCATTCTGGTGACCGAAGACGATGACGCGGTGCGGATGTTCGTATCGCGCGCGCTGATGATGGACGGCCATGACGTGCTGACGGCCGAAGACGGCGAGGACGCCCTCGATGTGCTGATCCGCGAAAAGGGCGCGTTCGACCTGCTGCTCACCGACATCAAGATGCCGATCATGGACGGCATCGCGCTGACCCACGCGGCGGCGTCGCAATATCGCGACCTGACCATCCTGCTGATGACGGGCTTCGCCGACCAGCGCGAGCGGGCCGATGGCCTCGCCGAGCTGATCTTCGACGTGGTGACCAAGCCCTTCTCGCTGGCCGAGATCCGCCACATCGTCAAATGCGCGCTGAATTCCAACAATCTGCGTTCCGCGGTGGCGTAGGAGAGGTAGACCCTCACCCTGTCCCTCTCCCGCAAGCGGGCGAGGGGACGCTCACCTTCATCGAGCTCTATCGAACCACGCGAATTGTTTCCCACGCGCTAGCCAAAAGCCCTCGCCCGCTTGCGGGGGAGGGTGGGGTGAGGGGCTTGCTTGAGCCATCCTCCGGCGTCATCCCGGACGCAGCGAAGCGGAGATCCGGGAGCCATGCCGCCGGTTCCCGGGAAGCCTTGGGCGCCATCGCCCCTGCTGGATGGATCCCGGGTCAAAGCCCGGGATGACGCGAGGGTGGGATGCCCGGCGGTGCGTCGTTGGCCGAAACAGCCCTCAATATTTCTGCAGCAGCCGTTCCAGATAGTCGCGTTCGATCAGCGGGCGTGAGGGATCGCCGAGCCGCTTGCGGATCATGTCCAGGATCTCGCGGGCGCGCTGGGCGTCGATCGCGTCCGGTACCTTGACTGTCGAGCCCAAATCGGTGCCGCGACCCTGCTGCTGGCGGCCGAGCGGGTCCTGGCCGGGCATTGGCCCGCCCTGGCGGGTTCCGGTGCCGTTGCCGTTCTGGCGGGCCATCTGGTCTGCGAGGCTGCGCGCGCCGTCCCGCAGCGCCTGCAGGGCCTGTCCCTGCGGGCCGACGGCCTGGCCCGGCGCACCTTCGCCGAGCTGCTCGGCGGCGTCGCCCATCGAGCGGTCCGCCTGGCCGAGCTTGCCGTCCGGCTGCATGCCCTGCTGCTTCATCGTCTGCTGCAGGTCGCGCAGCATCTTCTGCAGGTTCTGCTGGCCCTCGCGCAGTTCCTGGAGTGCCTTCTGGCGCTCCTCCGGCGTCATCGGTTGCGCATCGGCGCCGCTGCCATCGGTGTCGGGATCCATCTTGAAGGTCTTGTCCATCAGCTGCTGCTGGCGCTGGATCATTTCGCCGAGCTTGTCGAGGGCCTGGTTCATCTCGCCGTTCTGGCCTTCCTGGCCCTGCTGCGAACGGCTCGCCTCGAGATTCTCCATCATCTGCTGCAACTGGCTCAGCATCTGCTGCGCCGCGTCGCGCGAACCGGTCTTGGCGAGGTTCTCGATCTGATCCATCATCTTCTTCAGATCTTCCGGCCGCAGCACCTGGGTGTTGGGGTCCATCGGCTGCCGGTTGGCGGATTGCGGGTTGCGGGCCGCCTCCTGCGCCAGCGCCTCCAAATATTTGTCCATGGCCTCGCGCAGGTCCTGCATCGCCTTTTCGAGCTCGGCGTCGGAGGCGTTGCTCTCGATCGCCTTGCGCAGGGCCTCCTGCGCGGCGCGCAGGTCCTGGGCGGCCAGCGACAGGTCGCCATCCTCGATGCCGAGCGCGATCTGCCAGAGGAAATCGACGGTCTCGACCAGTTGGGCGTCGCTGCGCGCGCCGGTCAGGCGGTGGTAGGCGGCCCGCAGCGCCAGATAGGAGCCATTGGTCTTGAATTTGGCCGGGTCGAGGGTGATGGCGTCGAGCGCCATGGCGACACGCGCCGCCGTGCGGGCATCGAGCGCCAGCACGCGGCGCTGCTCGACCACGGCGCGTGCGATCGGATTGTGGAAGCTGCGCATCGGCAGGGTGAATTCGGTGACCGCGCTGGTGCCGGTCTGCCCGGCTTCGTCCGTCGCCGTCAGCCGCATCTTGACCTTGGCGCCGGCCCAGGGATGGGCCGAGAGGTCGCGGATCGTCTCGCCGGTGCCCTCGCGCATCCGCAGGCGCGGCAGGTTGAGCGGCAGTTCGGGCGCGGCGACCAGCGGACGGGCGCCGCTTTCCGCGGGCGCCTCCAGGGCGCTGATCGTGGCGGCGGCGGACAGGACGCCGTAATCGTCCTTCAGCGAATAGGCGAGCGACAGCGCGCCGCTTTGAGTCGCGGAAGGCTCGCGCGTCAATTCGATGCTGGGTGGCGCGTCCGGCGTGACGGCAAAGGACCAGGCGAGCAGGGGGCGTCCGCCGCGCTCGACGCGGAGCGCGCTGTCACCGGCAAGCGTCAGCTTGTGCTCGGTCGACGGCGTGGCGTCGCTCGCCGTGCCGCTGGTGGCCTTGGCGGCCACCGCCGCGTCGAAGGCGATAGCCTGGCCCGCCGCGGTCGTCGCCTCGGCCGCGAGATCCGGCTCCGTCGGCATCCTGAGGGTCACGACCGAGCCCTGCGGCACCTTGATGGGTACATTGGGGTCCAGGCTTCCCGGCCGCGCGGCGTCGCCGGTCAGGAAGATCGGGGGGCGGCTCGTATAGGCGGGCGGGGTCACCCAGGCGTCGATGCGCGGCGGCGCTTCGACCGCCGAGGCGCCAGGCCGGATGGCGTCGGCGATGCGGTCGAGACGGTCCGGACCCGCCATCAGGAAGGCGACGAGCAGCACCAGCGGCAGCAGGAAGCGCAGCGCATAGGGATCGCGCGCATTCATGCCTGGCGAGGGGAAGCCCGTGCGGAGATGATCGAGCTTTTCCAGCAGGCGCAGGCGATGGGCGCGCCAGAGCGATTGCGTCAACGGATCGTCGGTCGGCTGGGACAGCCGGTCGCCAAAGGCGGTGGCCGGGCGATGTTCCATCGCGCTTTCGCGCGCGACTCGGGCCAGCGCCTCGTCCTGGGTCGGCAGCGGCATCCGCGCCAGGCGCAGGATGAGCACGACATAGCCGATACCGAACAGCGCCAGCGCGCCATAGCGCAGCGGATCGGCGAGGCGCGACCAGACGCCGAGCCAGGAAAGGGCGAGGAAGAGCGCGAAAAGGCAGAGGATCGGCACGAGCCGGGGCCAGGCGGCTTCCCAGATCAGCACCAGCCTCGCCCGGACGACCGCGGTCGCGATCCGCTGATGCGCGGCGGATTCCAGCGAAGCCGGAAGATCCGGTGCCATTCGCTTGCTGTCCGCAGTGCCACCCGCGGGCTCGGTCATTGCCGCTCCGTCTTGTCCGTCATGCCCGCCGCCCCGGCCAGTGTAGCAACTGAAGTTGGGACGAGCGACCCCTAAGGCAAGGTTTGAAGCGGCATTGCGGCGCGCTCGCGACCGAAGCCGCGAGCGCGCCGATGTCTTTTTCGGCTAGCGCATGCCGCCGGAGGCGAGCAGCAGTTCGCCGGTCAGCCAGCCCGAATCGGGCGACGCTAGGAAGACCGCGATCGTGCCGATATCCGAGGGCTGGCCGATCCGCCCGAGCGGGGTCTGCGCCACGAGCTGCTTCTCCATGTCGCCGCCGACAATGCCGGCCGTATGCGTACCTTCGGTTTCGACGCCGCCCGGATTGATCGAGTTCACGCGGATGTTCTGGCCCGCCAGTTCCTTGGAAAGCACATGCGTGATGGCGTCGACCGCGCTCTTGGTGGCGGTGTAGATCGACGAGTTGGGCAGGGCGATCTGGCTGATGGTGGAGCCGATGTTGATGACGCTGCCACCCTCGGCGCCGAAATGCTTCACGCCTTCCTGGGTGGTCAACAGGAGCCCGAGCACATTGGTGTTGAACTGCCGATGGAACTCGTCCTCGGTGATGTCTTCGAGCGCCCCGAACTGGTAGACGCCGGCATTGTTCACCAGGATGTCGAGCGAGCCATAGGCCGACTTCGCCTCGGCGAACAGACGCGTGATGTCTGCGGATTTCGACACGTCGCCCTGCACCGCGACGGCCTTGCCACCCTTGCTCTCGATCTCCGCGACGACGCGGTCGGCGCCTTCCTTGCTGGAAGCGTAATTGACCACGACCGAGGCGCCGGCCGCGGCCAGTTCCTTGGCGATGCCCGCCCCGATGCCCTTCGATGCGCCCGTTACGACCGCTACCTTGCCTGTCAGTTTGCTCAACCCATTCACTCCTGTCGGTATGAGTTGATTAGACAGTTAGACAATCATCTAATTATTACAAGAGCGCGCTCGAACGATAAATCGGCGGCATGTCGAATTCGGTGTCAGATCTGGGAGAGTTGGCTCAGGTAGGCGTCGAGCACGTCGCGCTGCAGCACCAGGCTGGCGAACTTGCCCTCGCGCACGATCTCGATCAGGCCCGCCGTTTCCAGTTCCTTCAGATGATGGGAAATGGTGGCGGCGCTGACGGCATGGTTCTGGAGGACGCAGCTGCACGTCATCGGCCCGCCGGTGGCGCCGAGGTCTTTCAGGATCTGATAGCGGCGCGGCTCGGCCAGCGCCTTCGAGATCAGCACGATCTGCCGGTCGCTGAGGCGCGGCGGCTCGCCGAGCGGGGTCAGGTCCGGATCAGGGGGAAGTGCGTCGATATTGGTCATGGCCCCAATATCGGCATTCCCCCTGGCCTTGGCAATCGCCGGGGCCCCAAGCGGGGGCCGGGCGAGGGCGCGCTACTTGTCCAGCCAGGGCGGCAGCTTGTCCATGCCGATCAGGTCTTCATAGGTCTGGCGCGGGCGGATGACCGCGAATTCGCGGCCGTTGACCAACACTTCGGCGGCGAGCGGGCGGGTGTTGTAGCTCGACCCCTGCACCGCGCCATAGGCGCCGGCCGTCATCACGGCGATCAGGTCGCCGGGTTCGACGGCCGCCATGGTGCGGTCGAGCGCCAGGAAATCGCCGGTCTCGCACACGCCGCCGACGACATCGGCGAAGATCTCGCGGGCGCCGGGCTTGGGCTCCGCGACCGGCTGGACGTCGTGATGCGCCTCATAGAGCGTCGGGCGGATCAGGTCGTTCATGCCGGCATCGACGATGACGAAGGTCTTGGCGGCGCCTTCCTTCACATAGACGACTTCCGAAACCAGGATGCCGGCATTGCCGACGATCATCCGGCCCGGCTCAAACAGGATCCTGCCGCCGAGATTGCCGAGGCGCTTGCGCACGATCGCGGCGTAGACGGTCGGATCCGGCGGTGCCTCTTCGCCGAGGTGATAGGGGATGCCGAGGCCGCCACCGCCATCGACGTGGTCGATGACGTGGCCGTCGGCGCGTAGGTCGCGCACCAGGTCGGCCAGCAGCCCGTAGGCCTCGTCATAGGGGCCCATGTCGGTGATCTGGCTGCCGATATGCATGTCGACGCCAGCGACCTTGATGCCGGGCAGCGTCGCGGCGCGGGCATAGACCTCGCGGGCGCGGACATAGGGAATGCCGAACTTGTTCTCGGCCTTGCCGGTGGTGATCTTGGCGTGTGTCTTGGCGTCGACGTCGGGATTGATGCGCAGCGAGATGGTCGCGGTCGCGCCCTTGGCGGTGGCGATCTCGGAGATTCGCTCCAGTTCCGGCTCGGACTCGACGTTGAAGCAGAGGATGCCGGTATCGAGCGCCAGCGCGATCTCGCGCGCCGTCTTGGCGACGCCGGAGAAGACGATCTTTTCCGGCGCGCAGCCGGCGGCCAGCGCCCGGCGCAGCTCGCCTTCCGAGACGACGTCCATGCCCGCGCCTTCGGCGACCAGCGTCTTCAGGACGGCCTGGTTGGAGTTCGCCTTCATGGCATAGCAGATCAGCGTGTCCATCCCCGCCAGCGCATCGCGGAAGACGCGGAAATGGCGGACGAGGGTGGCGGTCGAATAGCAGTAAAACGGCGTGCCGACGGCGGCAGCGATATCGGCGATCGCCACGTCTTCGGCGTAGAGCGCGCCGTCGCGATATTCGAAATGGTTCATGGCAGGGTCAATCGTCGTAAGGGGGCGCGGTCTTCACCTCTCCCTGAGGGAGAGGTCGACGGCGTAGCCGGCGGGTGAGGGGTTAGGGAACCATCCGGAAAGGGCGTAAACCCTCACCCGGACCTTCGGTCCGACCTCTCCCTCAGGGAGAGGTGAAAAGCCCCTCGACCCCGCCGGGCAGGCTCAGAGCAGCTTGTCGATAAACAGCGACCGGTCGGGCTTGGCCGGTTTCGAGACGTCGACCTTCTTGCCGTCCGGGCCGGTCTGCTGGGCGGAGAGCGCCTGCGGACCGCCGGGCGGCGGCTCGGGAGCACCCTTCACGCCGCAACCGGCAAGCGCCATGGCGGCGGACAAAAGGAGGATTCGGGCAGCAAGGGCCAAGGCGGCTTCTCCTGAAGGGCTTGTCGATCCGGCGGCGCATCTTATCCGATCGCGCCGCCCCGTCATTGCCAATGTTCGGCGGATTTCGCCGGTCTTGTCTAGGGCCTTTCCCCGCAATGGCGAAAGGTCCCAGCGCCTTGTCGGCTCGCGTCTTCTCGTCGCGAACCGGTCACCGCTTCGCTCGAAAACGCGCTAGGCCTTCGCCTCGCGCGCCAGCGCCCGCTGCCAGCGCTTGGCCTGGGAGCGGACATTCTTCGGCGAGGTGCCGCCATAGCTGGTGCGGCTGCGCACCGACTTGTCGACCGTCAGCACTGAATAGACCGCCTCGGTGATGGCGGGATGCACGGCCTGCATCTCGTCCAGTGTCACCTTGGTCAGATCGACGCCGCGCTCGGAGGCGATCGCCACGATGCGGCCGGTGACGTGGTGGGCGTCGCGGAACGGCATGTTGAGTTCGCGCACCAGCCAGTCGGCGAGGTCCGTCGCGGTCGCGAAGCCGGAGCCCGCCGCCTTCTTCAGGGTTGCGGCTTCCGGCTCCATGTCGAGCACCATGCCGGTGGTGGCGGCGATCGCCAGTTCCAGGCTCTCGAAGGCGTCGAAGGCCTGTTCCTTGTCTTCCTGCATATCCTTCTGATAGGCGAGCGGAAGACCTTTCATGACGATCTGCAGCGCCGTCTGGGCGCCGATGATGCGGCCCGTCTTGGCGCGCACCAGTTCGGCGGCGTCCGGGTTGCGCTTCTGCGGCATGATCGACGAGCCGGTCGTGAACTTGTCGGAAAGCTTGATGAAACGGAACTGCGCCGACGACCAGATGACGATCTCTTCGGCGAAGCGCGACAGATGGATCGCGCAGAGGCTGGCGGCCGCCAACGCCTCGATGACGAAGTCGCGGTCGGAGACGCTGTCGAGTGAATTCGCCGTCGGCCGGTCGAAGCCCAGCGACGCCGAGGTCTGGAAGCGGTCGATCGGGAACGAGGTGCCAGCGAGCGCCGCGGCGCCGAGCGGGTTTTCGTTCAGCCGCCTGCGCGCATCCTGAAAGCGGCCCCGGTCGCGGCCGATCATCTCGACATAGGCGAGCATGTGGTGGCCGAAGGTCACCGGCTGGGCGCTCTGGAGATGGGTAAAGCCCGGCATCACCTGGCCGGCATGCTCGAACGCCTTGTCTGCGAGCGCGCTCTGCAGGTTGCGCAGCGCCAGGTCGACGGCGTCGATGGTGTCGCGGACCCAGAGCTTGAAATCGGTCGCCACCTGGTCGTTGCGCGAGCGGGCGGTGTGCAGCCGTCCGGCCGCGTCGCCGATCAGTTCCTTCAGGCGCGATTCGATGTTGAGGTGGATGTCCTCGAGCGCACGCGAAAACTTGAACTCGCCCGCTTCGATTTCGCGCAGGATGGCGTCTAGACCTGCCGCGATCTTTTCGGCATCGTCCGCCGCGATAATTCCCTGGCGGGCGAGCATGGCGGCATGCGCCTTCGAGCCGGCAATGTCCTGACGGTAGAGCTTCTGGTCGAAACCAATCGACGCGTTGATCTCTTCCATGATGGCGGCCGGACCTTCGGAGAAGCGGCCACCCCACATCGAATTGCTCATATACCCTCTCTCGGAGGCCTTGGAGGCAGGACGGAATGAATGAGACGCGCGGGATATCGCGACGCTGGCCGATACTCGGCCTGGCCGCGATCGCAGGCATCGCAGTCGGAGTTGCGGCGGTATACGTGACCGAGACGGGGAAAGGCAACGGGGCTGATGCGCTTGCCGGCGTCGACTGCGCGCCGTCGATCGAGGCGGCCGGCCTGCTGGCCCCGCTCGCGAAGGGCGATGTCGCCGCGTTCCGCGTCGCCACCGAGCCCGCGCGGCTGTCCGAACTCTCCTTCCAGACCGCGAATGGCGACAAGAAGAGCATCGCCGATTTCAAGGGGCAGACGGTCCTGCTGAACCTCTGGGCGACCTGGTGCGCGCCGTGCCGGCAGGAAATGCCGGCGCTCGACCGCCTCGACGCCGCACATGAGGGCAAGGACTTTTCCGTCGTCGCCGTCTCGATCGACACACAGGACCCGGCCAAGCCGAAGAAGTTCCTGGAGGAGATCGGCGTCAAGTCGCTCGCCTTTTACGGCGACCCGACCACCGGCATCTTCACCGGCCTGAAGGGCAAGGGCATGGCCGTCGGCCTGCCGACGACGGTGCTGATCGACGGCGAGGGCTGCGCGCTCGGCGTGATGTCCGGCCCGGCCGAATGGGATTCGGAAGACGCCAAGGCGCTGATCGGCGCGGCGAGCAAGAGCATTTGAAGCGGGACAAAAGACCCTCACCCCAGCCCTCTCCCGCGCGCGGGAGAGGGGGCTCGGCGAGCCCGGTCGTCCCGAAGATCCGCTGCCTGCGCACCATGCCGGCCGAAAAGCCCTCGCCCGCCTGCGGGAGAGGGTGGGGTGAGGGGCTTTCTTGCCGGATCGATGGGATTAGCGCGTGGGGACCGGGTGCTCGCCGCGGTAGTCGTAGAAGCCGCGGTTGGTCTTGCGGCCGAGCCAGCCGGCCTCGACATATTTCACCAGCAGCGGGCAGGGGCGGTACTTCGAATCCGCCAGCCCCTCATACAGCACCTGCATGATCGACAGGCAGGTGTCGAGGCCGATGAAATCGGCGAGCTGCAGCGGTCCCATCGGGTGGTTGGCGCCGAGCTTCATCGCGGTGTCGATGGCGTCGACCGAACCGACGCCTTCATAGAGGACGTAGATCGCCTCGTTGATCATCGGCAGCAGGATGCGGTTGACGATGAAGCCCGGAAAATCCTCCGAGACGGTCGAGGTCTTGCCGAGCTTGGCGACGTAGCCCTTGGCCGCCTCGAAGGTCTCGTCGCCGGTGGCGATGCCGCGAATCAGCTCGACCAGCTGCATCACGGGGACGGGGTTCATGAAATGGATGCCGATGAAGCGTTCGGGCCGGTCGCTCGCCGAGGCGAGGCGGGTGATCGAGATCGAGGAGGTGTTGGTGGCCAGCATCGCCCCGGGCTTCAGCGCCGGGCAGACGCCGGCGAAGATCTTGCGCTTGACCGACTCGTCCTCGGTCGCCGCCTCGATGACGAGGTCGCAATCGCCGAGATCGTCGACCCCGAAGGCCGGCTTGACGCGGGCGAGCGCCGCCTTGCGGTCTTCCTCGGTGATGCGGCCCGAATGGACCTGGCGCGAGAGATTGCCGTCGATGGTGGCAAGACCCTTGCGGACGCGCTCCTCGGCGAGGTCGTGGATGAAGACCTCGTAGCCGGCAAGCGCGCTCACATGGGCGATACCATTGCCCATCTGACCGGCTCCGATGACGCCGATCGTCTTAATCGCGGTGCTCATGCCCCAAGGGCTCCTTTGTCTTCCAGAATCCGAAATCTTGCTCGAAAAAGTTCGGCCGTGCTCGATGACCGGAGGTCAGTCGAAGCACGGCCGTCGAGATTGTCAACCGGCGTTGGTAAAGGCTTAGTTCGCGAGCGCCTTGGTGAGGGCCGGAACCACGGTGAAGAGATCATCGACCAGGCCGTAATCGGCGACCTGGAAGATCGGCGCGTCGCCGTCCTTGTTGATCGCGACGATGACCTTGGCGTCCTTCATGCCGGCCAGATGCTGGATCGCGCCGGAAATGCCGACGGCGATGTAGAGATCCGGGGCGACGACCTTGCCCGTCTGGCCGACCTGCCAGTCGTTCGGGGCGTAGCCGGCGTCGACCGCCGCGCGCGAGGCGCCGATGGCGGCCTTGAGCTGGTCGGCGAGCGGAGCGATCACTTCCTGGAACTTTTCGGCCGAGCCGAGCGCGCGGCCGCCCGAGACGATGACCTTGGCGGAGGCGAGTTCCGGCCGGTCGGAGACGGAGAGATCCGCGCCGACGAAGCTGGAAAGGCCCGTATCACTGGGGGCTCCGACCGTCTCGACCGGGGCGTTGCCGCCCGCAGCCGCGGCCGGGAAGGCGGCGATGCGCACGGTGATGACGCGCGTCTTGTCGCTCGACTGCACCGTCTCGATGGCGTTGCCGGCATAGATCGGACGCTCGAAGGTGTCGGGCGAAACGACCTTGGTAATTTCCGAGATCTGCATCACGTCGAGCAGGGCGGCGACGCGCGGCGCGACGTTCTTGCCGGTCGAGGTGCCCGGGACGACGATCGCGTCATACTTGCCGGCCAGCGAGACGATAAGGTCGGCGAGCGGCTCGGCGCGGCGATTGGCGAGGCTCTCGCCATCGGCGAGCAGCACGCTGCGCACGCCGGCAAGCTGGGCGGCCGCGTCGGCCACGGCCTTGGCATTCTGGCCGGCGACGAGCACGTCCACCGGCTGGCCGAGCGCCAGGGCGGCGGTCAGCGTCTTGGCGGTCGCCTCGTTCAGATGCGCGTCGTCATGTTCCGCGAGGATCAGCGTTGCCATCTCAGAGTACTCCCGCCTGCTTGAGCTTCGCCACGAGTTCGTCGACCGTGCCGAGCTTGACGCCGGCCGTGCGGCCCGCGGGCTCGACCGTCTTCAAAACGGTGAGGCGCGGGCTGGCGTCGACGCCGAGCGTCTCCGGGCTGGTCTCGTCGAGCGGCTTCTTCTTCGCCTTCATGATGTTGGGCAGCGAGGCGTAGCGCGGCTCGTTTAGGCGGAGATCGGTGGTGACGATCGCCGGGAGCTTGAGCCGCAGCGTCTCGAGGCCGCCATCGACTTCGCGCGTCACGTCGACCGAGCCGTCGCCGAGCACGACCTTCGAGGCGAAGGTCGCCTGCGGCCAGCCGAGCAGGGCGGCCAGCATCTGGCCGGTCTGGTTGGAATCGTCGTCGATCGCCTGCTTGCCGAGGATCACCAGGCCCGGCGCCTCATTCGCGATCACGGCCTTCAGCAGCTTGGCGACGGCGAGCGGCTCGACATTGGCCGCGTCGGTCTTGACCAGGATGGCGCGGTCGGCGCCCATGGCGAGGCCGGTGCGCAGCGTTTCCGCCGATTTGTCGGTACCGATCGAGACGACGACGACTTCCGTCGCCTTGCCGGCTTCCTTGAGGCGAAGCGCCTCTTCGACGGCGATTTCGTCGAACGGATTCATCGACATCTTCACGTTGGCGAGGTCGACGCCGGTGCCGTCCGCCTTGACGCGGATCTTGACGTTGGTGTCGACCACCCGCTTGACGGGCACGAGGATCTTCATCTCGACGATTATCCTTTCGCTGCAGCGATTTGCGGAGCGTTTGGCGCGGGACCGTACCGGCGGGTTCTCCCTGAGTCAACGCAAGCGATGCAGCCTGGAAGCGGTCAAATCACCGGGTCGATCGGCATTTCCTCGTCCACCTGCCGCGCCAGCAGCGGAACGCCCGGCCGGCGGAAGAACAGAACCAGCACCGTGCCCATCAGCAGGCCGCCGAGATGGGCCGCCCAGGAGATCTCGCCCGGCGCCCCGAAGGCGAAATTATAGACCTGTAGCAGGATCCAGAAACCGAGCACCCAGACGGTGCGGAGCCGGATCGGCACGCGGAACAGCAGCAGGATCCAGATTTTCACACGGGGATGAAGGACCAGGTAGGCGGCGATCACGCCGGCAACCGATCCGGACGCGCCGATCAGCGCGATGTCCGACCCCGGCTCAACCATGACATGCGCCAGGCCGCCACCGATCGCGCAGAGGAAATAGAACAGGATGAAGCGGATATGCCCCATCGCATCCTCGACATTATCGCCGAAGACCCAGAGGAACAGCATGTTGCCGGCGAGATGCCAGATGTCGCCATGCAGGAAGGACGAGGTGATGAAGGTCAGATATTCCGGCGCGTGGTAGAGGCCGGGCGTGCGGATATGGATGCCGGCCAGCGTCGAGGGGATCAGCCCGAAGGCCATCACGGACGCCGCTTCGGCGTCCGCATTGCCGGCGCGCTGGTAGATCAGGAAGATCAGGCAGTTCAGCACGACGAGGCCGCGCGTCACCAAGGGGAAGCGGATGTAGCGGAGCGGATTCTGGTCGTGGAACGGGACGAACATGCCCGTTCCTCAGCGGTTCTGGCCCGGCACCCACAGGACATCCGTGGCGCCGCGATCATTGACGTAACGGGAAGCGACGAACAGGAAGTCCGACAGTCGGTTGACATAGCGGATGGCGGCCGGGTTGACGGCTTCGTGCGAGGCGAGGTCGACCATCACCCGCTCGGCGCGGCGCGCCACGGTGCGGGCGATATGGAGATGCGCCGCCGCCGGCGAGCCGCCGGGCAGCACGAATGAACGCAGCGGGCTCAGCTCGGCATTCAGCAGGTCGATCTCGGCTTCGAGCCGGTCGGTCTGCGCATCGATGATGCGCAGCGCCTCGCGGCCCGGCTTCAGGCCGGCTTCCGGCGTCGACAGATCGGCGCCGAGATCGAAGAGATCGTTCTGGATGCGGGCCAGCATGGCATCGACCAGCGGATCGTCGCCGACATAGAGACGCGCCGCCCCGACCTGGGCGTTGGTCTCGTCGACCGTGCCGTAGCTCTCGACGCGGAGATCGGATTTGGCGCGGCGCTCGCCCGTGACAAGCGACGTGGTGCCGTCATCGCCTGATCTCGTATAGATGCGGTTGAGCGCGACCATCGATATGCCTCAGCGGGCCGAAAAATAGAGCGCGGCCATCATGATGACGACCGCCGCGAACTGCAGCATCACGCGCATGCGCATCAGCTTCTGCGAGCGCTCCGGCGACCCGCCGCGCAGCATGTTGAACAGCCCGAGCAGCAGCACGATGGCCACGGCGGCGAGCGCGATCGGGATCAGGTAATGGAAAAAGCTGTTCATCGGCTCATGCTTCAGGAATCGGGGCGATCCGACCTTATACGCTCGATCCCTGCCGCCTCGCCATATCCGCTGCCTGCGCTCAATTGAGCCACCAGATCGCGGCATTGAGCGCGGTGGCAAAGGATACCCAGGCGAGATAGGGCACCAGCAGCCAGCTTGCGAGGCCGTCGATCCGGGAGAAAGCGCCCATGGTGGCGATGATCGCCAGCAGCAGCGCGACGATGTCGATCAGGGCGAGCCACGGCATGTGCAGGGCGAAGAAGGCGCCCGACCAGGCGACATTCAGCGCCAACTGGACCGCGAAGGCGAGGACGGCCACCTGCAGCGCCGTGCCGCGGCCGAGGGTCCACACACGCCAGAAGGCAATCGCCATCATCGCGTAAAGCACCGTCCAGACCGGGCCGAAGACCCAGTTCGGCGGGCTGAAGAACGGCTTCGTCAGGCCGGCATACCAGGTCGGGATGCTGGGAAGCGTCAGCCACGAGCCGAGCGCGGCGGCGGCGAAGCAGATGGCGAGGCTGACGACCAGCCGCACCAGCGAGCCGGGCGACAGCCAGAACTGCGGGGAACGAAATTCGGCGGAAACGGAACTCATGGCGGCGCACCCTGCTTCATCTGCCCACTCTACGCGCATCGGGCGCTCCGGTTCCAGGGCGCGGTAATTCCGGCTCAGGAGTTGCGGGCGATCAGTCCATCCATCAAGCGGGCCGGCAGAAGCCGCTTCATCAAGGCCGCCGCCTTGGTTAGCACGGTCACGCGGTAGCGCAGCCGGGGACGCGGGCTCTCCAGCGCATGCAGCAAGGCGGCGGTGACCGCCTCGGGCCCGAGCTTGAAGCGCGAGGGACGGCGCGTGCCCTGCATGCGCGCGAGCTGCGACTGGTATTCCTCGCGATGGAGCGAGGCGTCGACATCGACGGTGGCGTGGAAGTTCGCCAGCGCGTTCTGGGTGAAGCGGGTGGCGATCGGACCCGGCTCGATCAACGCCACCTGGATGCCGGAGCCGGCAAGCTCCAGCCGCAGGCAGTCGGTCAGCCCTTCGAGCGCGAATTTCGAGCCGACATAGGCGCCGCGATATTTGCCGGCGACGAAGCCGAGGATCGACGAGCACTGGATGACGCGGCCATGCCCTTGCGCCCGCATCACCGGCACGATCCGGCGGGTCAGCGTGTGCCAGCCGAGCACGTTGGTTTCGAACTGGCGGCGAAGCACGTCGGTGGTCAGATCCTCGATGGCGCCGACCTGGCCATAGGCGCCATTGTTGAACAGCGCATCCAGCCTGCCGCCCGTCGTAGCCAGCACGGCGTCGGCGCAGGCATGGATCGAGGCCTCGTCGGTATAGTCGAGATAGAGCGCCTCCAGCCCGGCCTCGGCCAGGGCGGCGAGGTCCTCCGGCTTGCGGGCCGTCGCGAAGACGCGCCAGCCCCTTGCCTTCAGCGTCAGGGCGGCGTCGCGGCCGATGCCGGACGACGCGCCGGTGACGAGGATCGATCGGGCGTCCGTCATGCTGTTCCTTGCTGCTGGCGGCGGTTCGCCGCTTTCGGGTGACGGGCGGACTATAGAGGGCGAGGCGGAGGAGCCAAGCGGAAGCATGCTCGCGCGCGGTGGCGGTTGACCGCCCCGGCGGAGATTTCTACTGTCGAGGGATATCCCCACCGACATCGTGGTTTCCATGTCCCGCTGCGTCCTCCCCGTGTCTGCCCTGCCGGGGTCAAGCGCATGCTGATCATCGGCCGGCTGGCCGAGATCGCCTTCATCGTGCTGCCGATCGCCGGCCTGATCTTCGTCGGTTATCTCGCCGGCTGGACCAAGCATCTGGGCGACCGCGCCGCCGACGGCCTGTCGGAATATGTCTTCGGCATCGCCGTGCCGGTACTGATCTTCAAGACGCTGTCGGAAGCGAAGATGCCGGAGGGCGGCCAGCCCTGGGGCTACTGGATCGCCTATTTCACCGGCGCCTTCATCGTCTTCGGCATCGGCTTCCTGATCGCGCGGCGGGTGTTCGGCCGGGCGCATGTCGAAGCGGTGATGCAGGGTTTTGCCTCGGGCCAGTCCAATACCGTGTTCGTCGGCGTGCCGGTGATCCTCAACGCCTTCGGCAATGAGGGCGCGGTGCCGCTGTTCCTGCTGATCGCGATCCATCTGCCGGTGATGACGACGGCGGCCACCCTGTTCGCCGAAGGGTCGGAATCCGGCATTTCGCGCGCCACGCTGACACGGCTGCTGAAGGCGCTGGCGCGCAATCCGATCCTGTTCGGCATCTATGCCGGCGCGATCGGCCAGGTCGCCGGCCTCCATGCCACGGGCCCGGCCGGCGAGGTGGTGCGGATGCTGGCCGCTTCCTCCGTCCCCTGCGCGCTGATCTCGATGGGGCTCGCGCTGCGGCGCTACGGCTTTGCCGGCGACATCCACGCCTCGCTGGTCATCAGCTTTTTGAAGCTGATCGTGCATCCGCTGATCGTGCTCGGCCTGGTCCAGGTCCTGCCGATGCCGCCGGTCTGGGCCGGCGTCGCCGTCGTCTTCGCCGCAATGCCCTGCGGCGTGAACGCCTATCTGCTCGCCAACCACTACAAGGCTGGCGTCGCCAGCACGGCCAGCGCGGTTTCGCTTTCGACCCTGCTCAGCCTCTTCACGGTGACGATCTGGCTCTATGTGCTGGGGGTGGGCTGAAGCCCGACCCGCGCCCGGATATCGGCCGGCGTCATGCCTGCCTCGCGAAGCTGGCGGAGCCCGGTCGCCCCTTCCGATTTCGAAAGCTTGCGGCCGGCCGCGTCGCGGATCAGGCCGTGATGGCGGTAGCGCGGCTCCGGCAGGCCCAGCAGCATCTGCAGCAGCCGGTGCACGCTCGTCGCGTGGAAGAGATCTTCGCCGCGCACGACATCGCTGATCCCCTGCAGCGCATCGTCGACGACGACGGAGAGGTGATAGCTGGTCGGGATCTCCTTGCGCGCGATGACGACGTCGCCCCAGCGGGCGGGATCGGCGGCAACCGCGCCGGTCTGGCCATCCGGGCCACGACCGGTTTCCCGGAAGGCGAGGGGTCCCGTGCGGGCGAGCGCTGCGTCCATATTCAGCCGCCAGGCATAGGGCATGCCGGAGGCGATCTTCGCCGACGCCGCCTTGGCCGACAGGTCGCGATCGAAGCCCGGATAGAGCGGCGCGCCATCGGGATCGCGCGGCCAGTCGGGATCCGCCGTCGCGGCGCGGATTTCGGCCCGGCTCAGGAAGCTCGGATAGACCAGATCCATTGCCTTCAGGCGATCCAGCGCCGCGGCATAGGCATCGAAATGTTCCGATTGCCGGCGCACCGGCTGTTCCCACGCGAGCCCGAGCCAGGCGAGATCCTCGAGGATCGACGCTTCGAACTCCCGCCGGCAGCGCGTCTCGTCGATGTCTTCCATCCGGATCAGCAAGCGCCCGCCGGCCTCGCGCGCGAGATCGCCGTTAAGCAGGGCCGAGTAGGCGTGGCCGAGATGCAGGTCGCCATTGGGGCTCGGGGCAAAGCGGAAGGTGCGGGTCATGGCGGAAATGGGTGGCGACGTCGTGCGGGATGGCGAAACAGGGCGGCGACTTGCTAGCATGCGGCAGATTCGTTCGCCTGCCTAACCGGGAATTTCCATGCTCGATGGTCCGCGCCTTACCCCGCTTTCCGGCGGTCCCGCCAAAAAGCTCGTCGTCCTGCTGCACGGCGTCGGCGCCGACGGGCATGACCTGATCGACATCGGCAAGCATTGGGCGCCCTTGTTTCCCGACGCCTATTTCGTGGCGCCCGACGCGCCCGATCCGTCCGATTGGGGCATGGGGCGGCAGTGGTTCCGGCTTTCGGTGCGCGATGCGCATGAATATTGGCAGGGCGCCTCCGCCGCCGCGCCGAAGCTGGACGAATTTCTCGACGCCGAACTGCAGAGGCTCGGCCTCACCGACGCCGATCTGGCGCTGGTCGGTTTCAGCCAGGGCACGATGATGGCGCTGCAGGTCGGCCCGCGCCGGCCGCGCGAAATGGCCGGCATCGTCGCCTATTCCGGCCGCATCGCCGGCGTCGAGCGGCTGAAGGCCGAGACGAAGAGCCGGCCGCCGATCCTGCTGGTGCATGGCGCGCTGGACGAGGTCATTCCGGTCGCGGCCCTCCAGGAGACGGAAAAGGCGCTGCGCGATGCCGGTTTCGCGGTGGCCTCGATCGAGCGGCCCGCCTTGGGACACAGCATTGACGAGGCCGGACTTGCCGCAGGGGCCGCCTTCCTGAACCGCATTTTTGCCACAGCCGACGTCTGATCGTCGCGCACGCAAACGTCAACGTTTCATTGGCTTCACAAGGATGACACAGAGCCTATAGACTATTTGGGCAATCTCGAGGTTCGGCACGTCTCAACAGAGGAAGCCCATGTCTTGACGATAGCCGTGTCACCCGGCGCCCACCCGGCCCTTGTGCTCAATGCCGACTACCGGCCTCTGAGCTATTACCCGCTCTCGCTCTGGTCGTGGCAGGATACGATCAAGGCGGTGTTCCTCGATCGCGTCAACATCGTCTCCGAATATGACATCGACATCCGCAGCCCCTCCTTCCGGATGCGGCTGCCCAGCGTCGTCTCGTTGAAGAGCTATGTGACGCCGACGCGAAATCCGGCCTTCACGCGCTTCAACGTGTTCCTGCGCGACCGCTTCCAGTGCCAGTATTGCAGCACCCGCGAGGACCTGACCTTCGACCATGTAATCCCGCGCGCCCATGGCGGCCAGACGACGTGGGAAAACGTCGTCGCCGCCTGCTCGCCCTGCAATCTGCGCAAGGGCAGCCTGACTTCGGCCGATGCGCGCATGTGGCCGCGGCAGAAGCCGTTCCAGCCCAGCGTCTCCGACCTGCACAACAATGGCCGCGCCTTCCCGCCCAACTATCTGCACGACAGCTGGCTCGATTATCTCTACTGGGATACGGAACTGGACCCGTAAACCCACCCTTTCGCAGCCATTGTCCGAGTCTTGCCGCAGCTGATCCGCATCACCGATCCCGCCGATCCGCGCATCGCGCCCTATTGCGCCGTACGCGAGCGCGACCTGGTCGGGCGCGACGATCACTTCATCGCCGAGGGCGAGGTGGTGCTGCAGACGCTGGTTCAATCGGAGCGCCACCAGCCGGTCTCGCTGCTGCTCGATGAAAAGCGCGTCGATGGCCTGTCAGCCATCACCAATCGCCTGGCGGACGAGGTGCCGGTCTATGTCGCCAGCCAGGCGGTGCTCGACGGCATTGTCGGCTTCCACATCCATCGCGGCATTCTCGCGCTCGGCCACCGGGCGCCCGCGCCTGTCCCCGACGCGCTCTTGGCCGGCCTCGAGGGCAGGGCGCTCGTCGTCGTGCTGATGGGCATATCCAACCACGACAATCTCGGCGGGATCTTTCGCAACGCCGCGGCCTTCGGCGCCGACGCGATCCTGCTCGATGCGCAATGCTGCGACCCGTTCTATCGCAAGGCGATCCGGGTCTCGGTCGGCAACACGTTGACCTTGCCGCATGCCAGGCTCTCGCCGGATGACGATGTCGTGGCGCTGCTGGAAAAGTATGGCTTCACGGCGGTGTCGCTGAGCCCGAATGGCGAATATCGGCTGGCGGAGCTGAAGCGTCCGCCCCGCGTCGCGGCGCTGCTCGGCACGGAAGGTCCCGGCCTCGACGCCGCCGTGCTGGCCCGCACGCTGACAGTGCGGATCCCCATGGCGCCGGGCGTTGATTCCCTCAACGTCGCGACGACGAGCGGCATCGTCCTGCATCAGCTGACGCAGGCGACCGGCGACGAGTAGAGCGGGTGGTACCTTCACCTCTCCCTGAGGGAGAGGTCGGAGCGGAGCTCCGGGTGAGGGTTTAGGAAACTTCCGGTGAGGCCGTAAACCCTCATCCGCCGGCCTCCTTCCGTCGACCTCTCCCTCAGGGAGAGGTGACAGGCTGTACGTCTGCCTTACGCCTGCCGCAGGCCGGCGCGGAGCAGGGCGGCGGCGATGATGGCCGAGACGACGGCGTTCCAGCCGGCGAAGGACAGGCCGAGCACGCGCAGCGCTGCCTCGCCGCAGTTCACCACCTTCGTCTTGCCGATCTGCGCCAGAAGGTCGCCGGCATTCCCTGTCGTCGCCAGGCCGCCGCCGCAATCGGCCGGTCCGAGCCAGAACTTCCATTCGACGCCGGCGTGATAGAGGGCGAGGCCGAGCCCGGCGAGGAAGATCAGGCCGGCCAGGACGAGTAGCGCGCGTGCGAACCCCTCGGATTTACGGGCGAGGAGCAGCAGGATCGCGACCAGCAGGACGGGCAGGCCGAGATAATAGGGGATGCGCTGTTCGAGGCAGAGCTTGCAGGGCGCATAGCCGCCGAAGATCTGGAAGCCCCAGGCGCCGAGGATCGCCGCGAGGCCCAATCCGAAGCTGAGGACGGCAAGCGGCAGGCGGCGGGAAGAACTATCGGCCATTCAGGTCTCGCTTTGATCGATGCGGTCTGCTTCTAGCCCGGTGGGGTCGAAGCTGTCGACGTCCCGGTATTTCACATCCGCGTGGGGTGGGGATAGCGCCTCGTGGGGGAGGCCCCGACAATTGGGCATAGGCGCGAAAACGCCGTTGCTTCTGGCGCAAGCCTGACTATAGTCGCGCCGTCGCAGGCCACTGGCCAGCGCGTTGCGGGCGTGGTGGAACTGGTAGACGCGCCGGACTCAAAATCCGGTTCCGAAAGGAGTGTCGGTTCGATTCCGACCGCCCGCACCATATCATTCAGGTGAAGCCTATCCTAAGGGGCTGTTTTTACAGCGCTTTTTGTTTGCCTGCCTCTTGACCATTGACCCCATGCCCTGATCTCGTGTTACTTACCGGGATACATACCGGGTTACAAAGGGGTCTTTCGTGGGGCGACCGAGAGCGGATTCGAGCGACCCGATGCGCTACCTTCAGGTGCGCTCCGGCCTCTATCGCTACTACCGCCGGGTGCCCCTTTCGCTCCAAGGAATCGACGATCGTTTCCCCTTCGTCCGGATAGCACTGAAGACTGCCGACCTGCGGGTGGCGATTGCCAAGCGCGATGCGCTCGAGCATGCCGATAACGAGCTTTGGGCTTCCTATCTGGGCGGGCAGGGCGTCGATGCAGCGCGGGCGCGCTACAGGACAGCGGTCAAGCTGGCGGAGGCCATGGGCTTCGCCTATCGGCCGGCAGCCCAGATCGCGGACGCCGAGTCGGTCGAGCAGATCCTGAAGCGGTTTGGCGCCATTGGCGGGCGGGATGCGCCGGCGGCGGTGGTCAATGCTGCGCTTGGTCTGGTCGACAGGCCGCCCGTCACGATCTCCCAAGCCTTCGAGATCTACAAGAATGAGATCGTCGCGGACACGCTGCTGGGCAAGAGCCAGAAGCAACGCCGCTCCTGGACGAACGTCAAGAAGTTCTCCGTTGCGCTGTTCGTCGAGCTGGTCGGGGACAAGCCGATCGAGGACGTCACTCGCGCGGATGCCAAGAAGATTTATGATCACTGGCGCGAGCGGATCGCGCCGGCCGAGGGCGTGCCGACGCACACCGCCTCGATTGGAAACCGGCATCTCGGCAACCTGCGCGTCCTCTATGGCGAGTATTTCTCGCACTTGGGCGAGGACAAGAAGAACCCCTTCGCCGACTTCAGCTTCTCTGAAAAGGTCCGGCGCAAGCGACGCCCGCCGTTCCAGCGGGAGCATCTGCTGCGGTTCCTGCAGCCTGGTGCGCTGTCGGCCATGAACGCCGAGGCAAGGGGCATCTTTCTAACCGTGATCGAGACGGGCTGCAGGCCAAGTGAGATCGCCAATCTGAAGCCGGACCACATTCTTCTGGACCACGAAGTGCCCCATATTTCGGTCGAGCCTAGCGTCGATCCTGAAGACCCGCGGGAGATCAAGAATCACAATTCCGTTCGGCGCATTCCCCTCATAGGGGTTGCCCTGGCCACCATGCGTGCCTTCCCGAACGGCTTTCCCAAATACCGCGACAACAACGACCGGCTATCCGCTGCGCTGAACAAGTTTCTGCGGGAAAATGGCCTTATGCCGTCCCCTCAACACACGGTCTACAGCGCGCGCCATGCCTTCGAGGATCGTATGCTGATGGCCAGCTTCGACACGGAGCTGCGCAAGATCCTGATGGGCCACAGCATCGACCGTCCCGAATATGGCGAGGGCGGCTCGATGGCCTGGCGGCTCGAGCAGCTCAAGCGGATTGAGCTGCCCTTTGATCCCGTGATTGTCTCGCTCTCGCGAGGGCGGCGGTCATAACGTCCTGATCGCTGCTGAGCTTTTCAAGCTCGCGCTCGAGCCGGCGATAGAGTGGCACGAGGCGGTCGCCGTCGGCCCGGCTCGTCATGATGGCGGCGAGGGTGTCGAGGCATTCATTCAGGTTCTCGACGGTCGGGGTCATCGGCGCGCCTATCGCCCGCCAACGTCTGGCGCGGGAGAGACAGGACGCAGACGGGATGCAACCAGTGCCTTCCGATTTGCTGCAGTCTTGAGCACAACAAGACCGACGTCGCCGTCGATATCGCCTGCTTCCGGCGCAACGCCCATGGCCTCGACAATGGAACAGCGAATGGCGCAACGGACGTAGCGACGCCCTTCGCGCTTGGTGTAATAGCCTCCGCCATTCTCGATCTCTGCGCGGGTGTAACGTCCCGCCCAAGGCAGAGGGAAGGCGTAGCCGGCATTTTTCGGCCGCCAGAAGGTGACGTAACGCTTCCCTCGCCATTCGGGCCGGAAGTCAGCGACATAGTAGAACTCGTCGTCAGCAGCTTGTGCCTCAGGCGCGGGGCGCTGGAACTTAGACCCATCGGGGTCGAAGCCGTGCTCCAGGCACAGCATGCGCGCGAAGGTCGAGCCCAAGCCGAAGATCTTCATCGCCACAACCCAATTGGGGGACTTCTGCAGCTCACGCTTACAGAAGCTGCGGGAGTTCAGGAGAATGATATCGGCGGGTAGCGCCGCCATCGTCTTCCGGAACCTTTCCCATTCTTGCTCGCGGGTTTCGCCCATCACGTTTCCCCCTTCGGCACGGGAGAGGCGCGGCCCGCGTCCCGGGCTGTCGCAGCCAGTGACAGGGCGCCTTCGCAGGCGTTCTGGCGCGTCATGCTGCTGCCCTTTCTGTCTCGACATGTTGGGTCCACTGGCGGGCTGAGGCTGTCGCCATGCCGGGAAAGGATCGGCTGCGTTCCTTCCATCTCTCCGGGCCGGGCGGCATCCGATGCACGCGGTTCCACGCCTTCCATTCCGGACTGTCCTTGTCAGGCAGGGCCAGCTGTTCAGTAGCCACCAGTCCCGGAAGGCCGCGAAGATACCAGCCCGTCGCCTTGAATTCGGGATGACCAAACCAGTGCGGTTGCACCATTTGGGGTCGAGGGAGATCAACCGGCATTCGGGCGCGCGCGAGGTCATGCATTTCCGGGTTCTCGATTGCCACGCGCGGCACGGGTGCATTCCAGCAGGCAAGGAAAAGATCCACGCCAATCTCGAATTCCTCAATCATGCTGGGCCATGTCCGGCCTTTCGGCAGACTTTTCGGCGGGGTCATCTTGCCCGCGCCCGAGAGCCAGCGCCGCCCGGATCGGCACAGGCGCGTGCAGGGCGGGTGTGCCACGACCAGCAGATCCCAATCCCAGCCAAGATACTCCCGGATATCTCCGACGAGGTGCCGGTTGCTTCCATCTTCGGCAGGCAGGAGATCGTTGGACCATGCGTCATGGCCCAAGGCGGCGAAGGCGCGGCGGAATATGCCGGAGTATTCGCAGCCGACCAGGACGCGCATGGGGCTTGCCATGCTCATTCCAGCACCCGATTGGCCATGCTGTCGGTGGCTTGGCCACCGGCGGTGATGTGGGCCTCGAATTCCGCACGGCATTGTTCGGGCGTGCGTGCGTTCTCGTCCGAGTCGACGAAGCCTTCGTTGTCGTCGATCAGCGCCTGATAGGTTGGGGCGAGGTCGGGGATGGCGCGGGTGAGGTAGTGGAGGACGTCCGGCAGGCGCCGGGTCTCGTCACCGATGCCGTGCGTCAAATGGCTGATCGCCACGCCCAGATCAGCACGGTCGATGCTGTCGTCATCGTAGCCGGAGCCGGAGCCGGAGCCGGCGATGGAAGTGCTGTCGCACTCTCTGCATCTCAACATGATTGCTTCTCCAGCCATGCCTCGAGCGCGGCGATGGCCGCCGGGTCATCGGCGTTGCCCGCGCTGAGGCGAAGGACGATGTCGGTGGCCTGGGCCAGCAGAACGACCGCCTCGCGCGGCGGCGGCACCTTCTCGTGGCGGGCGGTGCGGATCAGCGACCAGGCTTCGGCGATGTTGTCGCCGGCGAGGTCGAGCGCGCCGAGGTCGGCGGTCGTGCGCGCGCTCATGCCGCCCACCCATAGGCGAACAGGCCCAGGGCGCCGATGCAGAGGGGCGTGCAGAAAAAGGCCAGCCAGTCGGCGCGATCACTGGCGTGAATCGCACCAATCATTTCGATGATGGTGGTCATGGGGATCTCGTCGAAGGACATGATCGTCCGGCGACGCGGCTTCGGCGGAGGGGGAGGGCGCCGAAGCCGCGCTGGCCTGACGATCGGTGTCAGGCGGCGATGCGGTCGTTCGACTTGCGCTCGGCGAGCTGGCGGGCCTGCGGGCCGTACATCAGGATCTCGGCCTGGGTGAAGCCGCAGAGCTTCAGGTGGCTCTCGTCGCAGCTGCCGTTGATCGAGGTCTGCTCGATCATCTCGCTGGCCATAAGATTGTGGATGCCACCGGTGCGGCGGGCCAACTCAAGGGCGGTTTCGTTGCGGCTAGTGCGGCGGGCTCGCAGCGGGGTATTGGGGGTATGCATGGTCGCTCCATCGGAACCGGGTTCGGTTCGGCGCGCTAGGCTGATGCCTGTGCCGATGGGCCATAGTCAACACGATGCGTGTTAGGTGTCAACACGTATTATGTTGGTCGGCGGTGCATTCATTTCCAGCTGCACGCCGCTTGGAGTTCCGCGATCTTGTCTTGAAGCCCGGCTATCTGAAAAACAGTCTCCACTGGGGATTCACCGTATGGCACGACACGCATTGCCAACACCTCGCGATTTAAGAGGGTGCGGATGAACGGAATCGCGTTTGCGCCATTCCAAAGTCCTGCAGCCTCATGGTCGCTAGATATTTGCCAAGCGCCTGTCTTCCTTCCAAAATCGTCGATGCGCCATTCCACGCGCGTCTGGTCGGAGCCCAAGAACGTCTCCCAGGTGACGAGTACACTTGTGGTCTTTTCGTAGCACCTAACCCATAGCGTAGGCGTAACAGAGCGCTTGAATCGATCTTGGATGCTTGTCCCGCGCACCGAGAGGTAAACGTCGTCGGTCCCTGCAATCTTTGACTTGTCGTGTGCAACCTGCCAATCGCTCCGGGCGACATCAGAAACGGGCGCCTTCGTCGGATCTCCAGAGGGCTTAGAGATTGCGACGGGAGCACTTTCCAAAGAGATTTTCCCGTTGGCCTTATTAACCTCTGGGTCGGCGTCGACCTCTTTGTCGAAGCATCTGAGACGCTGCGCGTCGTCTGAAAGCCTGGCACAAATGGCAAGGCGGCTGCTCAAATCCTGAGCCCACAACGGTTGTTGAAACGCCCCAATTGCAAGTCCAACCAGTGCTGCTAAAGCCCGCCCGCCCAATCAGCTCACCACACCGAAGCGCCTAACCACTCTGCCGATAACATTCAAGTCGGCCAGGTTGCGCTCTTTGGGCGCGTGTTTAGGGTTGTCAGATATCACTCTCACCACAATGTCGTCGTCGCGTGGGTTGGAGGCTACCTCGAGGCGTTTCACAACCACGCCGCCAAAATCGTCAGTTAGGGCATATATGCCATCAGGTGAAGGAAGCCTGTGTCGGGTGTCGACGAAGACGAAATCGCCCTCCGTTAGTGTTTTCGACATCGAGTCTCCTTGCACGGGGAGAATGGCGATATCGCCGGGCTTTAGGCCGAGGGCTAGCAGAACTTCTGAGGGTAGACGCCAGTAGTCACGTATGTGTTCGGCGGCAAAGGTCATCCCGTGCTGTCCGGGGACGCCATGGCTAACGATCGAGACGCCCCCGCCACCCATTCCGCCTGTGACATCAATCTGCGCGATTGCATCGGATGGAATGCCTCGACGGCCAGTTTCCGAGCCTATGGTCGCCTGATCATCGGTTTGGACGTCCGGATCAAACTCCTGTCCGAGTGGCACACGCTTAAAATCAGACTCGTCGCCGGTCAAAAGCCAAGCCGCGCTGACCCCGAATTTTCGGCTGTACTTCTTGGCCATCTCTGCATCGTAGCCGTTCTGACCATTCTCATGAGCGGCGTAAGAAGATGCCTTCAGGCCTAGCGCAGCCGCAGCCCTGGCAGCTGAAGAAAAGCCAGCGTTCAACCGAGCCTGTCGCAGGCGTGTGCCTTGAGTGTCCATACCGACCACAACATCATATATGTCAACACTAATCATGTTGACCAGTCAACATGATGCGTGTAACTGTTCGGTCCATGCACACGATCGGCGATCTCATCTCGGCCTTCGACGGCAACACCAAATTTGCGGCGATCATCGGAAAGAATGCCTCAACGGCATCTGAGATGAAGCGGCGGAATTCCATCCCGCTTGAGTATTGGCCGAGAATCATCAGAGCCGCTCGGGATCTGGGGATCGAAGGGGTGTCCAATGACACCTTAGTCGCGCTGCACCTCGGCAAGGACGTCGCAGCATGACGCCTGACGAAATTCTTCGCCGTTTCGACGGCTCCGACTTTCCGGCCGTGGCCGGACCGCCAAGCGACCGCCACCTTCTCCCGGCGGTCGTGACTACCCTTTGCGCCACTCTCCGGCGCATCGGGCCTTTCCTCCCAAGACTTGGAGCGGGCCGGCACTACCTCCTTCAGCCGCGCCCGCTCCATTTTGGCCAGGATCCACATCCGGACGGTCGACATCTTCGAGGGCCTCCCTGAGCCGCTTCTGACGCTCCGTTTCTGACAGATCTAAACCGTTCCCACGCCGGGAAAGCCGCATGGCTTTTCCCAGCTCGGGAAAGCTTTGCCCGAGGCCAATATGTCCCGACCCATTTCCGACGCATGGTTCCACCGCGTGAAATCCGCCACCCGCGATCTCGTCCAGGCCTGCGGCGGCGTGGTGCGAACCGGCGAGATCTCGCACAACTCCAAATCCGAGGTTTCGCGCTGGCAGACAGCCACAGACGAAGCCATCATTCCGCTCCCGGCCGTGCTTGTGCTCGAGGCCGATTGCGGCCTGCCGCTCGTGACGACGGTCATGGCGGATCTGGGCGGGCGCCGGCTGGAGGGGCCATCCGACCAGGCGGGAAGCGCAACCGCCGTGCTCGGCCACTATGCCGACACCATGCGGGCCGCATCCGAGCTGATGGCTTCGACCGCCGCAGCGCTGGCCGACGGCAAGTTCACCGGCGCCGAGCTGGAAATCCTCGACCGCAACGTCGGCGCTCTGGAGCGCGCGGCGGCTGGCCTACGCTTCTGCGTTGCGAGCGCCAAGGGCGGGTCTGCACTCAAGGTCGTGGGCGAGGGCGCCTGACATGCGCGCCGTTCCGCAGTCGCAGCCTGCCCGCGACCGGTTCTGGCTGGCGATCGCCATCCTCATCCTCTGGCTCGCCTGCGGTGCCGGCCTGCTGATCGGCGCCGTCGAGATGTACCAACGTTCCCTCAAGCTCTGGTGGCCCGCATGACCTGGAAGCAAAGCCGCTCCGGCCTCGCGATCGATCTGGTGGATCCCGACCTGTCGGCGATCGACATTCATATCGACATCGCCATTCCGCTCTCGCTCATCAACCGTTTCGACGGCCACGCCAGCAACCAGGCTCTCGCCGGCTATTCGGTTGGCCAGCACTGTATCAAAGGTGCGGACGCGATCCTGCACGAGACCGGCGGCGACACCGACGCCGCGCTCGCCTTCCTTCTGCACGATGCGCATGAGGTCTTTTCCGGCGACATCACCACGCCCGTCGCCGAGAGCCTCGACCGCATGGCGCTCGACACGCTCGGCCGCCCGGCGAACGGGATCATCCGGCGCGCGATCAAGACGATGAAAGCCCGGCTGGACGTGGAGATCTACAAGCGGCTCGGTCTCGACTGGCCGCTTTCCGCGCACCGCGCCCATCTCGTCGCCGACATGGACCTGCGCATGCTGCGGGCCGAGCGAGACGAGCTGATGCGCCCAGCGCCGAAGCCTTGGGGCAATGCGATCGAGACGGCCTTGCCGATCCCCAGCCTCGGCTGGCGCGACTTCCTGTCGATGCGGCCGGCCGATGTGCAGGTTGGGTGGATGGATCGGCTCGTGGACTGGCACCCGTGCATTGGCCGCCTTCCCAAATGGGAGGGCGCGGCATGAGCGAGATGGGTCACAACAGCGGCGCTGACGACGAAGTTCAGGGCGTCGCCGCGGCGCAGCTGCGCTCGATAGTCGAGCGGATCGAGCGGCTGGAAGACGAGAAGAAGGCGATCGCCGACGACATCAAGGATGTCTACGGCGAGGCCAAGGCCAATGGCTACGACACCAAGGCGCTGCGCAAGATCGTGGCGCTGCGCAAGCAGGACGCCAACGAGCGCGAAGAGCAAGAGGCGATCCTCGAGCTCTACAAGAACGCGCTGGGGATGGTCTGATGGAACCGACATCCACCCTCCGCCCCATTGAGCAGCCCGCACCCGATGCGCTGCCGCACCCGGCCCATGCCGGCGCCGGCCCGGCACCGCAACTGGCCTGGCTCCGGATCGCCCAGCTTGTGGTCGACCCCGCCTATCAGCGCGGGATCACGGCTGGCGGGCGCAAGAACATCCGCGCCATCGTCGCCGGCTTCCGCTGGGCGCGCTTCTCGCCGGTGATCGTTTCGCCGATCGAGGGTGGGCTGTTCGCCATACTGGACGGCCAGCACCGGACGACGGCGGCTTCGCTGATCGGCATCGACAGCGTGCCCTGCCAGATCGTCTTCGCGACGCCGGGCGAGCAGGCCGAGGCCTTCACGGCCATCAATAGCGCGACGACTCGCGTCAACGGGCTCGCCCTGTTCCGGGCGGCGCTCGCCGCGGGAGACGCCGAGGTGATCCGCATCGCCGAGGTGGCGGCGCGCGCCTCGGTCACCATCCTTGCTTCGCCCACCATGGAGCTGAAGCAGAAGCCGGGTGAGACCATGGCCATCGGCGCGCTGAGGATGCGATCCGCGCGCATGGCGACGAGACGGTGATCCTGGCGCTGCGCTGTGTCCGCGAGACCCGCAACAATGTGCAGGGCGGGCTTTCCGCCGCCATCATCACGGCGATGGCGCACTTCGTGGCGAAGGCCCTTTCGTTCGGTCACGAGCCCGTGGCGATCATCGCCTTCTTCGATAGCGTGATCCTGATCCGCGAACTCGACAAGGCCAAGATGACCGAGCGGCCGAGGGGTGTGGCGGTCTGGTCCGTGCTGGCGGACCGGCTTGACGCCGCCTGGGCGAAGCACACTGCCAAGCGGGGTGCCTAGCGATGTTGCCCTTCCATGCCTTTGCCAATCTGTTCCCGCTGATCGAGGGCGTGGCCTTTGATGAGCTGGTGGCCGACATCGCGGCGCGCGGCCTGCGCGAGCCGATCCTGCTGCTGGACGGCCAGATCCTGGACGGCCGCAACCGCTATCGCGCCTCCCGCGCGGCGGGCGTCATCACCAGCGAAGACACGGTCGAGCCGAAGGATGCCCGGCACTTCGTGCGGTTCATTCCGGCCGCTGATGGCGACCCGCTCGAATTCGTTATCTCCAAGAACATGCACCGCCGGCACATGGACGAAAGCCAGCGGGCCATGGTGGCGGCGCGCCTTTCGAACATCTCGCACGGGGGCGACCGATCCGGCGAGCAAGAGGCAAATTTGCCGGTTGCTGTCACGCGGGCCGCAGCGGGCAACATGCTCAAGGTCTCGGAGCGCAGCGTCGGCACCGCACGCGCCGTGCTTTCCCATGGATCGGGCGAACTGATCCATGCCGTTGATCGGGGCGACGTCTCGGTCACGGCGGCGGCGGATCTGGCGTCGCTGCCCTTGGCCGAGCAACGCCGGGTCATTGAGGGGATGGACCGGCGCGCCGTGTCGGCCGTCGTGAAATCCATCCGCGATGAGAAGACGGCGGAGAAGAAGGCAAAGCGCGCCGGCCGCGAAGCCGCCCTTGCCGTCAAGCAGCGGGCGCTGCCCGAAAAGCGCTATGGCGTGATCTATTCCGATTGCGAATGGCGCTTTGAGCCCTTCAGTCGCGAGACCGGCATGGATCGCGCGGCCGACAATCACTATCCCACCACATCGACAAACGACCTGGTGTTGCGCGACGTCGGCAAGATCGCGGCGAAGGATTGCGTGCTCTTTCACTGGGCCACGGCGGCGATGCTCAAGGCCGCTCTACGCGTCATGGAAGGCTGGGGCTTCGAGTACAAGTCGCATGTCATCTGGGGCAAGGACCGGATCAGCACCGGCTACTGGAGCCGCAACAAGCATGAGCTGCTGCTGATCGGGACGCGCGGCAATGTGCCGGCGCCCGCCATGGGAGAGCAGTGGGAATCGCTCATCATGGCCCCGGTTGGCGAGCACTCGGCCAAGCCGGACGCCTTCTATGAGCTGATCGAAGCCTATTTTCCGAACCTTCCCAAGATCGAACTGAACGCCCGCCGCGCGCGGCCGGGCTGGGACGCCTGGGGCCTGGAAGCGCCGGAGGTCGGCGCATGAGTATTCAGGTTGGCGACGGCTTCGAGTTCATCCAGACCCGGGACCAGAAGATCCGCGCCTCGCGCGCGGCGCTGGCCGCTCTGCTTCGCCATCACGGCGACACGCCGCTCGACGACGACATGCGCAAGGCTTCTCGCTTCTGGAAGGCGAAGCTCGGGGCGCTGTTCCCGGCCGAGGCCTCCGCGCTAGCCGAACCGCCGCAGCCCGAGCCGCCAGCGCTCCCGATCGACGCGACGACGCACTACCACGCCTTCACGGTGATCGCGCCGCCGCGCGTTGGCACCATGGGGCGCATTCGCCAGATCATCACGCAGGTCGCGCGCAAGCACGGCCTGACCGACAACGACATCCTCTCCGCCCGGCGTAACACGAAAGTCGTTCGGGCGCGGCAGGAAGCCATGTATCGCGCAGTCAACGAGACGACGCACAGCCTGACCGTCGTCGGCAAGGTCTTCGGCCGCGACCATACGACCGTCATGCATGGCATTCGCCAGCACGCCGCCCGCAGCGGACTTCCGACACCACCAGCCTTCAAGGAGCGCCAGCCATGAGCGGGCCGCGCTATTCCATCATTCCGGCCGACGCCGTCACCGACAACCGCCTGGAGGGCCGCGACCTGCAGGTTCTGGCCCTGCTTGGCCGGCACACGAACGATGGCGGCTGGTGCTCCCGCAGCCAGGTCAAGATGGCTCGCGAGATCCATTGCGGGCGGGCCACCATCCAGCGCGGCCTCGCCCGGCTGATCGAGTGCGGCTATGTCCAGCAGCGCGCCATGACGCGCAAGGATGGCGGCGACCGGGCGCACGAATATCGCGTGCTTCTCGACGAGGTTCGGCCCGATTCATTCATCAACGATGGTGATGAATCCGACGCATCTGCCGCCTCGGAAACCGAGGGGGTGCCCACCGGTGGGCAGGGGGTGCCCACCCAGGACGGGCAGGGGGTGCCCACCCATGAGCGGGCACCCATAAGAACGACCCTTCTAAAACGAAATGAGAGAGAGACGCGGGCGCTTGGCGCCGACATCGAAGTGACCGTTGTGGCGGCCGAGGCCGACACGGCGTTCATGGCGTGGCTCATGAGCTGGCCGACGGCAGCATCCGACAGCCTGGTGCGGACTTATCGGGCATGGATCGGGCTGACGGAGGGCGAGCGCGCCGAGGCGGTCGACCGGACGGCGGCTTCGATCGCCCAGCACCAGGGCAAGGTGGGACGGAAGGGCTGCTATGCCAGCTTCACCTATCTCGAGGAAAAGCGCTGGAAGCGGCTACCGAGTGGGGCTGTGGCGACCGCCAGTAGCCCGGCGAGGATCTTGGTCAAGCCGCGCGGCCTCGACTGGTGCGTCGTGTTCTGGCGGCGCCGGCGGGCAGGCGAGCGGGTCAAGACGATGTTCGACATGGGCATGACCAACCCCGAACTCGGCTATGGCGTTGCGGTTGCGGACCTGCCGACTGACGGCGAGCGCGCATCGCTGGTGAAGATCGCCACCTGGGACGACGCCCGGCGCACGACGCCGGAGATGGCGGCCTGGGGCGAGGAACTGGCTCGCGAGGGCATCAGCTTCACGCCCCACGACCTGCGCACACCCTTCATCTGGGTTCCCAGCCGCTGGCCGCCTGGTCGCGAGGGCAACCGGCTGGCGGCGACAGGCGACGAGGCAAGACAATGACGATGGCAATGGCGAGGCTCACGATGAATGACAAGATCTGGCGGGTGGGCGATATCGTCGAGCCTGCCGCGCGCGGCCGGGCGCTGGCGTCGTTCGTGCCAGGCTCCTGTGGCTGGTACATCGTCTATGTGGCGGGCGGCGACAGCCGCGCGACGATGGCCCTGGAGAGGCGCGGCTATACGGTCTATCGGCCGATGGTGCAGCGATGGGTTTCGGTGAAGCGGCGAGGGGGGCTGCGGGCGGATCGCACCCAGTCGAAGCTGCGCAAGGGCAAGGCATGGCGCAAGCCCGAGCCTACCCTGCAGCGAATCAGCGTGCCGCTCTATCCGCAATACGTGTTCGTCGCGATCGATCCGCGTCGGGGAACGTGGTGGGATCTGACGGATATCCCGGGGGTCGCGGCGGTCATCCGGCACAATAGCAGCGAGGTCGTGAGGCTGGCCGACGACGTGATTTCCGGTATGAAGGGCATCGAAGAACGCGGCACGTTCGACGAGGCGAAGCCAGCTAAGGCCTTGAAGCCAAAGGCCGGAACCAAGATCCGGGTTGTGTCGGGACCCTTCGCATCCTTTGCTGGCGTGGTGGTCAACGGAGGCGACCCTGTGACTGTCATCTGCGAGGTGTTCGTATTCGGTGGCAATACGCCGGTTTCCATGCCACTTGACCACATCGAGGTTCTGGCATAGCGAATTGGGGCGGACGAGAGTGACTGGAACACCATCGCAGCCCTAGGCTCTGAGCGAGGTCGGTCCCCCCGGAAGACGGCACGAACCGTTCTTCACCAGAGACGAAGTATGGCCCGGATGCAGAGATGCAGACCGGGCTTTCGTTTGTCGGGAGGTATGTCGAAGCGCCCGACGGTGTTCCGTCCCTCCCACCTGCCGACGCGGGTCGAACAGAACCGCACCTATGACCGGCACCGGGGCAGCGCTCGAGAGCGTGGCTACAACGTGCGATGGGAGAAGGCGCGCCGGACGTTCCTCATGCGGTCGCCTCTTTGCGTTGGGTGCGAGGCGGTCGGGCGTATCGAGCCTGCCGTCATCGTCGACCACGTCGAGCCGCACCACGGTGACAGCGATAGGTTCTGGGATACGTCGAAATGGCAGGGCTGCTGCAAGTGGCACCACGACGTGGTGAAGCAGCGCCTCGAGGATAGGTTCGCGCGTGGCAGCCTCGCTGCCGCCGACCTTAGGCTAGACAGCCCCGCGGCGATCGCGGTCACCCTCGCGCTCAGGGCGTGACTACGAGTCGAGGAGCTCGTCTTGTTCAGCCAAAAATAACAACACTGCAGCGGTTTGATGAAGTTGATACGCCGCGAGATGTCTAGGGACCGCGCGTGGCTCAGTTCCTGCGCCATGCCCGCCCATCTTGTTGCGGACGGTTGGGGTAGAGCTTTCGATTAGCCCTACGAGATGGTTCAGTGCCGTTCGGTGAAAAGAAGGCAAAAATCCACTTTCCGCCGCAGCGTGGATCAGCCTGCTCGCTGCGTCGTTCTCTTTGATGTCCCAGCCGCGTTTCGCTCCAATGACCTTGAGAACGCTTTCCAAGGCTCGCGCGCAGCCTACTAGGCTGTCCTCCAACTTGCCATTTCGGTACGCGGCATGCGCCTCTCTGTATTCATTCTCGGCTGCTTCAAAGCGCGGTTCGCGCAAAAGGTGAAGTACGGGCAGGACTACTTCTTGGTGAATGATCACAGAATCAACTCGGATCATTTCACCTTCGTTGAACTGGAAGCCAAAGCCTGCCTCACGGAATCGAGCGTTTATTTCCTCGATCACGTTGTCCGGTGTTGAACGCACGATGCTGCTGTAGGAGTGCCAAGATTCACGAACGATGCGATCGATCACGGTCAATGAGAGTTCAACGGCGTCGATCCAAGCATCTAGATCGTTGGTTAATTCCAACCATCTAAAGAGTTCTACATCGGGCTCATACCCGCCTGATAGTTGGTGAACTCCTATCTCGCGGCGCATCGTCTTGACGATATGGTCATATAGCGGCGCCGTGGAAGAAGGAAAATTTCGACTATTAGAGTATGGACCAAGACCATCTCCGATAATCTGCACCACTTGGATGCGCAGATGCTCAGGTATCTTCTCATATTGATAGACGTCAGCCTCTTTGGCCTCTGACTGACGTTTTCGACGAGAGTAGAGCTGGGGTAGCGCCACGCTGTTCGTTCTCCTCGGAATTTAACAAGTATGTCATCGCGTCGCGGCGTCACGTCAAGCCATGGTCGCGCATTGGGGGGGGAGTCCTAACTCTGGAAGCCCTGCCGTCCGGACCGGCGGTCTAAGAAACTCTTTGTCGGCGCGAAATTTCAGCGCGTAACTTTTTTTCCCGTACCAGAAACTGAGGTTGGTCGTGGCCCGCAGAAAGCAGGACCCGCTTCTGCAAGCCGCTCAAGGGTTCCCCGGCCGGCGCAAGAAGTCGGTCGAACGCGAGATCGAAGCCGCCGCCCAGGCGGCGGCCAAGGAACCGATGCCGGCGACTGGTCCTTATCCGGTGCCCGCCGTGTTTCTTGAAGCGCCAACCTATTGGCGCGAGGCGATCAAGATCTGGCAGGAGAAGGCGGACAGCCTGAGGGCTTCCGGTCGCCAGCGCCCGGCATTCATGTCCGGCCTGGTCCGCTATTGTATGTGGACGCAGCTGTTCATCACCTCGGTGGTGCAACTGCGTCGCGACCTGCCGAAGGGTGGGGTCTCGATAAAGGTCAAGAAGGGGGATGGCGAAACCGTCATTCGCACTCATCCCAGCATCGACTTCATGGGAAAAGCCGAAACTGCGATGCGCCTTCTCGAGGCTGAGTATGGCTTCACCCCGTATTCGGACACCAACCTGACCCGGGTTGAAACCTTCAATGCGGGGCAGGGCCGTCAGCCGTATTTGCCGGGCATGGGGCCGGGGGCTGGGGCTGGCCAAGATGCCAGCGACGACCTGGATCCGAGCGACCTCATGAATCAGGCCGACAGCGTTCCACCGAGCCAAAGCGTGAACTGATGCCCGGCAACCAGGCGGCGCCGAGCGCGCTGCCATCGTGGCTGGCGCCGGTTGCGGACGACCCAAACTATCGGTGGGCGGTCCTCGCCTGGCGGCGTGCGGCCCTCGTGGAGGGTGCGTGGTTCGACCACGCCAAGGCAGACGCGATCGTCGCCAACTGGCCCCGCGTCTTCAGGCTGACGAACGACCGTTTCAAGGGCGTTCCGTTCAAGCTCTTGCTTTGGCAGGAGATCACCGTGCGGATGCTGGTCGGCTGGAAAAAGCCGATCGAGATCATCGACGCGGCGACGCATCTGCCGGGCATCCAGCATGTCCGCTTATTCCGGCGTCTCGATCTATGGATACCGCGTAAGAACGGGAAGTCGGAGTTCCTGGCGACACTCGGCGTGCTCTTCTTCGTGATGGAGAAGATCCCTGGCGCCGAAGCATACGTGTTCGGTCGCAACGAGGACCAAGGCCGCATCCCGTTCGGGAAGATGAAGGACGTCATCCTGCAGGCGAAAGGCCTGAAGGATGATCGCCAAGGCAATGAGCGCGTCACCTTCACCGATCGAGGGATCTACCTCCGCGAGACCGCTTCGCTATGCCAGCTGCTGACGGGAGCGCCCGATGGAAAGCATGGTCGGTCTCCGACCGTAATTCTCGGCGACGAGATTCACGAATGGAAAACCCGGGAGCTGGCCGATACGCTCCGACAGGGAACGGGCGCCCGCCTGCAGCCCATCGAACTGTATGCTTCCACCGCCGGCCGCAAGCAGAATCGGACGGGCTATGAGTGGTTCGAGGAATCGCTCGCCATCTTGCGCGGTGACCTCGACGACGCGACCACGCTAGTCGTCCATTTCGGCATCGCGGACGACGACGACTGGAACGACGAGGCAGTCTGGCGAAAGGCGAATCCCAGCCTCGGCCTGACGCCCACCTTGGACTATCTCCGCGGTGAGTATCGCAAAGCCAAGGGCCGCCCGGCGGCGGAGGCGGTGTTCCAGTGTTACCACCTGAACCGGTGGGTGGACCAGGTTTCCGCCTGGCTCCCTCGCGATAGGTGGGCAGCCTGCACCGTCGACCCGAAGTCCTGGCCGCAACTCTACGCGCTGCACAAGGGCCGCAAGGCGTTCGTGACTAGCGACGTCTCGGCCACCCGGGACATTACGGCGAGAATGATCACCATCCCGCCGGATGACACATACGATCGCTGGGTGCTCATCCCGAAATTCTGGGTGCCGGAAGCCACGCTGGGCGAGCGAGCGGCGGCTGACAAGCGGGTCAACTGGCAGAAGTGGGTCGCTGATGGCGCGCTTTTCACGACGCCCGGCGACTTTGTGGACCAGAACTTCGTGATGGAAGACGTCATTCAAGTCGGTCGGGACTTCGACTTGCAGGCATTCGGCTATGACCCCTGGAATGCCGCCAAACTCGTCGCCGATCTACAGACCGCGGGCCTCGACGCCGAACTGATGATCGAGATGCGCCAAGGGCACGCAACGCTCGGCGCACCGACGAAGGAAATGGAACGGCTCGTCTTCGCTACCAAGATCGAACATGGCGGGCACCCAGTGCTTGCCTGGATGGCCGGCCACTGCACGGTGCGCTTCGACGCCAATCTAAACTACGTGCCGGACAAGAAAAGCTCCCTCGACAAGATCGACGGCATCGCCGCCGGCGTCATGGGCATAGGGCTGGCGATCGCCGGCGGTGAAGAGGGCGGCATGGACGAATACTTCAAGAGCTTGGCGGGGGCAGCGTGAACCCACTTCGCAACTTCGCCCTGAAGGCCGCCCAGGCCGTCGTGCGGCAGCTTTCGTTTCGAAATTCCGAGGGCTGGGCAGCGTCCGGTCACATGGGCGATGCCGGGGAGATCGTCACCGAATCCAGCGCTATGGCTCTGTCTGCGGTCTGGGGTTGCGTCAATCTTCTCGCCGGAACGATCTCGTCCCTCCCGCTGGTGGTGTATCGGAATGGTCCGGACGGCACGCCAGTTCCGGCCGATGACCACCCGCTTTACCGCCTGCTGCACGACAGCCCGAACTACGACCAGACCGCCGTCGACTTCTGGGACTTTCTGGCTGCATCGATCGAGCTTCATGGCGACGGCATCGCTCGGGTCGAACGGTCCGGCGCGAGGATCCTGTCAATCGTCCCGGTTGCCCCGGACCTTGTGAGCCGCCGCCGGCTTCGTGATGGAACGATCGAGTATCGGTGGTCGGATGCAGGCAAGAGCTATGTAGAAACCGATCGGACGATGCTGCATATCCGCGGCCCGGGCGGCAATCCGCTGGGCGGAATGTCGACGCTGCAGTTCGGACGCCAGGCCTTCTCTTCGGCGCGCGCCGCAGACCGCGCCGCCGCCAAGATGTTCGCAAATGGCTTGCGCCCCTCCGGTGTCGTCACCTTCGAGAAGTGGCTGACGCAGGAACAACGTGACATCGCCGAAAAGGTGCTGATGGAGAAATATGCGGGCTCTATCAATGCCGGCCGACCGATGCTGCTCGAGGGCGGTTCCACCTGGAACCAGATCACCATCAGCCCGGAGGATGCGCAGATGCTGGAGACGCGCAGCTTCTCGGTCGAGGAAATCTGCCGCTTCTTTGGCGTGCCGCCGGTCATGGTCGGTCACACGTCCAAGACCACCAGCTGGCCGACCGGCGTCGAACAGCAGGGCCAGCTGCTGCAGAAATTCACCTTGCGTCGCCGCCTGAAGCGGATCGAGCAGGCGGTCGTCAAGCAACTTCTGACCGCCGCCGATCGTGCCGCGGGCATCACCATCAAATTCAATCTTGAGGGTCTACTGCGCGGCGATAGCGCCGGGCGCTCCGCCTTCTACCAGTCCGCGCTGTCGAATGGCTGGATGACCATCAACGAGGTGCGTGCGCTGGAAGGTCTGCCGCCGGTTTCCGGCGGCGAGGTCCCCCGCATGCAAATGCAGAACGTTCCGATCACCGAGACCCGAGGCATCGGTGACAATGGCGGCCCCGCCCTGGAGGATGACGAATGACTTTGTTTCGCACGAAGGACTCCGGGCTGCAGTTCAATCAGGCCGCACCATGCTTGGAAATCAAGGCGCTGAAGGATACCGGCGAGTTTGAGGGCTATGGCAGCACCTTCGGTGGCGAGCCGGACAGCTATGGCGATGTGATCGCGGCAGGGGCCTTTGCAGACAGCCTCGCAGTCCACGCTGCCGCGGGCACCATGCCGAAGATGTTCTGGCAGCACGACGCCCGTGAGCCGATCGGCAAGTGGTTGGAGGCCAAGGAAGACGCCCGGGGGCTTCTACTCCGCGGCAAGCTGAACATGGGGGTGCAGCGCGCTCGCGAAGCCTATGAGCTTCTGAAAGAGCGCGATATCGACGGCCTTTCGATCGGCTACCGGATCAAGGAGTACTCGGTCGACACCGAGACCGGCATCTGGACGCTGGAAAAACTGGACCTGAAAGAGGTCTCGGTGGTGTCGATCGGCGCCAATGACAGCGCCACGATCGGCAGCGTCAAGGCTGCCAAGCAGGCCCATGAATTGACGGAAAAGCTGAAGGCCGGGGACCGGCTGACAGAACGAGAATTCGAGACCTGGCTCAAGGGATTGGGCTTCTCGAATTCGCAGGCGGAGCGTGCCGCGCGCCTCCACCTGAAGGGGCAGGGGGAGCCTGCCAAAGCGGATGATCCGCTCGCATTCCTGCGAGCCCTCCGGGGCTAGGCCCCATCCCTCAATCTCTGGAGAGATCCATGTTTATGCACAAGCGTGCCATGTTCGCCATGGCCGGCGCAGCCCTGCTGCTTGGCCGTATGACCCCGATGGAACGCGCGGCGGGCCGCTACATGCGCGCACCCGATCACGACTCCAAGAGCGCGTCCGAGCTTGCGACCGAGATCAAGGCCGACTTCCAGAAGTCGTTCGACAAGGTCAAGGAAATCGCCGAGGAAGCGCTCGGCAAGGCCAAGTCTGGCGAGCAGCTGACGGAAGGCATCAAGCAGAAGGCCGACGAAGCGCTCACCAAGATGAACGGGCTCGGCGAGCAGATCGCCGAGATCGAGCAGAAGCTGGCGCGCAGCGGCGGCGGCAGTGATGGCGAGGCTCACAAGTCGTTCGGACAGCAGTTTGTCGAGAGCGACAACTTCAAGGCCTTCGCAGACTCCAAGTTCGGCCGTACCAGCAAGGCCGATCTGCAGATCAAGGCGACGATCACTTCGGCAACCAGCAATGCGGCCGGCTCGGCGGGCGCAGCCGTCGCGCCGACGCGGCTGGCAGGCATCAATGAACTGCCTCAGCGCCGGCTTACCGTTCGCGATCTGATCTCGCCCGGTCGCATGGACGGCAGCGCCCTGGAATATGTGAAGGAAACCGGCTTCACGAACTCCGCGGCGCCGGTGGCGGAGGGTGCGGCAAAGCCCGGGTCCGATATCCAGCTCTCGCTGGTCACGACGTCGGCCAAGGTCATTGCGCACTGGATGAAAGCGTCGCGCCAGATCCTGGACGACGTCGCCCAGCTCACCTCCTACATCGACGAGCGTCTCCTCTACGGCCTCGCCTATGTCGAGGAAGCGCAGCTGCTCAACGGTGACGGAACCGGCCAGAACCTGAACGGCATCATTCCGCAGGCCACTGCCTATTCGGCGCCCATTACGGTCAGCGGCGCGACCAGCATCGACATGATCCGCCTCATGCATCTGCAGGCGGCATTGGCGGAGTTCCCGTCCACCGGCACGGTCATGCACCCGTCCGACTGGGCCTGGATCGAGCTCCTGAAGGACACGACTGGGCAGTACATCATCGGCAATCCCCAGGGTGGCCTGTCTCCGACGCTCTGGGGTCTTCCGGTGGTCGCGACCCCGGCGATGTCTGTCGACAAGGTGCTCACGGGTGCTTTCCGTCTCGGCGCGCAGCTGTTCGATCGTTGGGATGCCCGCGTCGAGACGGGCTACGTCAACGACGATTTCACGAAGAACCTCGTCACCATCCTGGCGGAAGAGCGGCTGGCACTCGCCGTCTACCGGTCCGAGTCGTTCATTTACGGCGACTTCGGTCGCGTGACGTAACCGCCGCGGCGTTCGTGCAGGGAAGCCGACCATTCGGCCGGCTTCTTTCCCCTCCGCAGGAGATCACCATCATGAAATTCAAGGTCATCCGAGAGCATCTGGGCGATCGCTTCTACAAGGTCGGCGAGACCCGCGAAGCCCAGCGTGGTGATGTGGCGCACCTGATCGGCACCACGCTCGCGCCGTCCGGCAAGGCCGCCAAGCCGGCGAAGAACAAGGCGGCGCCGCCGGTCAGCAACAAGGCCGAACAGGCGCCCACCAATAAGGCCACTTGACCATGAGTACCGTCGTTATCACCGCGCCGGAGCCGGTCGTCTCTTGGGAGCAGGTCAGCGCGCATCTACGGCTCGATGGCGAGGACGAGAAGGTCTATGTCGAGGCGCTCGTCGCCGCGGCAACAGCCTGGATCGATGGCCCTGCGGGCTGGCTCGGCCGGGCCATCGGCGAGCAGGATCTGGAGACACGTTTCTCTGAATTCTGCGACCACATGGAGCTGATGGCGCCGGTCATAGAGATCGACGCGGTTGAATATGTCGACGAAAGGGGTGAGAGCAAACCAGCTATCAGCACCCTCTACCGCGTCACTGGTCAGCCATCGCGACCCCGGCTGGCGCTCGCCTATGGCGAGAGCTGGCCCAGCGCTCGTTCTGACGTTGATGCTGTTCGGGTCCGCTATCGTGCCGGTTACCCAGAGGTCCCGCCTCCCATCAGACAAGCGATCCTGCTGCTGGTGGGTCAGTGGTACGAGGCGCGTGAGGCCGTCAGTATCGGCAATGCAGTCAACCAGTTGCCCTTCGCCGTCGAAGCGCTGCTCTCACCCTTCCGCGTCTACCGTTGATGCGCGTCCGGTTTATCGCCGATTTCGATTGGTCACCCGCCGAGCGGCAAGGGCGGGTGACCGTCGCCTACAAGGCCGGCATGGAGCTGCGCGTCACGCGCGTGTGCGCCGCTGCCGCCATCGAGGCCGGCAAGGCCGAGGCCATCGTCAGAAAGAAACCAGATGAGCGCGGGTGAACTTCGCGAGCGGGTCGCCTTCGACAGGCGTGCGGTTGCCGATGACGGCTATGGAAACGCCGTCTCCGGCGACTGGCAGGAGGAGTTCGTCGTCTGGGCTCGCATCCAGCCGCTCAAGGGCGGAGAGGGCGTGCAGGCGGCCCGGCTCGCCGGATCCCAGCCGGTCGTCATCCGCATTCGACTTTCGGCACAGGCGCGCCAGATCAGCACGGAGTGGCGCGCCCGCGACGCCCGGGCGGGGACGCTCTTCAACATCACGTCGATGGCAAACATGGATGAGAAGGGCGCCTATCTCGATATCCTCGCCACAAGCGGCGTGGCGGTGGGCTGATGGCGACGAAGGTAGAAAACCGGCAGCGCCTGCTAAAGAAGCTGGCCGCAATGCCAGCGCAGGTTCGCGCGGCCGCAAAGCAGGCCCTGGCCGAAAGCGCTGACGAGATCCAGGACATGCAGCGCCGCCTGGCTCCCAAGCGCACCGGCCGCCTGGCGCGAAGCATCGTGCAGACCTGGGGTGGCGGTAAGGAGCGGTATTCGTCGCTGGCTGGCTCCGCCATGAGCGACGGTGATCCGGATCTGACGGTGATCATCTCGGCCGGCAATTCACAGACGCGGTACGCTCACCTTGTCGAGTTCGGGACCGCGCCGCACGAGAATGGTGGTTCCACCAAGGGCTCGATGCATCCCGGCGCGAGGGCACAGCCGTTCTTCTTTCCTGCCTATCGTGCGCTTCGGAAGCGGGCCAAGAGCCGCGTCAACCGGGCCATGACCAAGGCGATCAAACGTATCGCGGAGGGCTCATGAGTTCCGATCCGAGCCTCGCGCTGCAGGCGGCCTTTCTTCACGCCATCGTTGACGGCGCCCCTGCCGTGGCTGGTCGGGTCTATGACACACCGCCGGCATCGGCAGTGTTCCCCTATGTGACGATCGGCGAGATTCAGGTGAACGCGGACCTGGCGGACTGCTACGGCGGTTCGGAGAGTTTCGTCGACGTGCATGTGTGGTCGCGCGCGGTCGGCTTCCCGGAAGCCAAAAGGATCGCCGACGGGATTCGCGACGCTCTGCATGATGTGGAGCTGACCCTCGAGGATCACTCGCTTGGGCTCCTGCATTTCCGCGACGCCCGCACCCTTCGGGATCCCGATGGCGTGACCAATCATATCGCGATGACCTTCCGGGCCCTGACACAGCCCGCCTAACCCAAGCCACCAAAGGAGACCGCCATGGCGAGGCCCACGACGCTTCGAGGTTCGAAGCTGCTTATCAAGATCGGTGACAGAGCATCGCCGGAAGTCTTTGTTGCTCCATGCGCATTGAAGACCAAGCAGTTCAACCGCTCCGCCTCCATGAACGAGTTCAACATCGGCGACTGCGATGACCCCGACGCGCCGATCTGGACCGAGCGCGTCAAGAGCGCCTTGACCGCCTCGTTGTCGGGCTCGGGCACGCTGGCGAAGGAAAGCCTCGATCTCTACGAGGAGGCCTTCGCCGACCAGGATTCGCGCAACGTGCAGGTGACGATCGACTACGCGGTCGGACCGCGCACTTATGTCGGCCGCTACCATCTCGCTACGCTCAACATCACCGGCGAGGAGGACGGGCTCATTCAGGTCGAGATGGAATGGCAGTCCGATGGTCCGGTGGAACTGGCCGCATGAGCCGCGACGGTTCAGTTTCCTTCGCCTGGGGCGATGGCGAGCACCGGTTCCGGCTCGCCATCGGCGAATGGCGCGAGTTGCAGGAAAAGACCGGCGTTGGCCCGGCGGAGTTGCTGCAGCGCGTCAGCACGGGCCGCTGGCGGGTCGATGATATCCGCGAGACGCTCCGGGTCGGCTTGATCGGTGGCGGCATGAAACCGCTGGAGGCTCTCGGCCTGGTCACCCGCTATGTCGACGTGTTCCCGTTGATGGACAATGTCCCGGCCGCGCAGGCGGTCCTCATCACCGCGCTCGTCGGCCCCCCGGAGGAACCGGTGGGAAAAAGGGAGCCGGCGGAGGCCACGACGGAGGCGACAGAGATGGACGCCTCGCCTTCGCCGAACTCTATGGCGCCGGAGCCGTCCTAGGCTTCACGCCCGCCGAAGTCGACGCCATGAGCCTCTGGCAGTTCGCCGCCTGCATTGACGGGCACAACCGCGCCAACTCGCCCGATGAGACGGTCGACCCGCCGACCACCGATGAATTCCACGACCTGGTGAGGAGACTTGGCTGATGGCAACCGATCTGGAGCGGCTGGTGGTCCGCCTCGAGGCGCAGCTCAAGAGTTATGAGCGGTCGATGGCCAAGGCGGTAGGCATTGCCAATACCACCAGCTCGAAGATCGAGGGCCGGTTCAACAAGATGAATGCCAATCTGAACGGTATCGGCGATCGCTTTCTGAAGGGGTTTGCAGTGGGCGCCGTCGGCGCCCTCTTCTCCGCCCAGACCGTGAACGCCATCACGGATGCTGTCGCGGCACTCGCCGCCATCGGTGATACGTCCGAAAGGATAGGCATCACCGCCGAAAAGCTCCAGGAGCTGCGGTATGCAGCCGACATGGCGGGCGGTTCGGCGGAGTCGCTGGATAACGGCCTGCAGAAGTTCGCCCAGAACATGTCGCAGGCCGCCAGCGGGAGCGGCGACCTGGCCAAGGTCCTGAAGATCAACGGTATCGCACTGTATGATCAGGACGGAAAGCTGCGCTCTGTCACCGATATGCTCGGGTCTTATGCGGACCTCGTCACTCGGGCCAAGAACCCGCAGGACGCCCTCAACCTGTCTATTCTCGCTTTCGGCCGTTCGGCGGGCAAAGACATGGTGGGGCTGCTGCAACAGGGGTCGGCCGGCATCAACCAGTTGACGCGCGACGCGCAGGTAGCCGGCGTCGTGGTCAGCAACAGCCTGGTCGCAAAGGCTGGCGACCTTGACGACAAGCTTGTGCAGCTCAAGGCTACGTTGCGGGCCACCTTCCAAGGGTTCGCGGTCGAGGTGGCTCCCTATGTCGTATCGGCCTTGGAAGAGATCACCCTATCGGTGAAGGATCTTTCCTACACGCTGGCCCAGCTGAAGCTTGGGAACGTCGCGAACGCGCTGTCCCCGCTTTGGGACCAGTCCAACCAGGGCAAGGGAAGCCGGGCCTTCAAGATTGGTGCGTCAACGGCGTCGCCCAGCCAGTCCGAATCCGACGCATTCTTCGATTCCGTCCGGGGTGGCCGGAAAGTGCTGGACGCTGGAACAATCACCAAGCCGGCTGTCGTCCCGCCAGCGGGCTATGGCACCGATCGCAAGAATGAGTATGAGCGCGAGACGGAGGCGATCACGCGGCGGACGGCCGCTCTGATCTCGGAAACTGCCGCCCAGGCCTCGGTCAATCCGTTGATCAACGACTACGGCTTTGCAGTCGAAAAGGCGCGGGCTGCACAGGACCTTCTCTATGCGGCGCAGGAAGCTGGGCTGACGATCACGCCGGCTCTGCGCGAAAAGATCGATGCGCTGGCGTCTGGCTATGCAACGGCGTCGGTTGAATCGCAGAAGCTTGCTGAAAAGCAGGACCTTGTTCGGCAGCGGGCGGAGGAGATGCGCGATCTCGGCCGCGACGTTTTCAGTGGCTTCATCTCCGATATGCGAGAGGGGAAGTCCGCCACCGAGGCGCTCGCCAATGCGCTGGACAAGGTGGCATCGAAGCTGATCGACATCGCCCTGAATGATCTGTTCGGCGGAGGTTCCAGCGGCAGCGCGTTTGGCGGCATCGGCAAGCTGCTTGGCTTCGCGAGCGGCGGCTACACCGGCGACCGCGGCACGGGGAAGGTTGCCGGCGTCGTGCACGGCAAGGAATTCGTGGTCAATGCGCGGGCGACGGCAAAGAACCGTGCCCTCCTCGAGGCGATGAATTCGGGGCTGTCGGCCGTGGGCACTGCCATCGGCGTTCCGGTATTGCCGAGCGCGGTGGCACCCCGATCTGCATCGGCGCCGATCTTCCGCCTCGGCGATACCCATATCGACGCGCGCGGTTCGCAAATGAGCGAGTCGCAGTTTGCCTCGATCCTGGCCGAGAACAACAAGCGTCTCATGGCTGCATTGCCGGACAAGATCCGCAACATGCAGCGGGATCGGATCCTGAAATGACCTTGACCTATCCGCTCGACCTGCTGGCCGACTGGCCCGGCTGGGCGACGCTCGATCCTTCCTATGGCGATGAGACCTCCGGCCAGGCCGGCGGCCAGCTGCGCGTTAAATCGTTGCGGGCGCCCCTCTGGACGATGCAAGCGTCGTCGCGCGATTTGTCGCCAAATGAGCTGCGCCGATGGAAGGCGAAACTCGCGGCTCTGGAGAACGGGCAGAAGACCTTTTGGGGCTATGACTTTGCGTCCGTCTACCCTGCGGCGCATCCCAACGGCAGCTGGCCGACGGGCGTAGCGTTCAATGGTGAAACGGCCGCCATATCGGCCCTGTCGTCGACCATTGCGCTTCGTCTCAAGGCGCTCCCGCCTGGGTTCAAGGTTTCGATCGGGGACCATATTGCCTTCGCTTACGGCTCTGGCCCCTCCTATGCGCTGCACCAGGCGGTTGAAGATGCTGTTGCTGATGCCAGCGGCGTGACGCCGGCCTTCGAGGTCCGGCCACCGATGCGGCAGGGCGCGGCCATCAACAATGTCGTCAAGGTCAAGCGGCCTGCCTGCCTCATGCTGATCGTGCCTGGGTCGATATCAGCGCCTGCCAATCTGAATGCCCGGGGGCCAATCTCTTTCAATGCCATGCAGGTGATCTGATGCGGTCGCTCGATGCGGCCGAGATCTCGGCCATTGCCGCGCGGACTGTCGTTGCCCGCGATTTCGTCGTTATCACCGTGAAGGACCGGCTCACCGGCAACTCTAAGCCTGTGGGCTTCTGGTCCGATGCAGGCGCCTTCTCCTGCCTGGTCAAGAATGGCCGGACCGGGCTGGTCGAGGCGCAGGCTTTCGTCGGCGGCGCGCTCGTGTCGATCGGCGATATCCCGCTCACCTCCGATATCTCGGTGCGGACCGTCGAGGTCGTGCTGTCCGGGATCGACGCGTCGGTGATCGATGCCACGAAGACCTATGACGCACGCAATGCCCCCATCACGATTTACCGCGGCTATCTGAACCCCGACACGCTCGAACTGGTGGCGCCGGCGAAGTCCCGCTTCATCGGCTTCATCGACGAGGCGCCCGTCGTCACGCCGGCCGAGGGCGGCGCGTCAACGGTAACGCTCTCCTGCGCGTCCCACACGCGCGAACTGACCCGGAAGAACCCAGACGTCCGCAGCCACGAGAGCCAGATCCTCCGCAAGGCGGACGATGATTTCTATCACGACACCAGCGTCGTCGCGGACTGGGAACTGTTCTGGGGCAAGGACAAGGGGCGGGTAGGCTGATGGCATTGCACCGCATCCCGACGTGGCGAACGGCGCTGCACGAGACGATCGAGGCGCATCGCCGCGTACCGTTCGCGTGGGGAGAGCATGACTGCGCGCTGTTCGCGGCCGACTGCATCAAGGCGATGACCGGACTGGATCTGGCGACCGGTTTCCGCGGCTCCTACCGATCGGCCAGCGGCGCCCAGCGAGCGCTGAAGCGGGCCGGCTATGCTGACCTGGTCGCGCTCGCGGCGAACTTCTTCGATGAGATCGCGCCGATGATGGCGGGCGCTGGCGATATCGCTGCGTTCGATACCCAGGATGGCTGGGCGCTTGGCGTCGTCGCGGGCGAGCGCGTCACGGTGCTTGGGCTTGATGGCCTCGGCACGCTCGATCGCCTCACGGCTGCAAAGGCATTCCGAATCCCATGATCCGCCGCGCTCTTCGAACCGCATCAACGGCCGCGCAGCTGCTGCTGTGCTCGACGGCCCTTTGCCACGCGGCCCCGGTCTTCGGGTTGGTGGCGGGATTTGCCGGCTGGCTCGGCGGCGGCGGCATCCTGGCGGGGCTCGTCGGCGGCGCGCTCAAGCTCGGCATCGGCCTTGGCCTCAGCTATCTGGCGCAGAGCCTGTTCGGCAAAAAGCAGCCGGTCGGCGGTGTCGGCGGCGCTTCAGGCAAGCTGCAGTCCGGCGGTGCCGTGCCGCGCAGCTTCATCGTCGGTCGCGGCATGACGGCGGGCTCGCTCGTTTATGCGGGCACTTGGGGGAACGTCGACAACACGCCGAACGCGTTCCTGCACATGGTGATCGCCCTTTCCGACCTCCCCGTGAAGGGCCTGGCCGAGATCTGGGTAAACGGCTCCAAGGTCACTTGGAACGCGGCCAACGCTTCCGGCACACAGGCGGCGATCCCGGAATACAACAATGATGGCGATCGGCTCTGGGTCCGCTTCTATGACGGGAACCAGACGGCGGCTGATGCCCAGATGGTCGCACGGTTCGCCGGCTCGGCGCGGCCCTACAAGGCGACGCGCGTCGGCACGGGCGTCGCCTATGCCGTGGTCATCGCACGCGTCAGCGACAAGGTCTTCTCGGGCTTCCCGCAGTTCAAGTTCGTGCTGGATGGCGTGCCGCTCTATGACGTCCGTAAGGACAGCGCCATGGGCGGCTCGGGTTTGCAGGTGTGGGGCGATACCGCGACCTATAGCCAGGCGCCGGCCAACCCGGCGGTGATGGCCTACAACATCATCCGGGGCATCACCTACAAGGGCAAATGGTTCTACGGCGGCCAGACCGTTTCCGGCTCGCAGTTGCCGATTTCGTCCTGGTCGGCGGCGATGAACGAATGCGACCAGAGCGTTGCGCTCGTCGGCTCCGGGACGGAGCTTCAGTACCGCGCTGGCGGCGAGATCTCGCTCGATACCGAGCCCGCAGAGGTCCTGGCCGAGCTGATGAAGGCTTGCAACGGGCGTCTGGCAGAGGTCGGCGGCGTCTACAAGCCGCATGCCGGCGCACCGGGTACGTCGGTCTTTGCCTTCACGGATGACACGATCCTTTCGACGGATCCGCAGACCTTCGAGCCGTTCCCGTCGCTGGCCGAGGTGGTCAATGCCGTGACCGGCAAATACATCGAGCCCGCCGAGGGCTGGAGCGCCAAGGACGCGCCACCGCTCTATTCGATCACGCTCGAGGCCGCCGATGACGGTCGCCGCCAGGTGGCGGACGTCACCTATGGGCTTGTGCCTTTCGGCACGCAGGTGCAGCGGCTAATGAAGTCGGCTCTGGCAGAGGCGCGTCGATTCCGCCAGCATGCCCTTCCCATGCCGCCGGATGCGTTCCTGATCGAGCCCAACGACTTCGTGTCCTGGACCTCGGCCCGTAATGGCTATTTGACGAAGCTCTTTCGTGTCGACGCCGTGCAGGATCTCGGCAGCCTCAACGTCGGGTTCAACCTGACGGAAGTCGATCCGGCGGATTATCTCTGGATCCCAGGCACGGACGAGAAGCCAATCGTCACGGCGCCGACCGAGGTGGTGCGCCCGCCGGCGCAGCCGATCATCGACTGGAATGTGGTCCCGATCACGATCCGGGGCGACGGCGACAGCATGCGGGCCGGTATCCGCATGTCATGGGACCCGAATATCGACGATGTCGACGGCGTGCAGTTCGAGGTTCGCCTGGTTGTTGATCAGACAATGGTGTTGCAGGGGGAGACCGACCGTGTTGAAGCCGGCGCGATCGAGATCTCGCAGTCCATCTTGGGCCGGACGCAGTATGAGGTGAGGGGGCGCTATCGGCCCGCATCGCCCCGGCCGGCGGCTTGGTCCAGCTGGCGCTCTGTGCTTACGCCCGACATCGCAGAAGGCATCACGGCGCAGCAGGCCTATGAGCTGTCGCTGATGACCGGCGACGCTCGCGGCTCGATGCAGGAACTGCAGCGCCAGCTGGATGAGGTGATCGATCGGATCGCGCTGGACGGGGCCGAGAATGTCGGCGCCGACTATATCCAGCGCGCGGCGATGCGAGCAAATCTCGTCGCGGCGATCCAGCAGGTGACCGAGGCCTATATTGCCGGCGATACCGCCGTCGCATCGCAGGTGACGGCGATCAATGTGAAGGCCGACCAGATGTCGGCCGGTGGCTTCGTCAAATTCGCGGCGACCGCGGCGCCGAGCGGCGTGGATGTCCGGTTCCAGATCTTCCTAAACGCTGGGACGGTCGGCACGCCGAACTGGAAGGAAGCCGGCATGCTGCTCGACATCGTCGGCGGTGTGTCGCGATGCACGTTCCTGGTCGACCAGTTTTCGATCGGCGACGGCACGACCCGCGTCGTGCCCTTCGCGATCGTCGGGGGCGTCGTCTACATGACCGGCGTCGTGATCCGGTCCACGAACAGTGTCTTGCAGCTCGATCTCAGCGGCGAAAACCTGATCTTCTCGGAGCCCTGATGGCCCTTAATCCTCGCCTGTTCGCGGGCCAGCTATCGCCCGGCGACTGGCGCGCTCGCGTCTCCAAGCCGGGCTTTGATGCGTCCGATCCGAACCTGACACGGGAGAAGCTCGACTTCGACACGGCGTGGCCCTTCGCCGGCAATATCCACGCGGTCGCGAAAGAGCGAATTTTCGGCATTACCGCGAACCAGAGCCCGGGCGCTGGCAATTTGAGCCCGCGGACCCTGTATTTCCCGGCGCTGCCCTATGTGCCATGCGTGAAGATCTTCCTGTCGAATCCAAACGGCGCTCTCATCTATTGGCGCGAGGACATTGGCCCGAATGCCCCGGGCACCGGCTCTCTCACGTATGAGGTGTTTAACGACCGCGTCGTGATCTACGCCCAGTCGGGGCAATTCCGATTCGACCACTATGTCTGTGCCGTGGTCTTCAAGATCCCGGCGCGGGATCTCGGCGTCGTCGGCAATGACCCGCACCCATTGGCGCGGATGATGATGGGGAAGCGAGGCACCGACTATGGGCTCTATGTCTCGCGCCCTGGCTTCGATGTTCGGACCTGCGCCAAGGCCCAGATGGCCTTCAGCTCGGACGATGATTTCACGGTCATCAACGCCACCTTCGCGCCCCAAAACAGCCGGAAGGGCGTGGCGAGCAGCGCGACCGACAACGTCTATACGGTGATCAATTTCCCCTACACCTGGAAGGGCTACTATCCGATCATCTTCTTTTTCGGAACGTTCAACGGCGCACAGAACGACCAGATCTACACCCTGCCATCCGACAAAGAGGTGAACACCTGGGGCGGCGCTTATCCGATGTCGGGCTTCATCACTTCGCCGTCGCCCGGGGCGGGTCAGGTGCAGATCCGCCGTTGGTCGCAAAACGTCTGGGGTAACGTTTCGATCATCGTGCTCGACCGCCCCGTGCCGACGGATTGAACCATGCCGACAAAACGAGGACACCTGGGCAAGCGCGGCTCGAATTTCGTCATCCAGTTTTCCAAGCCCGGCTTCGATGTCGACACGGCGCCGCCGGAAGGGCTCGTCTTCGACAGTGGAACCCAGAGGCTGCGACCGCTGGTATCTGGCATCACGGCCGCTCTGCCGGCCGGCAACACCAACATCCCATTGCCGAAAACGTTCCTCGGCCTGCCGCTGATCCTCGTCGACATGTTCTACGGCACGAACGGCGTTCGGGGGCCAGGGCGTGGGTTCGAGGTCACCTATCGGCGTGCCAGCAACGTCTTCACGATCAACAACAGCACGGCCGGCGCGGTGTTTTCCTACAACGTGTTCGATAACGAGATGACCTAATGCAGCTGTTCTATCATGACGACGCCGGCAGGATCACAGGCGGGGTGAGTGGCGCTTTCAGCCCGGACGATCTGGATGATCTGCGGTCGAGGGGCTTCTCCTTCGTGGTCGTGCCGGGCGGGGCGTCGATGGCGACCAACTATGTCGTCGATGGCGAACTGGTCGCCCGCCCGGTCGCGCCGATCGCCATCAACCGCACCGAGATCCCGGCCGACAAGCGCAGCAAGGTCAAGATCACCGGCCTGCCGGTGCCGTGTGTCGTTCATATCGACGGCCAGCCGGTATCGGTCGAGGACGGTCTGCTCGAGCTGACGGCCGAGATGCCGGCGACTTATTGGGTCGTTTTCGACCAGTTCCCGTTCATGCCCTGGTCGGCCGAGATCACGGTGATCTAGCCCAGACATCTCCAACCCAAAGGACTGTGACTATGACCAGTGAAGCCTCCAAGCTTAGCCGCCGCCACGTCATCAAAATCGATTCCGAGACGGACCATCCGGGCGGCCGGGTACATCTCCGCCTGGACGCAATCACCTCTGCGGAGATCAGGGACGGCTACGCGATCGTCTCGCTCTCGAAGGATCCGAGCGAGCCCTTAGCTAAAGGGCAGTAGTGTCCAAAAAGTTGCGTGCTTCGCAATGCTGGCAGACCAAGTCGACGCCAGCCATGACCATGAAGCTTGTCGGGAAACCTTCGACCATCGGCTTTCCGCAGGCTGCGCAGATAAGCGTCGTTCCCTCTTGGTCCGACTGAAACATTTCCTGGAGATCGGCCGCATGGAGATCCATGCGCTCCGGCTGATCGTCCCCGCTCAGTTCGAGTTTCACTTCCTTCATTGGCCCCTCCCAAGGTTGCAACCAGAGGGTGGCCCATCATCCCCCGGGAGTCGAGTCGGATAGACGACCTCGGCCGGAGCCCATCACCTTGAAAATCCGTCTGACGAAGAACCTGGAGCCGCTCCGGGCGAGTGCTCTTGCGCGCCTTGATGAAATGGCGGGCGAGCAACTGCACCCGCTGACGTCGTCGCCGATTGCGGCGCTCCGGGCGCGCAAGTTGGCCGAGGCGAAGCGGGTACTGGGCGGTGAGGGCGGCGCGCCACTGCTGACCGCCGAGGCCGTGGCGAAAGGGCTCCCCGTCGCGGAGTTGGCGTCGAGCGTCGTCGCCAAAGCGGCGGCCGATGCAGCAGCACTGACGGCGATCGAGACCCGGCGCCAGGCCACGCAAGCCGCCATCCGATCTGCGCCGCATCCGGCGGCCATCGAAGCTGCCCTCGAGGAGTTCCTGAATGGCTGACAGCACCTATCACGCCGGCAACATCTCGGTCGCCGCCGGCGGCCTCGCCGTCGCCGGCACGCTGACGGCGTTCCTGAGCCAGGTGAAGCCCGGCGACACGCTGATGAAGGGCGACGGCTTCGCCGTAGTCGAGACGGTGCCGAGCAATACCAGCCTGACGCTGGCGCTGCCCTGGAACGGCACCATGCTGACCAACGAGCCCGACTACCGGATCCTGCGTACCGGCATCGGCTGGCGATCGGCCGCCGAGATCAACACCCGACTGACGGCGATCGTGGCGGCGATCGAGGCGGGCCTCGGCTTCAAGCCGGACGCAACCGGCACGCTCGCCGATCGCACGGCGAACAACGCCGCCGCGAAAGGCTTCATCTTTGTCCGCACCGACGTCGTGCCGTTCCAGATCTACATCAAGGCCAGCGCCGCCTCCGGCGACTGGGCTGGCCCGACCAGCATGCAGGGCAATCCCGGGACGCCTGGCGCGCCGGGCGCCACCACTGCCGACGTGCTCGCTGCGCTCGGCGTGCCCTCGATCACCATAAGCACCAACGACCCGACCGGCAGCGCGCCGGAAAACGCGCTCTGGCTGAAAGTCCCTGCCTAACCAAAGGACCGATCATGGCAACGATCCGCATAAACGAAGACATCACCGAGATCGACGGCAAGGCGCGCGTCGAGCGTGGGCCGGCCAAGAGAACCGGCAAGGCGACCGCCAAGCTGCTGGCGAATGACAAGACGGCCGCTCACTATCAGCTCGGCCACCGAGATGCTGCCGGCGAGGTGATCGAGGCCGACAAGACGATGACCTATCTCGACTGGCTCAATCCGAAGGGCTTCTACGTCTATTCCCGCGTGGAACCGACCGAAGACCTTCCGGAAGGATCCTGGCTCGAGGACAGCTTCCACCCGGAAGAAGCCGCCGCCATGACCCGCGCGACCCAGATCGCCGGCGGCTGATTTCTTCGCCTCGTAATCCCTAACGGAAAGGCAGTTTCCATGCCGTATCTCAACGACCGAGTCCTCGATCTCGGGTTGAACGTCCTCGACGCCGAGGCCGACAAAATCCTCATCTGTAATGCCGAGCCGGCGACCTTCACGGCCGCGAACGCCACCAATGCCCTTGGCAGCAAGACTTTCGCTGTCGGGGGGGCCTTCGGCTCTCCCGCCGCGCGCTCCGGGGGACGCAAGGTGACGACGACCGCCATCTCAGATGGTGCGGTGGCCGCCGGCGGAACCGCGTCGCATTGGGCGGCTGTCGACACCGTCAACAGTCGGCTCCTGGTGGCGCAGGCGCTGACTGGAACGCAGGTCGTGACGGCAAGCAACGTCTTCACGCTCGGCGCCATGGACGTTTCGCTGCTCGGCCCCGCCTGACCTTCATCCTGCGAGGATAGATGCTCGGATCAGCCCCTCTCGGCTCCGTCCCGCTTGGCCGACAGGCACCGGGCAACGTCGTTGCGCTCTCAGGCAGCGACGTCGTCTCTGCCAATGCCCAGATCGGGACCGCGGCACTTGGCCAGGTTCATGCTCTTTCCGGTGGCGCCGTTGCTTCCCAGGCGGCCGTCATCGGAAAGTTGGCGCTGGGTCAGATCCATGCCCTGAGCGGTCTGGGCGTCGTCTCGGTCCCGGCGGTCGTCCAGGTCGGAGCGCTCGGCCAGATTCATGCTCTGGCCGGTCAGAGCCTTGCCTCTGGTGGCACGGAGATCGGGCTGGGCTCGCTCGGCGTCGCCGGCGTGGCTCTGCTGGGCCTGTCGATCGTCACGGCGCCGGCCGAGATCGGAACGGCTGCGCTTGGCCAGATCCATGCCCTGACTGGCCAGGGCGTCGTCTCGGGTGCCCCAGCGATTAGTGTGGGGGCGCTCGGTCAGGTCCACTCCTTGGCGGGACTGCCCGTCGTCGGCACGCCTGCGGCAATCGCTCCGGGATCGCTGGCCGTCCTGGTGCCGCTCGTAGGCCTCGGGATCACGGGCGCGCCTGCGGAGATCGGCAGCGCCGCCATTGGTCAGATCCACAACCTTGCCGGCCAATCCCTCCTATCCCTGCCGGCCGTCATCACTGTGCCCGCTCTGGGCCAGATCCACGCTCTGCACGGCAATGAAGTGCTGTCGCTACCGGCCGAGATCTCGCTGGGACTGATCGGCGGCAGCCTGTTCTTCGTTCGCCGCGGCGGCATCGCCGTTCCGGCCAAGCTGTTCGTCCGCAAGGGCGGAAGCTGGAAGCCCGTCACGCAGGGCTGGATGGGCCGCTCCGGTGCCTGGCGCACCAACTACCAGTAAGGATTGACCATGGCTTTCGTGATTAAGGACCGGGCGCGGATGACCACCGCGACCACCGGAACGGGCGCTGTAACGCTTGGCGCTGCCGTGGCAAATGCGGCAAAGGGCTACTATCGCACCTTCGCAGCGGCAGGCGTCGCCAATGGCGACACGTTCAACTACGCTATCGAGGATGGCACCGCCTGGGAGATCGGGCTTGGCACCTACACGGCCAGCGGCACTGTCATGGCGCGTTCGCTGCTCGCATCCTCCACCGGAGGCCTACTGAACCTGACCGGAGCTGCCGAGGTCTACATCACCGCGCTGGGCGACTATCTGGTCGGGGCGTCAGGGGCGCAATACCGCGCGCTCGCGACAGCCAAGATCATCGGCACTGACGGCCTGGCGGCTGCGATGGTGCCGGTCCCCCTCTCGATCGTCTCGGGCTCTGTCGCCTGGGACATGACCGCGGGCATTGATTTCACGCTGCCAGTCAATGCGAATTTTACTCTGCCGGACCCTACAGCCTTTGTCGTCGGCCGTCGCTGCCGCATCCGCCTGGCCATCGCCGGCGCCTTTACGATGGCCCTGGGCCCGACCCTCAAGACGCCAGGCGGCTTCGGTCTGGTCCTGTCGCAGGCCTCGGGTGCGGTCGACTATCTCGATCTTGATTGCGTGTCGACGTCCGAAATCCGCGCCGTTCTGTCGAAGGATTGGAAGTGATGCTGCCGGGGTTCATGGGCAACATGATCGCCGCCTCGCAGGGGCCACTCTTCCAGACGAACTTCTCGGAGTATGCGACCGGCAGCCCGCCTATTGATTGGTCCGAGAAATGGGATGCATCGGCCTATAGCGCGAGCGTCGTGGCCGTGACTGGCTCCCTCTCCGGGAAGGCGCTTCGCATCACCAAGAACGGCGTCGCGGGGACGCAGCCCGGTTATGGTTGGGACAGAATCCCGGCGAGTGCGGACGTGGAAGTTCTGATGAGGGTGCGAGCGATCGCAACCTGGTCTGCGGTGGCCGAACTGGTATCGGTCATATCGAGGGCGTCAGGGGTGCCAGCATCGAAGAACGCCTATCGTGGCGTTCTTTCCATGCAGACCTCGGGCTCGCGTTGGTCCGGCGCACTGGTTCGATATGTGTCTGGCGCAGGCACGATCATCGGAGCGCAGACGTTCCTTCCGACGCCAAACTACACCGTCAATACCTGGGTCTACATCCGATATCGAAGCGTCGGTAACAACATCCAGGTCAGGATCTGGCCGTCTGGAACGGCTGAGCCGACCACATGGCTGCATTCCGTGACAGACACGAACATAGCCGGCCCCGGCTTCGTGGCGATCGGCACGGCTTTCTCGACCACGCCCAACAGCGAGATCGATTATTTCGCCGTTGACGTCACAGGTCGACCCATCCCCATACCCTTATAAAGGGGCGCCGAGATCGTGATTTTCTTCAGAGACCTAACCCGATGGGACCCCACTGTACGGATTGATGGCGTCCTCTACCCGGCCAGCATTGCCTGGCTCTGGTCTGATGCCGAGATGGCAGCCATCGGGCTCTATCGCGCGAAGGCACCCAGCGTGCTGCCGGACGGCAAGCAACCCGGCCCTGCCGTCGAATGGGCCGGAGAAGGCGTTCGTTACGTGCTGGAGGACATTCCGCCGGCGCCAATACCTTCGGAGGTCTCTGCCGCACAGGCAAAGCTCGCCCTCGATCAAGCCGAGATCTTAGACGACGTTGAGGCCATGATTGCAGCGCACCCGGTCCGAGCCGTGCAAATCTGGTTTGCCGACGCGAACAATTGGCAGCGCGGGCATCCCTACGTCTCGGCTCTCGGGCTCGAGATGGCACTCGATGAACAGGCGATCGACACTCTGTTCGTGGCTGCGGAGCGCTTTTAGGGCGGGGAGTAGTGGAGCCCGCCAGCGGGATTCGGGGGATGATGCTGGCGGGCCCTGGAGCACCACGCCGGGGACGGCGTGCTTGCTCGTCGGCAAGAGGGTGCGGGCGGTTCACTGGTGCCCTGAAACCGCGAACTGCCGGTCATGAGCTGGATTGACGGCCTGCATTAGCACGCCCGCATTGGTCAATACGCGACGGCAAAGCTGGTTCCCTGTCACGAAAAACCCGCCGGGGGTGCCGGCGCGCGAAGTGTTCTCAGCGAAGCGACGGAGGTATCAGTTGCCGTTGTAGCCGCTCGGCACGGGCTCAGCCGCCACGCGCTGCAGGAGTGCCGACTTCATGATTGCCGGCTTCTCATAGGTCTTCTTCATAGTGCCCCCTTGGCATTGTTGACGTTACGTTCTCTGCCATCGCGCCCGGCTCCTGTCGATTGCAAGCCGGCAACACCACACCCGAAATCCTCACATCGCTGGAGACAAGACATGAACCGCGAAATTTCGGCGGAAGGTATCGCTATGGTCAAACGGTTCGAGGGCTTCAAGGCGAAGGCCTACCTCGACACCGGCAAGGTGCTGACCATCGGCTACGGCCACACTTCCGACAGCAACTATGTCGTCAGGGCCGGTGCAGTCATTACGGAGGCTCAGGCCGAGCACCTGCTCAAGCTCGACCTGCGCGAGGCGGAAGAGACCGTCAGCCGGCTGGTCAAGGTGTCACTGAACGACAACCAGTTCGCCGCGCTCGTCTCCTTCGTCTTCAACATTGGCGAGAAGCAGTTCAAGGGCTCGACCCTGCTGAAGAAGCTTAACAAGGGCGACTATGCCTCGGTCCCGTCTGAGCTTCTGAAGTGGGTCAACGACAACGGCAAGCGCATCACTGGCCTGGTGAATCGACGCAACGCCGAGGGCGGCCTCTGGGTGAAGGGGGCGTTCGTTTCGAGCGCCTCGGTCCCGGCCGCTCCGCCGAAGGCAAATATCCTGACCAATCCGGCGGTGCTGATGCCGGCAGCTACCGCCGCCGGCACGGTAATCGCTGCAGCCAACGGACCCGGCCCGATCGCCTATGCCATCGGGGCCGTGATCGTCATTGGTGCCGCCGTCGCGGCCTTCCACTTCATCCGGCAATCGCTGCAGGCATCGTCGTGATCGCCTGGTTCTTCGCCACGCGCGCCGGCCGCTATATCGCGGCCAGCGGAGCTTCCTTGCTGGTCGTGGCCGGCTTCGTGCTGAAGCTGCTCGCCATTGGCCGCGCGCAGGAAAGGGCGGCCCAGGCGCACAGGAACGAAGTTGCCGCGCAGGATCGAAAGGATCTTGAGAATGAGATTGACGCTCTTGGCCCTGCCGATTTGGACCGCCGTGCTTCTCGCTGGCTGTCAGACGCACGGCGGCGGTGACTTCTGCCTCGTAGAGAAGCCCTGGCGGATCTCGACCGCAGCCTATGAGGCCCTGTCCAAGCCGCAGAAACAGGACTTCGTCGCTCACAACGAGTTTGGCGAGAAGCATTGCGGCTGGAAACCGTCGCCATGATCATCGCGCGCATCGCCACCGGCATCACCAAGCACCTGCCGGCGCGGGCCTCGGAATGGGCGCTCGCGCTGATCCTGATGATCTGGGCGCTCAACTGCCTCTTCACTCCCGGCTATCTCGAGCGGCCTGCCTGGCTGTGGCTGGCCGACCATGGATCGCAAGGGCTCTGGGGCGGCGCCGCCCTTGGCATTGCCGCACTTCGCCTGGTGGCGCTTGTCATCAACGGGACCTTTGCCGATACGGCCTGGTCGCGGCGATCGCCACATGTGCGGGCGGCGATGGCGTTCCTGTCCTGCTTCTTCTGGCTCAGCCAGTCGCTATCCGTCTGGGTGACCGCGACGACGGCGACCGGTCTATCGGCCTCGGCCGTCTTTTTCGCGCTCGACATCTACAACATCGTCCGGACCTCGACGGACGCCCGGCATGCAGACGAGGCCTGGAAACATGGACGCAATGCCTGATGTGTCGTCGCTGCCCGACTGGCTTCGCGCGATCCTCTATGTCGGCGGGCTGCTCGGCGCTGCCTTTGCCTGCTTCGTCGGATATTTCATCAAGGGGAAGGCTCAGCCGACCGACGACCTGGTGATCACGGCGGCCTCGATCGCCGACACCAAGCCGATCAAGGAACTGGTCGAAGAGGTGCGCGGGTTGGGCGCAGCATTTCGGGCATGCACCTCGGCCATCGAGGACATCCGCGACCTCATGCGTGACGCCGCAGATGAGGCGGAAATCGAACGCCGGGCTGACGAGAAAGCGGAGGTGAAAGTCCAGAGGATTTTGAAGCGGCTGCCGAGGCGGGCGGGGTGACGGTTTTCCTCAGATTCCTATGAGATGCCTGAACCGTTTGTGGACAGCGGCGCGAACCAAATCTGATCCTCCCTTTTGATCAGATTCGGAGAGCCCCATTTTTTAATGTTTATTAACTTCATGCTCTTACATTTTCTCGCAACCGATCCGCGCTTTTCAAATTGAAATTGAGCGACCACCAATCGCACTGGATTCGAGAGAAAAGCCAAGGATCTGAGCTGGAAAGATTCAACGAATTATTCGTGTTGTGATGTCAACACCTCTTTCGCAATGCGAATGGGCCTGATATGGTCGTAATACGGCCACATCATATTGACATTTAAAAAAAATGGTGTAGGGCGCCTCCAAATCGAGGTGCCACTCCCTATATGAATGGCCGAAGGAGCAGCATTCTGCTGCTCTGCAAAACTGCAGGAGGTCGATATGACAGATTCTAGCGCCCATATCAGCGGCTGCCTCAGTGAACGACAGGTCGGCACGAAGCTGAACAACGTGAAGTTTTTCCGCGGTGATGCCTCGCTGATTCGCGCTGAAGATTTTCGTGCTGAAAACGCCAAAATCGATGCACAGAAGCGCGATAATTCCGCCACCAAAAGTGCGGAAGGTCCCCGCGTGTCCAAGGAAAAGATCAATTTTCGCGATCTGGTCGCCTGATAACCCTCGTTTCTGATGAGAAAGGCCTTGGTTTTCCAAGGCCTTTTTTGTTAGACGGTACTTGTCAAATCGTCAGGGGGCAATCTTGCGGGCTAGTGATCTTGTACGTCTCTTTTCGACCCGCGAGAGCGGTCCCATCGACCTGTATGACGATATAATCCCAGCTATCAAGGAAGCGGGCGAATTTGAGGTATATTTCTGGAAGGCAGATATCGACACCAACATCCTAAAAGGCCGCATTGTCGAAGAAAGCCATTTCCAAGGGGACGACGAGATCCGGGTCGTCTCTATTGATTATGCTGCGAGCATGTCAAACGAGCTCTCGCGGCTCGTTTGCGCGAAAGAACTGATTCACGTTCTCGACCCGATTGACCAGCGTGTAACTACTGACGAGGCCGTCAACGACCTCATTAGCAAAATCATTCTTCCTACCGAAATGCAGAGCCTGGATGATGGCGTGTCGGTATGGGGTGACAGATATGGGTATCTATTCGCGCTTGCGGTATTATTCCCTTGGCAGATTCGCGAGTTGCTATACCCAAAGTATGCTTCCGGCCAATATAATATAGATGATATAGCGTCACTAATGGAATTGCCTGTGGAGTATGTTCAGATCGTGATGAGTCCGCTCTGGCAGCGTGTTCACCATATTCTGAGCGCTTGATGCTTCCGTACCATCACGGCTATTTGTGCTTCTCGATCTTCCTTTGATAGGCAAGTAGCGCTCAGCTCAGCCGCCTATTATTGCGAAGCCAGTCGTGGCCGGCTTTTGGAAACAGACCGGCATGTTCCTGCGCGGCCAGGCGTACGCTGGCCGATCTTCGGGGGAGAAGCTGCAGGGGGCTGTAGCGCTATTCGCCGATCGGCGCGAGGCCCGCACGCAGCGCCGCGCAGGCCAGAGCTACTGTCTTCGGAATGGCTACCGGTCGTCCATCATCGCGACGGCTGCCGCTCTCATAGTTCAGGATTGTCCCTCTTGCGACGCCAAGCGCATCGGCCGCTTGGCTCTGCGTCATGCCCATTTCGTCGCGCCAGGATTTGAACTGCTCGGGCGTCATGGTATTGTCCCGGTGTGAGGGGGTGAGGCGATCTACTTCCTCCGGTGGAGGCCGGGCTTTCGCCCGACCCCCGTTCTCCTAGAACTTGATCCTCAGGTGCAGGTGGCAACCGCAGAACCTGATGATCAGCCTAAGCCGGATTTTCAATCGTCTCACCCCCTTCCAATTCCCGGCCCTGATTGGCCGGTAATCAATGTGTACTACGGCCACATTTCTCCGTCAATACAAAAGTGTACTGTGGTCGCTTTTATTGACGAACCAGGCGGGGTTTGGGCCTCCTTGTGCGGCCCGCGATTTTGATCAATCCATGACAGTGATTGCCGCCTCGGGCTTGGGGGACGACCATGCGAGCGATAGGGTGGGTCGGCGCCTTGGCGGCGTCATGTGGCCTGTGGTGGGCGATGATAAAGCTGGCGGCCGACGTTAGCGTCGGGCTCTGATCGACCCGGCAACGAGCCGGCTGTTGCTACCCCGGGTGCCACAATTGTCATTTGGATTTTGCGCGCGCCGCAGGCGGAACACTTTAGCGAGCGGCGGAAGCGCGTGTCGGGGCCGACAATTAAATAGCCGCGCCCATGCTTCTCAGCGACCGGCCTCAGGTCCACCTTGACGTGCCGGCGGCAGCCCAGGCAATGCACGCTTAGCCCAGTGCCGCTCTCGAGAAATTCTCCAACTGTCCCGATTTTGCTCACAGCCAGCTTTCCGACTAACTCACCATCGCGCGGGATCCATTTCCCGGAATGTCGAAGATGAGGAACACGTGGCGGGAGCGACAGGAAGGGCACATGAGCCGATCCGAGAGCATTGCGATCGGGAAGTCCGCGCCGCGTGTCCAGAGCAGCGTTCGCATATCAAGGTCGACCTGTTGAAGGCAGGGCTTCGTGCCGTTCTTTGTCCTCGCATTGCGCCCCTTGCAGCGCGCCGAGACGGTCCAGCCTGCGCGCCAAGCGTCTCCGAGCGTCTCGACAGACATCAATCATCTCGACAGGTAAGTGCGGGCAGGCATCCCCGCACGAAGCCAAAAGAGACGCGCTCCGCCCGCGCATCCACGGCGAGCAAAAGCGTCTCGATCACGGCGAGCGGATCCCCGTTGTGGGACGCCAAGAGGCTTTTTACACGCTCGTCCAGTGCCTCTTGCACCAGGTCGACATTCTCGGCCGGGTCGCCCATCGCTCTTCTCCGTGCGCTGTTGTTCCTATTTTGTTCTCATCGCAGAGAGAGTCAATGAGACTAGGAGTTGAATCCTATGCTCGCATTTGAAGCTCCGAGGCAGGGCTTCCCTTTTTGCACAGCCCCGATAGGCTTGGGGCATGTGCAACCTCTACTCGATGACCCGGAATCAGGATGCCATCCGCGCGATCGCGAGAGCGATGCGCGACCAGACCGGCAACCTTCCGCCGATGCCGGGCATCTTCCCGGACTACCCGGTGCCGATCGTGCGGAACGCCCCAGACGGGGTTCGCGAGTTGGCGCTTGCCCGGTGGGGAATGCCGTCGTCTCAGTTCGCCCTCATGGAGGCGACCAAGAAGCGCGCTGCCAAGCTTGAGGCGAAGGGCAAGGCGGTCGACTTCAAGGAACTGCTACGGATGGAGCCGGACACCGGCACGACCAATATCCGCAACATCGGCAGCAAGCACTGGCAGCGGTGGCTCGGGGTTGAGAACCGTTGCCTCGTCCCGTTCACCTCATTCTCAGAATTCAACCGTGATGCGGGAGGGGACATCTGGTTCGCGCTCGCCGAGGATCGGCCGCTCGCCTTCTTTGCGGGTATCTGGGCCAGCTGGACGAGCGTGCGGAAGGTGAGGGAAGGGGAGACCACCAATGACCTGTTCGGCTTTCTGACGACGGAGCCCAATGCCGAGGTCGGCGCCATTCACCCGAAGGCGATGCCGGTCATTTTGCGGACCACGGAAGAGATCGAGCGGTGGATGACAGCGCCGGCAAATGAAGTGCCAGGCATGCAGAAGCCGCTGCCTGATGGCGCTCTCCAGATCGTCGCGCGGGGAAGCAAGCAGGATGGATAGTGCCGCTTGGAGGAGAGCCGTTCTTAGGACGCTGGTCTTCGCTGGGCTGATCGCCGCGAGTATCCTGCTGTGGTGGGCGGTCGCTCGACTGATGGTGGCGATGGGCCCTCATCCTCCGCCTGGATAAGCCATTCGATGAGAAAAGGTGGCTCCCGTCCAGAGCCGCCTTTGTGCCGTTCCCATCCGCCCGGTGGGGAACGGCCTGAAACAAAATCAATGCTGAGAGACGCCTTGTTTGACCTGCGATTGTCGGGTTACTAAACGGGATACATACTGGGATACAAATTAAGATGAAATTTCAAAAACATTAGCGAAATCAGCTGTCAAGCCCCCGGGTGGGGCGGACCGCCCGCACCACCTTCAAATAACCAAGGTCGATGATCGCTGTTGCAAAGACCTTCGCTCAGGCCGGCTCGCTGCATGCCGGTTCCTTCCAGCCGAAGAGCTCAATTTCGGCGCGACACAGATGGCTCACCCGCTTGATCTGCGCGGGGGAAAGGCTTTCTACCCCGTGTGACCGAGCGCGGATGCCTGACTTGTGCTTTGGCAGACTATCGACGGCTAGTGGCAGGCGCAGTTGTGTTGCCACCCCGCTCAGTTCGGCCCGCAGATGCGCGTAGTCCAGCACCCGATCCACGATGATGGAGCCGCCTTCGTCGGTGTAGGCGGGCAGGTTGGACCAGTACTGGACCAGGGGGTCTCCGTCATTCCTTTCGATCCGATCGAGGAAGTGATCGAAGGAAATCTCCCGCTTGAGGCGGTGCTGGCGCCAGGACCAGAGGGAAAGCAGCCGGTCCCAAGGCTGGCGCTCGATGCTGAACTTGTAATAGCTCCGCCAGACCTCCTCGCCGACAACCCGGCGCACGTCGACCGCGTCTGAGTGCTGATCGAGGCGAAACCCTGGGCGAACAAGCCGGAGCACCTTCTTGAAGGGACGCTCGACGGCCGCGAAGCGTGTGACCGGATGCGGTGTGCTGAACACGGGCAGCCGCCGGTTCTCGTCGCTCGTGATCACGACATCCCTTTGGCCGAGCAGAGGTGCCAACCAGCCCTCGACCGATGAACCCGCGGTCTTCCGCGACTTCAGGAAAATGAACTTATGCCGATGGGAGACGATTGTCATAGTAGTGGCGGAAAATTTTGAGGGTCGATTTGCAACAAAATCAGCGAGCGAGCCATTCTAGTCAATAACGTCAATCATGTTCGGGCTGATTTCTCAGCGTTTCTTCTCGAGAGAGGTCACTTTTTATACGGTATTATATTGCGCTGCGGTATTCGTCGCTCAAGGGTGTGTTTTGGCGGGCTCAACCCTCGGATGTGCTCCCGTTGTTCTCGGGCGCTATAGGTATCGTAGTCAGATTTTTCGGTGTTGAGGATGAGTGCCTCCGGCGCAGTGATCTCCGTCACTGTACGGAACCGGCCGGCGAACCGTACGTTGCGCGCCATGGACACAGCCCGGCCTGCCAAACTTACAGAAGCGGCGAATCTCGATACCATCCTGCAGAGCAAGCTGCGGGAAGGGGCTACGGCGCTGCGACGGTCCGAGTCTGTGCTCCAGCGGATCGATCGATTGCTGGAACGCTCGCACAGCGAGGAGCTTTAGCGCCCCCGGGATCGCTGGACCGCCCTTTGCGGCCCTTTGACCGGCCTCAATCCTTGCCGGGGATCGCGCAGATGTCGGAGCGGACGAGGAAGCGGCGCTCGCGGCCATTGTCGAGTGAGAACATGCCGCCGCGGCCGTTGACCGCATCGATCGTCAGTTCCGTGTGCTTCCAGACCTCATATTGTGCGGCGCCGATATAGAAGGGCGTTTCGCCGATCGTTCCGAGCAGCACGTCGCGGTCGCCAATCATGAAATCGCCGCGCGGGTAGCACATCGGCGACGAGCCGTCGCAGCAGCCGCCGGACTGGTGGAACAGCACCGGGCCGTGGTCGGCGATGATCTCGTCCAGCAGTTGCCGCGCGGCGGGCGTAGCCCTGACGCGGTCTTCCGAAACCTTGTCCATCCGAGCCTCTTTGCGGGAAAAAGGCACCGCGCGGGGGAAGCCACGCGGTGCCAGTTGGGGAGGAGCCCTATCAGAAGAAGCCGAGCTTCTTCGGCGAGTAGCTGACCAGCATGTTCTTGGTCTGCTGGTAGTGGTCGAGCATCATCTTGTGGTTCTCGCGCCCGATGCCTGACTGCTTGTAGCCGCCGAAGGCCGCATGCGCCGGATAGGCGTGGTAGCAATTGGTCCAGACGCGGCCGGCCTGGATCGCCCGGCCGAAGCGGTAGGCGCGGTTGCCGTCGCGCGTCCAGATGCCGGCGCCGAGGCCGTAGAGCGTATCGTTGGCGATCGACAGCGCTTCCTCATCATCCTTGAAGGTCGTGACGGACACGACCGGTCCAAAGATCTCTTCCTGGAAGATGCGCATCTTGTTGTGGCCGCGGAAGACGGTCGGCTTGACGTAATAGCCGCCGGCGAGGTCGCCCGGCAGTTCGTTGCGCTCGCCGCCGATCAGCAGTTCGGCGCCTTCCTTCTTGCCGATGTCGAGATAGGAGAGGATCTTTTCCAGCTGCTCGCTGGAGGCCTGCGCGCCGATCATTGTGGCGGGATCGAGCGGGTCGCCCTGCTGGATCGCCGCGACGCGCTTCAGCGCCTTCTCCATGAAGCGGTCATAGATCTTCTCGTGGATCAGCGCGCGGCTCGGGCAGGTGCATACCTCGCCCTGGTTGAGCGCGAACATGACAAAGCCCTCGATCGCCTTGTCGAGGAAATCGTCGTCCTCGGCCGCGACGTCGGAGAAGAAGATGTTGGGCGACTTGCCGCCGAGTTCCAGCGTCACCGGGATCAGGTTCTGCGAGGCATATTGCATGATCAGCCGGCCGGTCGTCGTCTCGCCGGTGAAGGCGATCTTGGCGATGCGCGGGCTGGAGGCGAGCGGCTTGCCGGCCTCAAGGCCGAAGCCGCTGACGACGTTGAGGACGCCCGGCGGCAGGATGCCGTCGATCAGGTCGAGTAGGACCTGGATCGAGGCGGGCGTCTGTTCCGCCGGTTTCAGCACGACGCAATTGCCGGCGGCGAGCGCCGGAGCCAGTTTCCAAACGGCCATCAGGATCGGGAAGTTCCACGGGATGATCTGGCCGACGACGCCGAGCGGCTCGTGGAAATGATAGGCGACCGTGTCGTGGTCGATCTCGGAAATGCCGCCTTCCTGCGCCCGGACGGCGCCGGCGAAATAGCGGAAATGGTCGATGGCGAGCGGCATGTCGGCGGCCGTCGTCTCGCGGATCGGCTTGCCGTTGTCCCAGGTCTCGGCCAGCGCCAGCGTCGCGAGGTTTTCTTCCATGACGTCGGCGATGCGGTTCAGCATCAGGGAGCGCTCGGCGGCGCTGGTGCGGCCCCAGGCGTCCTTGGCGGCATGGGCGGCGTCCAGCGCCAGCTCGATGTCGGCGGCTTCGGACCGCGCGATCTCGCACAGGACGCGGCCGTTGACCGGCGACGTGTTGTCGAAATAGCGGCCTGATACGGGGGGCACGCGCTTGCCGCCGATGTAATTGTCGTAGCGGGGTGCGAAGGGCGCCTTGGCGTTGCGAACGAATTCCGGCTTGTTCATGATGACCTCCCTTGGTCGACGCTGAAACCGCGTCATGCAAGGAAGGTTGTCCGTTCGGGCGCGCCTGTCAGCCCGGGCGCTCCGGGTGGCAAGGCGGAACTGTCTCAGCCTTGCGACACTGTGCGGTGCAATACTCAGTGGGAACGCTCGAGCCCCAGCTTGCCGAGCTTGCGGTGCAGGGTGGCGCGCGAGACCCCGAGCTGGCGGGCCGCCGCCGTCACATTGCCGCCGGAGCGCGAGAGCGCCCGCTCCAGGATGATCCGTTCGGCATGCCGCAAGCCGTCGTCGAAGCGGGTTTCGTCGCCGAGATCGCCAAGCGGCAAGGGCTGGCCGATCAGCGCCTCGCGATGGCGATAGGCATGGCGGGCGGCGCGCGTGGCGCCGATGACGATATCGTCCCTGTCGACGGCGAGTAGGGCGCTCGGCGACCACTCGGCCGTCGGCGCGACCAGAATGCGGGCGTCGGGAAAAGCCAGGCGGAAATTCTCGGCCTCGATCCGGCGCGTCGCTTCGCCGACGGCGATGGCGACGAGGTTGACGAGCTCCTCGGTCAGGTCGGTGCGGCAGGAGGAAACGTCGAGCGCGGCGGCGAGGCGGCCCTCATGGTCGAAGATCGGCGCCGTCGTGCAGGAAAGCGCCGTGTTGCGGGTGTAGAAATGCTGGTTGCGGTGGATGGTCAGGGCGCGCTGTTCGACGAGGCAGGTGCCGATGCCGTTGGTGCCCTCGCTCTCCTCGCTCCAGACGCAGCCCGTCCAGAGGCCCCAATCCTCGAAGGTATCGGCGTCCGCGTCGGCGCCGCGGCGCTCCACCGGGATGCCGTCGGCATCGGCCAGCAGGACGCAGCAGCCCATGCCGCCCACGGCGAGATAGAGCCGGTCGAGGCTCGCCTGCGCCGCGCGGAGCAGCGGCTCCATGCGCTGGCGCGCGACCGTCAGCTCCTGGTCGCTGAGGCGGGTCGGTTGCCGTCGCTCGGCCGGGTCGAGCTGATGCAGCCGGGCCGAACGCTGCCACGAGGCGACCAGCGCCGACGTCGCCGCCTCGCCCGATCGGATGGCCAGCTGAATCCTGTCGGCATGCTGTGCGATTTCCGGCTTCGACATCGCCTCCTCCCAGATGGCTTCTGCTTCAGCGTCGCTTGCTATGTCGTCCTATTTGAGGCGGCCCGTCCTCCGCGACCGATGGATCGCCGGGCTGTTTCTATGGACGCGAGAACAGCTATAGCGATCCCGCACGGCCTCGCACAGCCTGGACGTCGGCGCGTGCGATAGCCAGACTGTGCAACCCCCGAGCGGTGTGTGTCAATTGCGCCACATCGGCCCTGCATAGCTGCCCTGCGGCGCGCCAGGGGGCGTTAACCCTATTCCCGGCGCATTTGAGCCGATAGGAGACGCCCCAAGGCCCGCTGCTGCCAGCTGGGCCATCCCTTTTCCATCCAAGGTTCCGTTCCCGTGTCTTCCGTTCTATCGCGCCGGTCGTTCCTGACCGGCTTGTCCCTTGCCGGTGTGTCGGCGCTCGCCGCCTGCGCGCAGGTTCCCAAGGAACTGGGTGCCGAGCCCAGTCTCGCCCCGCTTGCCCCAGGATTGCAGCCCCAGCCGGCCGTGGCCGAGCCGGTCGCCATTGTCGAGCCCGCGGCGAACGCCAGCGACTATGCGCGGATGTATGCGGCCGTCACGGATGGCGACTTCAAGCTGCCGGCCATTCGCCACGAGGCCGTGGATGCCAAATATCTGCGCCAGCTCGTCGATGACCCCACCGGCGAGGCGCCGGGCACGCTGGTGGTCAATACCAAGGAGAAGCACCTCTATCTGGTGCTGAAGGACGGCAAGGCGATGCGCTATGGCGTCGGGCTTGGCCGTCAGGGCTACTCCTGGAAGGGCCGCGCGGTCGTGCAGTGGAAGCGGAAATGGCCGACCTGGACGCCGCCGTCCGCCATGATCGGCCGCAAGCCGGAGCTGGAGAAGTGGCGCACCGGAATGCCGCCCGGGCTGCAGAACCCGCTCGGCGCCCGTGCCCTCTACATCTACAAGGACGGCGCCGATACGCTCTATCGCATCCATGGCTCGCCGGAATGGCGCACGATCGGCAAGTCGGCGTCTTCGGGCTGCGTGCGGATGTTCAACCAGGACGTCATCGATCTCTACGACCGGGTGCCGTCGAAGACCACGCTGGTCGTGATCTGATGCCGGGCGCGTCCGCGCCCTAGCGCTTGCAGTCGGTGGCGAGCAGGAAGTTCTTCACCGACACGTCGCCCTTGAACACGAAGTCGAAGGCGCGCGGGCCCCAGAACACAACGTCCTTGGCCAGGCGCTTGGTGTAATCGCTGTCCTTGCCGATGCGGCTGAGCTCGATCGGGCCGTGCGTCGCGCTGGTGCCGTCATCCAGCACGAGCGGGCGTTCGCAGGTCGTGAAGCTGAGCTGCACCAGCAGGATCACGACGCCGATCACGCAGTAGAATATGGCCAGGCGGATAAGAAAGAACACGCGGATAATCCCTGTGCGACGCAAAGTTGGCCGAGCATAGAGAACTGTGCCCGCTGCGCCAGAGCCGGCGACGCTTGTCCCGCTAGAACGGCAGGAGGCCATCCTCCGTTCCACGCAAGGGCAGTTCGCGGTGACGGCTAAGTCCGGACATGAAAAGGCGCCGCGACCCGAGGGTGGCGGCGCCCATTGTCGAGCAGCCGGAGTTGCGCGGCCTAGCCGCCGCGCAGCCAGACCAGCATTTCACCCGGCTCGCGATTGTCCCAGGCATAGTAGGGAACGGCCTTGATCGGCACGGTCTCGGTCTGGGGCGGGGCGGTCCGGTAGAGATCGCCGTTCCAGTCGCTCGTTGCATCCGCTTCCGCCTCGGCCGCCAGCGTCACGACGCCTTCGAGCAGGCCCGGCTCGAAATTGGCCGTGAAGCTCGATGCGGCGGGAACGCGGATGCGGTTCAGCGACAGCGGGTTGTCGATGCCCTCCAGGCAATAGACCAGCGGCCCGCGCTTCAGCGTGACGCGGCCGACGTCCTGGCGGACTTCCGGATGGGCATGCAGCTGCTCGACGGTGAGGTCGAGATCGAGCTGGACGGCGTCGCCGGCCTTCCACTCGCGCTCGATCCGCGCATAGCCGTCCTCGGTCACATCCTTCAGATCGACGGGCGCGCCATTGACCGAAAGCGTCGCCTTGCGGCACCAGGCCGGGATGCGCAGGTTGAGCGCGAAGCGGGTCGGCTTGTCGACATCGACGGTGATGCCGATCGCGCCGTCCCAGGGATAGCGGGTGTTCTGGGTCAGCTTGACCTCGGCGCTGCCGATGTCGAGCGTCGCGGTCGAGTCGCAATAGAGGTGGACGGCGACTTCGCCTTCTGCCTGGCCGTACATGTAGGTGCCGATCGAGGCGACCATGCGGCCGATATTCGGCGGGCAGCACGGGCAGCGGTGCCATGTCCAGCGATTATGGCCGCCGCGGCTTTCGAGCGGGTTCTCGTAGAAGAACAGCGAACCGTCGAGCGACAGGCCGGAGATCGAGCCGTTATAGAGCGCCAGTTCCATGGCGTCGGCATAGCGCGTGTTCGGACCCATGCCGAGCATGCGGTTGGCCCAGAAGGCGAGGCCGACGGCGGCGCAGGTCTCGGCATAGGCCGTCTCGTTCGGCAGGTCGTAGTCCGAGGTGAAGCCCTCATTGTCGGCCGACGGGCCGAGGCCGCCGGTGACGTAGAGCCGCTTCGAGTTCAGATCGTCCCAGAGCCGGTCGAGCGCCTTGCGCAGGTCGTCGTCGCCATATTCCGTCGCGACGTCGGCCATGCCGGCATAGAGATACATGGCACGGACGGCGTGGCCGACGACCTTGTCCTGCTCGCGTACCGGCTTGTGCGCCTGGTTATACTCGTAGTTCTTGAAGTGATACTCGGACGGATCGGCGCCCCGCGCCTTCGCCTCTTCGTCGAAATAGTGCGGCTGCTGGCCGCGCTGGTCGACCATGTACTTGGCGAGATCCATGTATTTGTGATTGCCGGTGACGCGGGCAAGCTTGACCAGCGCCAGCTCCAACTCCTCATGGCCGCAATAGCCCTTCCGCTGGCCGGGATTGGGGCCGAACACGGTGCCGATATGGTCGGCATAGCGCGACATCACGTCGAGCAGCTTGCGCTTGCCCGTCGCCTGGTAATAGGCGACGGCGCCCTCGATCAGATGCCCGGCGCAATAGAGTTCGTGGCAGTCGCGCAGATTGGTCCAGCGCTTGCCGGGCTCCATGCGCTGGTACCAGCTCGACAGGTAGCCGTCTTCCTGCTGCAGCTTCTCGAACATGTCGATCACCGCGTCGATCTTGGCCTCGAGCGCCGGATTGGGCTTGCGATAGACGCAATAGGCCGCCGTCTCGATCGTCTTGCCGAGATCGGAATCCCAGAACATCTGCATCGTCACCGTGCCGTTCGGGTGGAACGGGATGCGCAGCGCCGGCACCGGCCGGTCCGGGTCGATCTGGTCGAGCATGCCGGCCTCGACGCAGCGCTGGTAGAGGATGTCGGCGGTCTTGTCGGCGACGGCGTCGACGCGCGCGCCCCAGAAGCCGCGGACTTCAACCTGGGGAACTGCGGGCGGGCGAAAACGGGCGCGCGGCACGTCGTGGGCGGCGGATGGCAGGGCACTCATGGAAGACTCCTGTTCTTTGGAAGCTTGGGTCGGGGGGAGGGCTACTTCACCGCGCCGGCCGTCAGGCCGCGGATGTAGTAGCGCTGCAGCAGCAGGAAGAGGATCAGGCAGGGGATCATCATCACGGTGACGCCCGCCTGCACGGCGCCCCAGTCGACGGCGCCGAAGCGGCCCGACTGCACGGCGGTCATCATGATCGGCAGGGTGAACTTGCCCTGGTCGGTCATCAGCACGAGGGCCGCGAGGAACTCGTTCCAGGTGTTGAGGAAGGCGAACAGCCCCACCGTCACCACGCCAGGCCAGACCAGCGGCAGCATCACCTTGGTCAGCAGCGCGAAATTGGTGGCGCCGTCGATGCGGGCGGCTTCCTCGATCTCCTTCGGCACCGCGTCGAAGGCGTTGCGCATCATGAAGATCGAGAACGGCATCTGCAGCGTCACATAGACGAGGATGAGCCCGGTCAGCGTGTTCTGCAGCCCGAGCCAGGAGAGGATCAGGAAGATCGGCGTCAGGATCGACTGGAACGGGATCATGATCGTCGACAGGATCAGGATGAAGAACAGGTTCTTGAACGGGAAGCGGAAGCGCGAGAAGCCGTAGCCGGCGAGCAGGCTGATCACCGCCGTCAGCACGACGCTGGAGCCGGCGACAAAGATGCTGTTCTGGGCCGAGTGCCAGAGACCGGCGCCGAAGCTGTCGAGCGTCACATAGTTCTCGAGCGAGAAGCCGGTGGTTGGCCAGGGCGGGATCGGCGGCAGCCGCGCCTCGGCAGGCGGCTTGAAGGTGGAGAGGATCGCCCAGGCGATCGGCGCGATGAACAGGATCGACAGGAACAGGCCGATGCCGTGCTCGCCGACGAGGCGGGCGGAAAAGCCGCCCTGGCCGTGCTTGGTCTTCGCCATGGAGGATGCCTTGGCCATCATGTGCCCTCCGGGTTACGCAGCAGCCGGAGCTGGATCAGGCTCAGCACGACGAGGATGACCAGCAGCACCATGGACAGCGCCGCGCCGTAGCCGAGTTTGAACGAGACGAAGGACTGGTTGAAAATCCAGTACACCGCCGTGATCGTCGAATTGCGCGGGCCGCCGCGCAGCAGGATGTAGAACTGGTCGAAGGCGAGGATCGAACCGGCGACCGAAAGGATCAGCGCCAGCGCGACGGTCCGGCGCATCAGCGGCAGGGTGATGGCGCGGAAGCGCTGCCAGGCATTGGCGCCGTCGATCTTGGCGGCTTCCTGCAACTCGGTCGGGATCGACTGCAGCCCGGTCATCAGGATGACCATGGTGAAGCCGGCCACCTTCCACACCACCATGACGATGATCGACCAGAAGGCCGGGTTGAAGGTGGCGATCAGGTTGAACTTCTTTTCCGTCAGGCCGAGCTGCTGCGCCGCCGGGCTGAAGAGCCCGCTATCGACATTGAGTAGCCAAGCCCAGAGCAGGCTGGCCGACGCGAAGCCGACGACGACGGGCATGAAGAAGGCCGTGCGATAGACGCTCGCCATCGGCCGCGGCTTCTCGACGAAGAGCGCCAGCGGAAAGGCGACGGCGAAGATCGCGATGGTGACGATCACCGTGTAGTAGAGCGTGAACTTGAGGGCGTTCCAGAAGCGGACGTCCTTGGTGATGGCGACGTAATTGTCGAGGCCGATGAAGCGGTGCTGGCCCATCAGCGGCCAGTTGTGCAGCGACATCCAGGCGGTCATGCCGAGCGGGATCACGAAGAACACCGTCACCAGGAGGATGGCCGGGGCGATGTAGAGCAGGCCGACCCAGTGGCTGCGGTCGACTTTCGCGCGTCGGCGGACAGGCTGGGAGGACATGGCGCCCGCCTTGGCCGTGATCGAGGACATGGATGTTTCCTTCGCGAGCGAGGCTGGCGGACGGCGGAGGCGCAGCTGGCGCCCCCGCCGATCGAGTGGCCTTACTGACCGGTGCCGGCGTCGATGATGCCCTGCATCGTTTCCTGCGCATTGGCGATCGCGCCGTCGACGTCGTCGCCGAAGAACACCTCGTTGATCATCTGCGCCCAGGGGCCGTTGGCGCTGTTGATGATGTCGTTGAAGACGACGCTGTACGGGGTGCGGCCCTTGGCCATCGCTTCCGCCGCGATCTGGTAGCGCGGGTCGAGATCCTTCAGCGCTTCCTTGGCGAGGTCGCCACGGACGGGAAGGCTGCCGCGGCTGGCGAGCAGCGTCTGGCCTTCGAGCGAATAGGCGTAGTCCAGGAACTCCTTCAGCACGGCCAGCTTCGGCGTGCCCTTGGTGACGACGAAATTGTCACCGCCGGCGAAGGAGGACGAGCCGCCATCCTTGCCCGGCAGGAAGGTCACGCCGTAGTCGATGTCCTTGTACTGGGTGTTGAGCGCGCCGATGGCGAAGGCGCCGGACGGGGCGATGCCGATATTGCCGGCGGCGAAGGCGGCGAAGAAGTTGGCGCCGCTATCGGTCTTGGCGCCTTCCGGAACCAGGCCCTTCTCGACCATGCCGCGATAGAGCGCGATGGCGTCGCGCATCTGCGGCGTGTCGAGCGTCGCCTTGGAGCCGTCCTCGCTGAGGATGTCGCCGCCGCTCGCCCAGATCAGCGGCGTGAAGGTGAAGATGTTGCAGCCGCCGCAGGCGCCGGAGAAATAGAAGCCCTTGATGTCGCCGCCCAGCGCTGCAACCTTCTCCGCATCCGCCGCGATCTCGGCGAAATTGGCCGGGCCCTTTTCGGGATCGAGTCCCGCCTGCTTGAACAACTTCTTGTTCCAGATCAAGACCGAGCTGTCGGCCGAGAATGGCAGGCCGTAGATCTTGTCCTTATAGGTGCCGGTCTTCACATGAGCCGGCGAAAGATCCTTGAAATAGGGCAGCGATTTCGCCCAGTCGGTGATGTCCTCGAGCTGGCCGGCCGCCGCGAAAGCCGGCGTATAGATCAGGTCGAGCGACAATCCGTCCGGCGCCGTGCCGCCGGCGGCCGAGGTCGCATATTTCTGGACCAGTTCGCCATTTGGAATGATGTCGAGCTTGATCTGGTTTTCGTGGCCCTTGTTGAAGGCCTCGACGATCTGCGGCATGAAGTTCGAGCCGTCGGCCCGGACCCAGATATTGGCGGTTTCCGCCGCAGAGGCGAGCGCCGTCATCGATAGCAGGGCCGCCGTCGCGGCGAGCCAGCGTGTAGTTGTTTTCATGGTTTCCCTCCCTTTTGAAGACTTCGTTCCCCCGCAGCTCCTCCCGCGGGTTCGCGACCGTTCTGGTTAGCCGCCCGGTGGACGGCCGCATGACTGACGCACCACCAGTCGGCACGGCAGTTTTCGGATTCCCGGCTCGACGGGCTTGCCGTCGACCAGCGAAAGCAGCGTCATCCCGGCCTCGCGGCCGAGCGAGACGAGGTTCATGTCGACCGTGGTGAGCGGCGGGCGCGTGGCGGCAGCGACAATCTCCCAATTGTCGAAGCCGACGACGCCGACATCGTCGGGCACGCGCAGTCCCCGTTCGCGCAGCGCATCGACGACGCCGCGGGCGATCTGGTCATTGCCGCAGAAGACGGCATCCGGCTTCTCGCCAGGCGCGTCGAAGAGTTGCGCCACCGCCTGGTGACCCCAGCCTTCCGACCAGGCCCCCATCAGAACGCGCGGCGGCGCCAAGCCCTGTTCGGCCAATACGGCGCGATAGGCGCCGGCGCGCTGGTGCACGACCTCGAAGGTCTCCGGTCCCGTCACATGCACGATGCGCCGGCGGCCCAGCGCCACGAAATGCTCGACGGCAAGCCGGGCGCCGCCGGCATCGTCGGAGACAAAGGCAATCGCGTTGGTGTCGGGGTCGGGGTTGGTGAAGGCATAGATCACGGGAATGCCGAGATTGGACAGATCGACGGGCAGGCGGCGGTCGAGCCGCTTGCCCGAGGCGATGATGCCGTCGACGCGCTTTTCCAGCATGGCGTCGACATGCATCTGGCCGAGGCGCGGGTCGTCCTCGACATTGCAGAGAAAGACCGAGACGCCATTGTCGAGCAGCGCTTCGGAAACGCCGGCCATCACCGGCAGCGAGAAGCGGCCATAGGTGTCGTTGGTGAGCAGGCCGACGGTGAAGCTGCGCCGGCGGAGCAGGCTCTGGGCGAGGCCGTTCGGCCGGAAGCCGAGCTGCAGCGCCACGCTACGGATGCGGGTCCGCGTCTCGACGGTCATGCGGCCCTGGTCGTTCAGCGCCTTCGAGGCGGTGGCGACGCTGACGCCGGCCGTCTCGGCGACGTCGCGCAACGTCACAGGCCGCCTGCGGGCGGGCTGAATCACGTTGTCGCTGCCGTCGCTCATGCCGTGTTTCCTGACCCCGGCCATCCGTTCGAGCGGCGGCCTGTTTTGTAGAGAAAAGGTTTTCTCAAGTGGTGCTTAAAAAAGGCGGAGGGAGTGTCCCGCCGCCAACGGCCGATTGAGAAAACCTTTTCTCACTCAAAGCTAGCACGATTTTTTCGTCGCGCAAGTCGATCCGGGGCAAAGTTGCGGAGAAAATTCGGCGAGCTCCGACGTGGGCCGGGCGAAGCCTTTTGAAGCCTGGGGACAGGTCCCGTCCGAAGGAGGGACTGCCTCAGAGCGACGCCCAGAGATCCGCCGTCCAGCGGTAGAGAAACAGCGACAGTTCCGCGCCGAAGAAGACGATCGCCGAGTTCCAGGCGATCGCGATCACGGTCAGTACCCAGCCCACGATCACGGCCAGTCCGTCGCGCTCGATCAGCCCGAAGGCGAAGACGATGACGGCGAGCGAGGGAAGCTGGTTGCCAAGCGGGATCGGCAGCAGGATCATCACGGCGTGCACGAAGATCGGCACCGCCAGGATGAAATAGGCCAGCTTGCCCGCGAGAAAGGAATAGCGCGGCCGCAGCATCCATTCGACCCGCTTGAACCAGGGCGCGATCCACGCGCCGCCGCTCACCACCGGGCCCCTGGGGAGGCTGCGCCGGCGCAGCCATTGCGGCAGCAGCAGCCGGTCGGCGCCCACCATGATCTGCAGCGAGAGGATGGCGAGCGCCGTGCCGAAGACGAAACCGGTCGGCAGGCCCGGGATCGGGATGAAGGAGGGGAGGGCCAGCATCAGGATGGTCAGGCCGAGGCCCGCTTCGCCCAGCGCATCGACCATGTCGCCGAGGCTCACCCGGTCCTTCTTCAGCACCGAACCCAGATCGGCCAGGATCGCCGAGGCGGACCGGGTCCGGAAGAACGCCGCCGTCGGGTCCTCAGGGTTCTGATCACTGGGCAAGCGGCGGGTTCCTTCGCGATGGCTCGAGGGTCGCATATGGGGTGCCGTCGCCGCCGCGCCACCCATTCGGGCGTAAGATGGAGCGCGTACACCCTCCGCAAATTGCAGCTTAAATCCCTATTCTCGTCATCTTTCATCCTATAGCTCAGGCAAGCGCATGACGCGTATCGTTGCCTGCCCGGAGATCTGCTTGTTCAGCGCCGCCGCCCTCCACCGCCCGTCCGCCTATCTCGTCGCGTCCCGCGCCTGCGTGGCCGCGCTGCTGCGCCTGGCGGTCGCCGCCTTCTTGCTCGCAGTTCTGGCGGTCGGGGCGGCCTGGGCGCAGCCGGATGACCCGCAGAAGCAGATCGACGCCTGGAACGCGACGCTGGAACGGATCGATCTCGCCATCGACCAGCCGGGCGTGACCGATGCCGATTTCCGGCGCTACAAGCAGGACGCGACCGACATCGTGCTGGCGGCGAATGCCTTTGCCGACACGCTTACGCCGAAGGTCGAGGCCGCGACTGCGCAGTTCGAGCAGCTGAAGCCGACGGAGACCACCGAGGCGGCGGAATCGGAAGCCGCCAAGGCGAACCGCCAGCAGGCGCAGCAGCAGCTGGCGGACCTGGCCGGCTTCCAGAAACAGGCGCTCGCCGTCGCGACGCATGGTTCCTACACGCTGTCCCAGATCGGCGAACGCCGGCGAACCCGCTTCACCGCCGCGTTGCTGGAGCGCAATTCCAGCCTGATCGACCCCGGCCTCTGGGGCGACGCCGCCACCGACGTCCCCTCGATCGTCGGCCGCTCGGGCTCGGTCGTCGGCGAATGGGCCGGCGTCGTCGCCAATCGCAGCGACCGCTCGGTGATCGCGATCTTCGTCAGCCTGCTGGCGCTGATCATCATGGTGCTGGTGCCGGGACGACGCTTCCTGCTTTCCAAGCTACGCCGGCCGACCGCCGACCAGCAGCCGACCATGCGGACCAAGGTGATGTCCGCCGCCGCAATCGTGGCGGTCAATGCCTTCCTGCCGCTGATCGTGTTGACCGCCGTGCAGTCGATCCTGAAGGCGCTGGATCTGATGCCTTATCGCATCGATCTGGTCTGGACGGGTGCAACGGCGGCGATCGTGTTCTTCTCGCTCGCCTTCGGCGTGTCGCGGGCGCTGCTGGCGCCGACGCGCAGCACCTGGCGGCTGGTCGCGCTGGACGATGCCGTCGCCACCCGCGCCTTCCATCTCTCGGTCGCGATCGCGGCGCTCGAGGCGTTGGTAATCGTCCACCAGAGCTTCGCCAAGGTGACGCTGGCCTCGCTGCAGTTCGTCATCGCCCTGGACGGCATCCTGTCGATCGTCATCGCCATACTCGTCATCGGCATGGTTCGCGTGCTGACCCGGCGCAACACGCCGGACGAGGAGGAAACGGACGACCCCGCTGACGAGGAATACGGCCTGGGCCGGCTCGCGCTGCTGGTCGCCGGCCTTTCCGCCGGCGCCGCCATCATCGCCAACCTGATGGGCTATGTCGCGCTGGGCCGCTTCCTCACCACGCAGACGGTCTGGGTCGCGGTGGTCATCTCGCTGCTCTATCTGCTGATGAAGCTGACCGACGAGCTGACCGCCGCCTCGTTCCGGCGCGACGGCGTGGTCGGCAGCCGCCTGATCTCCTCGGTCGGCTTCGCGCCGCGCTCGGTGACACAGGCCGGCGTGCTGGCCAATGGCGCGGCGCATCTGGTGCTGATCGGCTTTGCCTTCCTGGCCATCGTGGCGCAGTGGGGCGTGGATTCCTCCGGCCTGTTCGAGACGATCCGCCAGCTCTTCTTCGGCTTCAAGATCGGCTCGATCACTATCTCGCTGTCGACGCTGGTCGCCGGCATCGCCGTCTTCATCGTCGGCCTGGTCGTCACGCGCTCGATCCAGAACTGGCTCGACACCCGCTTCCTGCCGACGACGCGGCTGGATTCGGGCCTGCGCAATTCGATCCGCACGACCTTCGGCTATGTCGGCATGATCTTCGCGGCGACGCTGGCCTTCGGCTATGCCGGGCTGGATCTCTCCAACATCGCGATCGTCGCGGGCGCGCTCTCCGTCGGTATCGGTCTCGGCCTGCAGGCGATCGTCAACAATTTCGTCTCGGGCCTGATCCTGCTGGCCGAGCGGCCGATCCGCGCCGGAGACTGGATCACGGTCGGGGCGGAGGAGGGGACGGTCAAGCGCATCAATGTGCGCGCCACCGAGATCGAGACCTTCGATCGCGCCACCGTCATCGTGCCGAATTCGAGCCTGATCACCGGCGTCGTCAAGAACATGGTGCTGCGCGACCGGTCGGGCCGCATCATCCTGCCGGTCACGGTCAGCAAGCTGTCCGATGCGGAGGCGGTGAAGACGATCCTGCTCGAAACCGCCAAGGACCATTCGCTGGTGCTGCGCTACCCGGAGCCGATCGTGCTGTTCCTGAATTTCGGCGAGAAGTCGCTCGATTTCGAGCTGCGCTGCTATCTCGCGGATATCGCCACCGGCGCGACAGTCCGCTCCGAGCTGCGGTTCGCGATCCTGAGCCGGTTGAAGGAAGCAGGGGTGGCTCTCCCCGGCTGAGCCGCCGGGGGGCCCTATCGCCGCTCGCAGTTCGTTAGCCTTTATTGCTTATTCCGGTATCTCCGCTTTCCTTACCCCCGAGGCGCTTCATGACCCCTTTCCTCCGGCGCATGCCCCCGCTGCTTGCCGCTCTGATCGCCGCCGCCGTCCTGGCCGGCTGCTCGGAGACGGTCGTCGACACGACGCCGAAATCGCCGGTCTTCTACAATCGGATCGATTCCGCCGGCGCGACCGTCGACCCGCAGGCCGCCGCCAGCCTGATCACGGGATACCGCATGAACAAGGGCCTCGGCCCCGTCACGGTGGATCCGCTCCTGAACAAGATGGCGGCCGATCAGGCGCGCGCCATGGCCAAGGCCGACAAGGTCAACCATGACGTTGGCGGCAGCTTCCAGCGCCGTCTCGCGGCTTCCGGCTTCGATGCCGGCATCGCGGCCGAGAATGTCGGCGCCGGCTATCGCACTCTGGCGGAAGCCTTTTCCGGCTGGCGCGATTCGCCCCACCACAACGCCAACATGCTGAAGCCCGGCGTGACCCGGATCGGCATCGGCACGGCCTATGCGCCGAAGAGCAAGTACAAGGTCTACTGGTCGCTCGTGCTGGCCAAGCCCTATGAGCGCCCGGCCGTCGTGGGCGGCGGACCGCTGCCGGCCGATGGCAGCACGGTCGTCTCTATCGGCGGCGCGGTCGTCAACCGCTAGCCGGCGCAACGAGCAGCGTTTCCAGGGCCCGGGCGGCCTTGGAGCGGTAGCGCTCCTTGTGCCAGACCATGCTGAAAGCGCGCGGCGTCATCTCGAAGGCGACGCGCGCCAGCTTGCCGGCCGCGATATGCGGGCTGGCGACCAGTTCGGATACCACGGTCGCGTGGTCCCCGACTTCGACGGCGGCCCGAACCGCCTCGTTGCTCGGCAATTCCAGCTCGACCTTCAGCGTCTCGGGCAGGATGCCGCGCGCGGTCAGCGCCGCCTCGAACACCGAGCGGGTGCCCGAGCCGCGCTCGCGCATCACCCAGCGCGTCGCCGCGATTTCCGCCGTGCCCACATGGCTTGCCTTCGACAGGGGATGTTCTGGGGTCGCGACGAGGATGAGCCGGTCCTCGCCAACCGCCCGGGTCGCCAGCGCCGGATCGTCGATCTCGCCCTCGATGAAGCCGATTTCGGCCAGACCCTCATGCACCGCATGGCGCACGGTTTCGGTGTTGCCGGTGGCGAGATGGATGCCGATCGAGGGATAGGCGGCGCGGAAGCGGACCAGTGCCGGCGGCAGCCAGTAGCTCGCGATCGTCTGGCTCGCCTGGATCTCCAGCGTGCCGCGCATCAGCCCGCCCAGTTCCGCCAGCGCCAGTTCGGCCGCCTGAGCGCGGGCGAGCGTCGCCTGCGCCTCGACCAGGAAGACGCGACCCGCCTCGGTCAGCTCGATGCGCCGGCCGACCCGGTCGAACAGGCGCGTATCGTAGCGCGCTTCCAGCGCATGGATGGCGGAGCTTACCGCCGACGGCGTCAGGCGCAGCGCCTCGGCGGCGCGCGTCAGATGCTCGCGCTCGGCGACGGCGATGAAAATTCTAAGCTGGTCGAGGGTCATGAGAATGTTTGTTCGATTGGATCGAACGAACAGTATTATATTTCGAAATGGATTGCATGATTAGCCGGCTGCATCTTCCCGGCATGTCCTTCGCTCTCCGCTCCTTCCCCGCTCGTCTGCACCCCCTGGCTCCGGGACTGGCCCTTACCGCTGCCGTGGCGGTCGCGGCCCTCCTGGTCGAGCATGCCGAGGCCGCCTTCTTCGGCCGCGCCTGGCTGGATGGCGTGGTGCTGGCGATCCTGATCGGCGTGGCGGTCCGCTCCGTCTGGCGGCCCGGCGAGAGCTTTCTGCCCGGCGTCGTGTTCAGTGCGCGCACGTTGCTGGAACTGGCGGTCATGCTGCTCGGCGCCTCGATCAGCGCCGCCGCCGTCGCCGCGCAGGGCCTGACCCTGCTGGTCGGCGTCGCGCTGGTGGTCACCTGCGCCATTCTGGTCAGCTATGGCATCGGCCGGATGATGGGGCTCGATCGCGGCATGGCGATCCTGATCGCCTGCGGCAACTCGATCTGCGGCAACTCCGCCATCGCCGCCGCGGCGCCCGTGATCCATGCCGATGGCGAGGATGTCGCTTCGGCAATCGCCTTCACGGCCGTGCTTGGTGTCGTCGTCGTGCTGACGCTGCCGCTGCTGATATCTGTGTTCGGCCTGTCCGTGACGCAGTACGGCGTATTCGCCGGGCTCACCGTCTATGCCGTGCCGCAGGTGCTGGCCGCGACGGCGCCGGTTGCCGCCGCCAGCGTCCAGATGGGCACCTTGGTCAAGCTGCTGCGCGTGCTGATGCTGGGGCCGGTCGTGCTGGTGCTGTCGCTGCTGCAAAGCCGGGTCGACGGCGCTGGCATCGCGACCGGACGCCCCAACCTGCGCCACATGGTGCCCTGGTTCATCCTCGGCTTCATCGGGCTCGGCATGCTGCGTTCCGCCGGGTTGATACCGGATTGGGTCGTCGGCTATACGGCCCCGCTCGCGAGCTTCCTTACCGTGCTCGCCATGGCGGCGCTGGGCCTGGGCGTCGACGTCCGCTCCGTGGCGCGGGCCGGCCTGCGGGTCACGGCAACGGTCGTGCTGTCGCTCGCGGCGCTGGGCATCATCAGCATGGTAGCGATCCGGTGGATGGGGATCGCCTGAGCCGCGCCTTCAGCGCCTCGGCCCTCTGCCGCGCGGTGTGGACGAGGCGACGGGCGATGGGGCGCAGGCTCAGTTCCAGTCGCGCCAACGCCAGGCCGATCTCGTAGCGGAGGCCGCCACCCTTCGGCCCGATGACGAGCGTGCCGATTTCCAACCGGTCCGGCCAGATTGGGTCGACCATGGGGTGGTCGGGAATGGCAATCGAATCGATCTGGTCGATGGCCGGATCGGCCAGCAGCGCGACGGACGCCTCCAGCATGATGTGGACGCCGGGCGAGAAGCGCGCATAGGCTTCGTCATAGGCGATCTTCCATGTCACGGCGCTGCCACCGGCCTTGAAGCTGACCAGCATCGCCACGGCGCGGCCCTCGAGCCGGATCGCGTGGATGGTCGCATCGCCGCTGGCGACGGAGGCCTTGGCAAACGCCTTTTCGCGCTCGCGAAGCGTTAGCGCCGTGCCGCGCCGGCCCTTCCAGCCGCTCGCCTCCAGCGTGAAGAAATCCTCCAGCGCGGCCGCGAGACGTTCCGGATCCGAGACGTGCTCGGCAGTGAGTGTTCCCAATTCCCCGAGGCGGCGAAGCTGGCGCGCCAGTTCCTTGCGCTTCTTGGCCGAGATCGCCTGCCGGAAAAGCGTGGGAGCGGGACCCGTCCGCTTCAGCATGGCTCGGCGGTGCGCGGCGAGCACGGCGATCGGCCGGCCCGTGATCTCGGCCTGGTGGCGCAACGCGTCTGCGGCGGGGCCTGCGAGCGGCAGATAGGGGAACTCGAGGATGCGCCGTCCCGGTCTCCCGCCATCCATGGCGGCGATCAGTCCGGCGGCCGCGGCGTCGATCGCACCGGCGTCGAGCAACGGGGTTCCGAGCGGCCCATGCGGATGCACCCAGACGGCCATGGCGGGGATCAGCCTGCCGAGAGAGGTCGGGCGGATCGGCGCCAGGGCGATGACGTCGCCGCTGGCATCGGTAATGGCGGCGATCGTTACGCTTGGGTCGCCGAGGTGCTCTCGCGCCGCGCCGAGAAGGCCCGCGGTAAAGAAGGGATTGTCCTCGGCCGCGCCCGCAACCGGTTCTCTCGCCGGAGCCGGCACTTCCGCGACGGACGGGGTCGTCACGGCTGGCGCTCCGAACGCGGGGTCAGGCGGATTGTGCCGCGCGGTCCCAGCACATGCAGGATCGAGCAGCGCAGCTTCAGCCGCCAGCGCACGGCCAGATACACGGCCAGCGTTTCGAGGCAAAGCGCCAGCGAGGTGGCGATCGCTGCGCCCTCCAGCCCGAAATGCGGGATCAGCGTGTAGTTGAGGACCAGGTTGACCAGGAACGTCCCGGCATAGACGGCGGCGCAGATCCGCTGTTCCCCCGCCATGGTCAGGATGCTTTCCGCCGGACCGATCGAGGCGCGCACCAGCAGCCCGGCTGCGAAGATGAAGATCAGCGGGAAGCCGGAAACGAAACTGGCGCCGAACATCGACAGCAGGAAGCGGCCGCAGAGCAGCAGCAGAATGACGGCGACGACGGAGGGCCAGAACGTCCAGTGCAGCGAATCCCGCACCGTCGCCTCGAAGCGGACGCGGTCGCCGGACGAATAATATTGCGAGAAGCGCTGCATGGTGGCGGCGCGGACGGCGAAATAGACGAAATGGACCAGCGCCAGCGTCTTCACCGTGGCGAAATAGACGGCGACCTCTTCCGGCGGGCGCAACTGGCCGACGATCAGGATGTCGACATTGGTCAGCAGGTTGAAGAACCCCTCGACCAGGAAGATCGGGAAGGCGACCGCGATCCAGGTGAAGGAGCGATAGTGGCGGACGCCAGGCGTCACGACCTTTTGCGTGCGATAGGCCAGCGCCCCCATCTGCAGCACGCTGGTCAGGTAGGTGGCGAGGATCGCCGTCGTCATCGCCGTGGTGGCATCCGCGACCGCGCCCATCTCCAGCGCCACATAGGTGAAGAGGATGATCAGGACGGGGCGGATGATGAAGGTCGGCCAGAGCGCGAGGTCGGCCCAGTTGAAGCCGCGCGCCAGGCCATCTTGGATCTCGCCGATGGCCAGCATCGGAATGCAGATCGCCGCGAGATAGAGCGGCATGACATAGTAGCTGGCGATGCTGTCGCGAAACAGGAAGATGCCGATCAACCCGATCGCGGCGATCAGCGTCGCCGTGGCGAGGCCGTGCACGCGGCTGCCGATCAGGATGCCGCGCAACAGCGCGAGTTCGTTGCGTGCGGCATATTCCGGCACGAAGCGCACGACCGCGGTCTGGATGCCGAGGCAGGCGAGGCCGCCAATGATGACGGCGCCGACCCAGACGACGACATAGACGCCATATTCGAATTCGCCGATCCAGCGCGCCAGCAGCACCTGGCTGGCATAGGCGATGACGGCGGAGAGAATGCGGATGGTGAAGGCGGTCAGCGCCATGCGCTGGGCAACGGCGCGGTCGTCGCGGCCGGTGACGATGTTGTCGGCGATCGCGGTCAGGCGGACCAGGCGGGCGCGGAGCACCGCCGGCGCAAAGCGCTCGACCATGCCGACGAAGGAAACACGCACCGGGCGGAGCTCCTGAACCGAAAGGGGAAATCGGGACGACCAGCGCGTTTTGTAGCGGTTTCTGCTTTAAGAAAGCGTTCGCCCGTCGAAACGGGCCAGCTCTTGCCGAGGATATGCTGACCGACATGACCGACGATGCAGCCCATGCCGCCCCGGGCGAAAGCGCACTCTGGCTCGCCGACCGCTTGCTCGATGCGCGGGGGATCGCCTGTCCGCTGCCGGTTCTGAAGGCGCGCAAACTGCTTGCCGGCATGGCGCGGGATAGTCGCCTGCTCGTCGAGGCGACCGACCCGATGGCGGCGATCGACATCCCGCATCTCTGCCATGAGGATGGCCACATCCTGATCCGGCAGGAACGCGTGGACCAGGGCGGGCGCATGATCCTGCGCTTCCTGATCGAGCGCGGCGCGAACGCCGCTCAGCCCGACTGAGGAGGCTCGATCACAGCCAGCAGAGCCGCGAGACCTCGCTCAAGGATCGGGCGGAGTTCCGGATCGGTGGCGACGGCGTCGGCTTCGCGATTCCCAGCGAGGAGGGCAACGGCGATGTGCGCCTCGTCCACGACCCGGGCCGACATGGTGGTGAGGACCAGTCGAAGCGCCGCCTGCGCATCGGACGCGCGCGGCGAGGCATTGAACAGCGCGACCGGCTTGCCGGGAAGCTCATGTCCTCCCACGAGCCAATCCAAGCCATTCTTGAAGGAACCGGGGATTCCACGTGCATATTCCGGGCAGGAGATCAGGATCGCGTCCGCTGCGTCGACACGGGCGCGAAGATCGGCGACCGGGGCGGGCAGGGGGCCGGCCTCGATGTCCGGGTTGAAATGGGGCAGGTCGCCCAAGCCTTCGAAATGCTCGAAGACGACACCCACTGGCGCGATTTTTTCAGCCGCGCGCAACAGCGTCCGGTTGGAAGAGGCGGCGCGGAGGCTGCCGCAAAGCGTCAGGATCTTGGGCATGGACGGACCGAATCGCTCCAGCATGGTGGGGGACCATGTTGCCGGAGCGATCCGGCGACGCCAGCCGGTATCGAAGGCTAGCCGAGATAGCGGATCTTGCCGCCCTTGGTGACGATGCAGTTGAACTGTCCGCCGTCGATGACGAGACCGAACTCATAGGTGCTGCTGCGCACCTTGGTGCGGTTGATCTGCACGTTGCCGCGCAGGGCATTGTGCTTGATGGCGGCCTTGTTGATGCAGATGTTCTTCGCCGCGTTCTGCGAAACGGCCAGGGCCTGGGTCGGCATCATCGGCAGGCAGGCGGCGATCGACACGGCTGCGGCGACGGCAATCTTCATCGACATCTTGGCTCTCCTCAGGGTTGCCTCTGATGCCTTAACGACGCCTTTCCCATTCGGTTCCGTCCCGGCAAGCGCAATTGTTCCGGGGCCACCTGCAACCGCCGATGGCGGAGGCTACCCGCGTGGTCAGGGCCGGAAAACGCCGGAAAAGCCCGAGATGGCGAGGGGGTTGTCGGCCACCGTCGTTGCGTCGGCGATATCGGTCTGCGGCAGGTCGGAGAAGGCGCCGACCAAAGCGCGTTCGGCCGCTTCCGGCATGTCGCGCACGATCAGCACCAGCCGCGAGCGGCGGTCATCGCTCGGCCAGGCGGGAAGCCGGGCGGGCGGATGGAAGATCGTCTGCGCCGCCTGGATGACGAGCGGACGGTCGGGTGCGTCCGCCGTCTGCACCAGCCCCTTCAGCCGCAGCAGGCTCGCGCCATGCTCGCGGGCCAGCCGGTCCAGAAAATCATCCAGCGCATGGCGGGAAATCGGCGTCGAACGGGTCGCGACGAAGGAGCGGATACGCGCGTCATGCCGATTCACGTCATGCGCGTGCTGGTGCGCATGCGCCGCATGCCCGTGACCATGGTCGTCATGGTGATGGTGATGGCCGTGATCGTGACCGTGACCGGCATGCGCTTCGGCCGCCAGCCAGCCGACCACGTCGGCGATCTTGCCTTCGGTGGTGAAGGGCTGCGTGTCGAACAGGTTTGCGGGCTGCACGTCGTCGTGGGACGCTTCGAGGATGACGGCGCCGGGGTTGAGGGCGCGGATGCGGTCACGGATCGCCGGATCTGCTTGGGCGAGGTCGGTCTTGGTCAGCACGATGCGGTCGGCGACCGCGACCTGCCGGTTCGCCTCGTCCGACATGTCGAGGGTGCGCGCGCCGTTGACGGCATCGACCACGGTGACGACGCCGTCGAGCCGGTAGCGCATCGCCAGATAGGGGTGGAGCAGCACGCTCTGCAGCACCGGCGCAGGATCGGCCAGCCCGGTCGTCTCGATGACAACCCGGTCGAGCCGTTCGATGCGGTGGTTGTCGAGCGCGCGCAGCAGGTTCTCGAGCGTGGTCACCAGCTCGCCGCGAATGGTGCAGCAGAGGCAGCCGGAGGAAAGCTCGATGATGCCGTCCTCGGACTCGCCGACCAGCAGATGGTCGAGCCCGATCTCGCCGAACTCGTTGACGATGACGGCGGTGCCGGCGAGCGCCGGATCGCGCAGCAGCCGGTTCAGCAGCGTCGTCTTGCCGGCGCCGAGAAAGCCGGTCAGCACGGTCAGCGGGATCGGCTTCGGGCGTTGGCGGGCGGGGTTCTGGGCGGCTTCCTGAGACAAGCGCGTCACTGCGAGATGGCGAGCGCCGAATCCGGCAGGGGGGCGACGTCGGTCGAGTCGAAGGGAACGCCGAGCTCGATCTTGGGCTTGGCGGGCGCCTTGGCCTTCACCGGCTTGTCGCCTTCTTTCTTGGCGACGGCCTTGGAAGGCTTGGCGACGGGCTTCGCAGCCGACTTCTTGTCGCCGTCCTTCTTGCCGTTCCGGGTGGTCTTGCCCTTTTGCTTCTTTTCCTGCTTGGCGGCAGCCGCGGCGATGGCGGCGGCTTCGTCCTCGGCTTCGGCGACGGCGGCTGGCTTTATCGAGCCGTCCGGGTTGCGCACGCCGATCGTCGAGACGACGACGGGCTCCATCAGCTTGACGCGCGGCTCCAGCGCGCTGGGCAGGTTTGGCGCGGCGGCGGTCTCCGCCTCGTGCTCGCCGCGTTCCTTGCGGTTGCAGATGTCGTCGCGCATGTTGATCGCGCCGTCGACTGGCGAGGCGCCGCGGAAGCTGGCCAGCGTGGGACGGTTGCCGGTCAGCGCCAGGCTGCCGAAGCTCTGGTTCATCAGGCGAGCCGTCAGCTCGGCGCGTTCCTTGGCGGTGCTGGAACCAAGCACCACTGCGACCAACGTATGGCCGTCGCGCGAGGCGGTCGCCACGACGTTGAAGCCGGAGGCGCAGATGAAGCCGGTCTTCATGCCGCTCGAGCCGGGATAGCGCTCGAGCAGCGAGTTGGCGGATTTCAGCACGCGCTTGCCGGAGCGGATCGCGGTGATGCCATAGAGCTGGCGCCGTTCGGGAAACTCGATCCAGAGCGCGCGCGCCAGCACGGCGAGATCGCGCGCCGATGTGAACTGGCCCTCGCCGGGCAGGCCGTTCGGATTGATGAAATGGGTGTTCGTCATGCCGAGCCGGGCCGCCTCGGCATTCATCATCGCCACGAAGCCGGCCTCGCTGCCGCCCACCGTCTCGGCGATCGCCATGGCGATGTCATTGGCCGAATGCACCAGCATCATCTTCAGCGCATTGTCGAGATCGATGACGGTTCCGACCTTGAAGCCCATCTTGCTCGGCTGCTCGTTGAGCGCGTGGCGAGAGACGACGATCTGACTCGCCAGCGAGATCCTGTTGTCGCGGATCGCCTTGAACACGACATAGGCGCTCATCAGCTTGGTCACCGAGGCGGGGTACCAGTCCTGGTGCGCATTGCGCGCCGCAAGGACTTTGCCGCTGTCGATGTCGGCGACGATGTAGGGCGTCTCCACCGCGGAAGCCGCGTTCACGCCAAGGCCTACCAGCAGGATGAGTGCGAGGAACCGGGCGATCGATCGGGTCACGAAGTGCATGTCAGGCTTTGTCCGTGTCGGGAAGGTGGCGGGACCGACGAGGCCGGCGCGTCGGACCTGAATAACCGATCTGGGGCGGGCTTGGCAAAGCGACCAAACCGCCGACTTGGCGGACGATCCGGAAGTCCTTGGAATGAGAGCGAAAATTTCTCTCTGTCCACGAGGCGCTTCAAACGGCTTCCGCGAGGCGATCGGCCGATTTTTGACGACCGATTCACGATTTCGCGCAGCCCGCGCCGCTGCGGAGACCATAGCGTGACGCAACGTTATGGCCTAGATTAGGGGCATGGGTCGTTCTGGGGGCGGTATGCGAGAGGTCGCCGGACCGGCATGCGGTCTGGCGACGGACCACGATTGTGAGGAGGCGCTGCATGATCCGCGCAACCACCATTCTTCCCGCCGGCTCCTGGACCGGGGCCGTCGCCGATACTGTGCTGCTGGACTATGAAGCCCGTCGACGAGGGCGCCTGGCCATGTCGGCGAAGGGCGGCGTGTCGTTCCTGCTCGATCTGCCGATGCCGGTCGGGCTGCGCGATGGCGACGGGCTGCTGCTGGAGGATGGCCGCATCATAGCGGTCGAGGCGGCGAGGGAGCCACTGATCGAGGTCTCGGCCGGCAGCCTGCCGAAACTGGTTCGCATCGCCTGGCATATCGGCAATCGCCAGTTGCCGACGCAGATGATGGGCGACCATCTTCGGATCCGCCCCGATCCGCTCGTTGAGGCCAAACTGACCGAACTCGGCGCGATCCTGCATCGCATCGAGGCGCCGTTCGATCCCGAGAGCGCGCCCCAGGATGACGACAATCCCTGGGCAGGTTTCTGGCAGAGCTTTGCCGGCCAGCCCTTCTCGCCCGGCTTCGAACAGGCCGATGGCCCCAGTCACTCCGAGGGGCGTGGATTTTTCCACCGCCATGGGCCGACTTTCGCCGAGGCGCATGGCCATGCCTTCTCGGCCGGCCGATCGCGGCAGTCGCACAGCTGGTCCGAGAGCCATGCGCGCAGTCCCGGCCATCAGCGTCGCGATCCCGGCGAGACGCGCGAACCCGATCCGGACGATCCATCGGCCCGGCACGGCTAAGGCAAGGAAAAGCAAACCGGATCGTGATTTTTTGCTGCGCCGCAGCTAGAGTGGAGCTTCGTGCTGTAAACCCCGCGGAGTTCCGGAATGCCGATCATCAATCGTCTGGCCGAGTATCAGGACGAGGTCGCCGCCTGGCGGCATGATCTGCACCAGCATCCGGAAATCCTCTACGACGTGCATCGCACGGCGGCCAAGGTCGCGGAGCGGCTGCAGGAATTCGGCGTCGACGAAGTGGTGACGGGCCTCGGCCGCACCGGCGTGGTCGGCGTCATCCGCGGCAAGCGCGGCGCCGGCGGCCGGACCGTCGCGCTGCGCGCCGACATGGACGCGCTGCCTCTGACCGAGATCACGGGCAAGCCCTATGCCTCGACGATCCCCGGCAAGATGCATGCCTGCGGTCATGACGGCCATACGGCCATGCTGCTGGGCGCGGCCAAGTATTTGGCCGAGACGCGCAATTTTGACGGCACCGCCGTGGTCGTGTTCCAGCCTGCCGAAGAGGGTGGCGCCGGCGGCAAGGCGATGGTCGAGGACGGGCTGATGGAGCGGTTCGGCATCGACGAGATCTATGGCATGCACAACATGCCCGGGCTCGACATCGGCAAGTTCGCGATCCGGCCCGGCCCGATCATGGCGGCGACCGACGAGTTCAATTTCACCATTGCCGGCCGGGGTGCCCATGCGGCCAAGCCGCATCTGAGCCTGGATCCGATCGTCATTGGCTCGCATCTCGTGCAGGCCATGCAGACCATCGTGTCGCGCTCGGTCGATCCGCTCGACTCCGTGGTCGTCTCGGTGACCAAGTTCCACGCCGGCGAAGCGCACAACATCATCCCGCAGACCGCCTTTCTGGGCGGCACCGTGCGCACCCTGACGCCGGAGATGCGCGATCTCGCCGAGAAGCGGATCCGCGAGATCGCCGCCGGGATTGGCGCCACTTATGGCGCCCGGATCGAGGTCGACTACGACCGGAATTATCCCGTGACGGTGAACCACGTCGCCAACACCATCTTCGCGGGCGACGTGGCTTCGGAGATCGTCGGCGGCGACCGCGTCGATCGCGAGGTCGCGCCGATGATGGGCGGCGAGGACTTCTCCTACATGCTGGAGAAGCGCCCCGGCGCCTTCATCTTCATCGGCAATGGCGACACGGCCGGGCTGCACAACCCGGCCTATGATTTCAACGACGAGGCCCTGCCGATCGGCGCATCCTACTGGGTGCGCTTGATCGAGACGTCGCTCTCGCCGGCCTGAGCGATCGGCTCCACGTCGTTGCGCGTCTTCCACAGCGAGAGGATGACGCCGGCGGCGAGGATGCCAATGGTCGAGCCCAGCGACACGAAGGTGTTCACCGGGCCGATCAGGTGCGTCCAGAAGATCTTGCCGCCGACCAGCACCAGCACCAGAGCCAGCGCGTATTTCAGGTAGTGGAAGCGGTGCACCATGGCGGCCAGCGCGAAATAAAGCGCGCGCAGGCCGAGAATGGCGAAGATGTTCGAGGTGTAGACGATGTAGGGGTCGGTCGTGATCGCGAAGACGGCGGGCACGCTGTCGACCGCGAACACGATGTCGGCGATCTCGATCGAAACCAGCGCCAGGAACAGCGGCGTCGCCACCAGATGCGCCTTGCCGCCGGCCTGCTGAACGCGGGTGAAGAAGCGGTGGCCATCCAGATTGGGCGAGACGGGAATCATCCGCCGCACCAGCTTGAGGATCCGGCTCTTCTCCAGGTCCATCGGCTCGTCGCCGGCAAACAGCATCTTGATGCCGGTGAGGATCAGGAAGGCGCCGAAGATGTACAGGATCCAGCCGAAGGACGAGATCAGCGCCGCGCCGAGGCCGATCATCACGGCGCGCAACACCAGCACGCCGAGAATGCCCCAGAACAGCACGCGGTGCTGGTAGGCGCGCGGGATCGCGAAGGCGCCGAAGATCAATGAGATGACGAAGATGTTGTCGAGGGCGAGGCTCTTCTCGACGACGAAGCCGGTCAGGTAGAGCATGCCGGCATCCGCGCCGAGATCGTACCAGACCCAGGCACCGAACAGCAGCGCGACGCCGATGTAGAAGCTGGAGAGCAGAAGGCTGCGGCGGATGCCGATCTCGTGGTCACCACGATTGAGCACGCCGAGGTCAAGGACCAGCAGCAAAACGACGATGCCGGCAAACAGCAGCCAGACGGCAGCCGGCTGGCCGAAAAATTCGGCCCCGAAGAACGAAACAATATCCATGGATCACGAGCACAGGTCGCCGGGCCAAACTATTTAAGGGTCCGACATCACGGTGGGCGACGCACCGCCAGAGGGGCCCGGACCCCGCTCGTTTGCAGGAGATGGCACTCTGGCAATGCCCGCGCAAGGTCCGAAACGCGAAATTTTCTCGACATCCCGGTTGCTTTGGTGCAACCAAAACCCCTTACCACTTCCCCCGGAACGCTCCGCTCGATCGCCGGTGCCCTATATGGGGGAAAACGATGCAGATCGAGGTCAACATGCCCGCCTATCGTTCCCGTACTACCACCCACGGCCGCAACATGGCCGGCGCGCGCGGCCTTTGGCGCGCCACCGGCATGAAGGACGGTGATTTCGGCAAGCCGATCATCGCGGTGGTAAACTCGTTCACGCAGTTCGTCCCCGGCCACGTCCACCTGAAGGATCTTGGCCAGCTGGTGGCGCGCGAGATCGAGAAGGCCGGCGGCGTCGCCAAGGAATTCAACACGATCGCCGTCGATGACGGCATCGCGATGGGCCATGACGGCATGCTCTACTCGCTGCCTTCGCGCGAGATCATCGCCGACTCGGTCGAGTACATGGTCAACGGCCACTGCGCCGACGCCATGGTCTGCATCTCGAACTGCGACAAGATCACCCCGGGCATGCTGATGGCGTCGCTGCGCCTCAACATCCCGACGATCTTCGTGTCCGGTGGCCCGATGGAAGCCGGCAAGGTCGTGCTGTCCGATGGCAAGATGCATGCGCTCGACCTCGTCGACGCCATGGTAGCCGCCGCTGACGAGTCGATGTCCGATGCCGACGTCACGCTGATCGAGCAGAATGCCTGCCCGACCTGCGGCTCCTGCTCCGGCATGTTCACCGCCAATTCGATGAACTGCCTGACCGAGGCGCTCGGCCTGTCGCTGCCGGGCAACGGCTCGACGCTCGCAACCCACGCCGACCGCAAGCGCCTGTTCGTCGAGGCCGGTCACCAGATCGTCGACATCACCCGCCGCTACTACGAGCAGGACGACGAGAGCGTGCTGCCGCGCAACGTCGCTTCGTTCGGCGCCTTCGAAAACGCCATGACGCTCGATATCGCCATGGGCGGTTCGACCAATACCGTGCTGCACATCCTGGCGGCGGCGCATGAGGGCGAGATCGACTTCGACCTCGATGATATCGACCGCCTGTCCCGCCATGTCCCGGTGCTCTGCAAGGTCGCCCCGGCCAAGCAGGACGTGCATATGGAAGACGTCCACCGCGCCGGCGGCATCATGGCGATCCTCGGCGAGCTGGCGCGCGGCGACCTGCTGAACCTCGACCTGCCGACCGTGCACTCCTCGACGCTCGCCGAGGCGATCGCCCGCTGGGACATCCGCCAGACCAACAGCGAGAGCGTTCGCGAATTCTATCGCGCGGCTCCCGGCGGCGTTCCGACCCAGGTGGCCTTCAGCCAGAACCAGCGCTGGAGCGAGCTCGATCTCGACCGTGAGAAGGGCGCGATCCGCGACGTCCCGCATGCCTTCTCGAAGGATGGCGGCCTCGCGGTCCTGAAGGGCAACATCGCGCTCAACGGCTCGGTGGTGAAGACCGCCGGCGTCGACGAGTCGATCCTCAAGTTCACCGGCCCGGCCGTGATCTTCGAAAGCCAGGACGACGCCGTGCTCGGCATCCTGAACAAGAAGGTCAAGGAAGGCGACGTCGTCATCATCCGCTACGAGGGACCGCGCGGCGGCCCCGGCATGCAGGAAATGCTCTATCCGACCAGCTATCTGAAGTCGCGCGGCTTGGGCAAGGCCTGCGCGCTGGTGACGGATGGCCGCTTCTCCGGCGGCACCTCGGGCCTCTCCATCGGCCATGTGGCGCCGGAAGCCGCGGCCGGCGGCGCCATCGGCCTGGTCGAGGAAGGCGATACGATCGAGATCGATATCCCGAACCGTATCCTGCGCATCAAGATCTCCGACGAGGAGCTTGCCGCCCGCCGTGCTGCCATGGACGCGCGCGGACGAGATGGCTGGAAGCCGGTCAAGCCGCGCAAGCGCAATGTGACGACGGCGCTCAAGGCCTATGCCGCGATGGCGACCAGCGCCGACAAGGGCGCGGTCCGCGACGTCAGCCGCTTCGACGTCTGACCGGCTGAAACGCAAAAGGGGCGCCTTCGGGCGCCCTTTTTTGTTGTCTGGCCTGTCGGTAAAACGGCGGCGTCCGGACGGTCCCGGTGCCGCCGCCTGGCGCTCAATCGCCGATGATCTTGACCTTGTCGCCGGCGGGCGGCAGGGCGTTGCCCTTGATGTCGTTCAGCACGCGGAAGAGATCCCCCGGCCGGTCGACGCCGTTCATGCGCCGCGCGAGGCTGTCCACCGTATCGCCCGACTTCACCGTCACCAACTGCACCCGCAGCGGCTTGAGCGCGGCGGCTTCCTGCGGCGACAGCTTGCGGAAGCTCTGCACCGTCTCGTTCGTCGATTGCTCGAGGCCCGGCGTGTCGGTCTCGTTGGCGAAGATGAAGCGATAGGTCGCGCTGGGGCCGACGCGGATCACGGCGATGCGGAACACCCAGCCCTTGGCTTCGGCGCGCGCCGAGGCGGCCTCCAGCCCGTTGACCGAGAAGCTCTTGATCGAGTTGCGGTCCAGCCCGTTGACCCAGCCCGACGCGATATAATCGGCCAGCGCGGTGCCGACCGGCAGGTTGGCGCCGTCGAAGCGCAGGGCCGTGCCATCCGGCGCCGTCGCCAGCACCGCATCCGTCGTGTTGTCGAGGATGAAGCCGCTCGGCACCGTGAAGGCCACGCCGAGCGTCGGATGGTAGAAATTCTTGCCGCGCACGAATCCCTGCGAGCGGTCATCGCCGAACAGCATGCCGTCAATGCCCTGCAGATAGCGCTCGCGGTCGACCTCGCCGATGCCGGGGGCACCGAACTGACGCGCGGCGCGCACGGCGAAATCCACGCGCTGCGGCGTCGCCGGATGCGAGGCGAGGAAATCGGGCCGCTTGTCCTGCACGCTGCCGGCCGACTTGTAGGCGGCGAAGCGGCCCATCAAGTCGAGGAACCGGGCGGCGGCGAAGGGGTCGTAGCCCGCCTTGCCGATCGTGCGCACGCCGATCGCGTCGGCCTCCAGCTCCTGCTGCTGCGAGAAGGCGGCGAGCGTGCGCTGGCTCGAGGCGAGCGCCAGCTGGCCGGCGTCGCCGTCCTGCAGCACGTCGGTGACGACCCGGCTGACGATCATCGCCGCGCGCGCCTTGTTCTGGCGCTGCATGGCGTGGTTGGCGGTGACGTGGCCCATCTCGTGCGCGATCACCGCCGCGACCTCGGAGGAATCATTCGCCAGCGCCAGCAAGCCGCGCGTCACGTAGAGATAGCCGCCCGGCAGCGCGAAGGCGTTGACCGAAGGCGTGTTGAGGATGGTGATCCGGTAGGATTGCGACGGATCGTCCGAGGCGGCGACGATGCGGCCGACGATCCGCGCCACGGTCTTTTCGAGCTTGTCGTCGTGATAGACGCCGCCGAAGCTCGCGACGATGCGCGGGTGTTCCTGCGCGCCGATACGCGCCTGCTCGGGATCGACAGGGGGAGGGATGGCGGCGCCGGCCGTTGTCTGCGGCGGGCCGTAGGTCTGTTCAAGCACGGTTGTGCAGCCGGCGAGCAGCAGGCTCGCCGTGATGATGGCCGCCTTCCAGAGAAGCGCGCCGCGGGAGCGCGACCGCTCCCTATCCCGTGTGGCACCGAATGCCGTCATTCTTCACCATTGGTCCAACAGTTCGAGCTGCTCGGGATGCGTGATCCGCAAGCTCGGCCCGTCGTGACTCTCGATCCAGCCCCTCAGTCTTACCCGTTTCCCCCTCAACGCCTTCACGTCGATGCCGTCTTCCGCCAAGGCCGCCAGGGCTTCGGCCGTCAGCACCGCCGTGAAATCCGTCGACCAGTCGCGCCCGAAATCCAGATAAGCGATCGGACCGCGCTCCCCGACGGAAACGACTCTTCCCTCAACCAGATCATATACATCGTGTCGGGTTGCAAGTGCGGGATCGGTCGCAGGGCGGATGGCGTAGTATGGATCGGGCCAGAGGCCAAGCCCTGATTTGCGCGCCTGCCGTTCAACATTCATCAAAGCGTCGACACACTGGCGGTTGTCGGCAAAGGAATAGACGCGGGCCAGGCCGCCGGCGACCATCGCCTGCTGCAGCCAGAGCGGTTCGCCGCCTTCCGGAAGGATCTCGACATGGGCGAGCGCGCGGCCGTAGCGGTCGCGCCGGGCGCCGCCATAGCGCAGCTGCGCCGCCTGGCCGAGCGCCATGCGTTCCAGCGCCGTCTTCGCTTCCTCCGCCAGCGGCCATGCCGTGAAATCCGGCCGGCCGAGCGGCAGTTTCGGCGCCTGCATGCCGACCAGCCGCACTTCCAAGCCGGAATCGAGCACCAGCGTGTCGCCGTCGACGACGCTGGCAACCAGGCCGGTCTCGCCCTCGACGAGACGGCATTCGTGCAAGCCCGCCGTCCTTTCGGACCGTTCGGCCCCCGTCGCTTCCGCCATCATCGCTCCCAACATGGCCATGACAAGCCCGAGCCCGCTCGCCGCCAGCGCCCATCCGCACCTCCCGGCGCCCCCGGGAGCGAGCGGCGCCCATAAGCTGCGGCGCTTCGTGCCCATCCCCGTCCTGATTCCCCCGCCCTTGTGTCATCGTCATGGCGACGCGATGACATCGTCTCATGCAGGCTCCCGCTGCGCATCCGGAAATCTGCAAGGCGGGCGTGTGACTCGTCGAAGAGCCGACTGCGACCCAGGCGAGCGGATTGCATCCCAGATTTCTGCGGCGCGCTCTTGAAAACAGGGTGGCAATCGGACCATAAGCATTCCGCCCGCCCGGCAACCCCGGTCAGGCCCGCGCCGCCCCTTGGGCGGCCGATGTCCCGGTAGCTCAGCAGGATAGAGCAACGGTTTCCTAAACCGTAGGTCAGGGGTTCGAATCCCTTCCGGGACACCAAAATTCCGCACCGATAATGTGTGGTTTGGCGCGAGGCTTGTTCGCTCCACTTCGATATTTCCCGAAAGTCCGGAACGGTTTCCAAGAGGCCCAGTCGAGCCGCGACTTCTTTGGCCACCCTCTAGCGGCGGGCTGACCACTTTGGCTGGTCGCGCGACGCAGTCCGCGATGAAAGGTTGATTTCTGTCCCGCCTTTCTCGTCAGGGATGCAGAGCCCAAAAATGGACGCGAAGACAATTTCACGGATTCCAAGATAGCGACCAAGTGTCCGAAGGTCGGTAACGTCAGAACTTAGCAGTGCGCAAACAGAGCTTTGTTTGATCGCTAATTGATCATCGAGAGGACTAAGCCTCTTCCCGAAACGGATCGATATGCTTTTTCCTTGTTGTGACGGAGGAAAAATTGGCTTCTATATTCCGAAATTCGGACCTGAACTCGAAGAGAATGCCGGGTAAACGCATTCTTGTAGCCGGCGGAGCCGGCTTCCTTGGCTCTCATCTTTGTGAGCGGCTGGTTCATGAAGGCCATGACGTCATCTGCGTCGACAACTTCTCGACCGGTCGAATGGAGAACCTACGCGATCTATCGCGCTTCGAGACGTTCAGCTTCATCCGGCATGACATCGTGAATCCTCTCGAGCTGCCCGTGGACGAGATCTACAATCTCGCCTGCCCGGCCTCGCCGCCGCACTATCAGGCGGATCCGATCCATACACTGAAGACCAGTGTCATCGGCTCGCTCAACCTGCTTGAACTGGCGCTCCGGCATCAGGCGCGGATTTTCCAGGCGTCGACCTCGGAAGTCTATGGCGATCCCCATGTGCATCCGCAGCCGGAAGCCTATTGGGGCAACGTCAACTCGTTCGGCCCGCGCTCCTGTTACGATGAAGGCAAACGCTCCGCCGAAACGCTGTTTTACGACTTTCACCACCAGCATGGCGTCGATATCCGCGTTGTTCGCATCTTCAACACCTATGGGCCGAGGATGCGGGCCGACGATGGACGCGTGGTATCCAACTTTATCGTCCAGGCCCTCAGGGGCGACGACCTCACCATCTATGGCGACGGGTCGCAGACCCGCTCCTTTTGCTATGTCGACGACCTGATCGAGGGCTTCTGCCGTTTGATGAACAGTCAGCCGGCTATCCAGAAGCCGGTCAATCTGGGCAATCCAGGCGAATTCACCGTGCGCGAACTGGCCATGCAGATCATTCGCATGACAGGCTCGTCCTCAAAGATCGTCCACCGCCCGCTACCGACGGACGACCCACGTCAGCGCAGGCCCGATATCACCGCTGCCAAGCGCGACCTCGACTGGACGCCTGGCGTGGCTCTGACCGAAGGCTTGAAGTCGACGATCGCCTATTTCGAGCAGCAGTTGAGCCGGGCGGACGGCGAATTCGTCGAGGCCGCGCAATGAGCCGGCCAGCCGTTCTCGTCGTAGGCGGCGCGGGCTTCATCGGCAGCCACACGGCCAAGCTCCTGTCGAGGCAGGGCTACGACCCCGTCGTCTATGACAATCTCTCGACGGGGACGGCGTCGGCGGTGCGCTGGGGCGCACTGGTCGAGGGCGATATCCTCGACCAGAGGAAGCTGGTCGAGACGATCCGGATTTTCGAGCCGGTGGCGATCATCCATTTCGCCGCCTCCGCCTATGTCGGCGAGTCCGTCCAAAACCCTGCCAAATACTACCAGAACAACGTTAACGGCACGCAGTCGCTGCTCGAGGCCTGCCGCCTCGCCGGCGCGCCTCCCGTCATCTTTTCGTCCAGTTGCGCCACCTACGGCGTCCCGGATCACCTGCCGATCCGGGAAGGCGAAGTCCAGCTCCCGATCAACCCCTACGGGCGGACCAAGCTGATAGCCGAGCAGATGCTGGCCGACTATTCGGCGGCCTATGGCATCCGCTATGCGGCGCTCCGCTATTTCAATGCCTGCGGCGCCGACCTGGAGGGCGAACTGGGCGAGGCCCATGACCCCGAAACCCATCTGATACCCCGCGCCATGCTCGCGGCCGCCCGGTCGATCGACTTCCTCGAAGTCTTCGGCGACGACTACGACACGCCCGACGGCACCTGCATCCGCGACTACATCCACGTGACGGACTTGGCGCGGGCCCATGTCATGGCCGTCGAGCACCTGATTGAGGGCGGCGACAATCTTGCCGTCAATCTGGGCACCGGCCGTGGCACCTCTATCCGCGAGATTCTCGAGGCCATTGGTCGCGTGACCGGCACCCAGGTTCCGGTCGAACTGCGGGCTCGCCGGGCGGGCGATCCGCCGATCCTCTACGCCGATCCGACGCTCGCTGCCGAGAAGCTCGGCTTCCACGCGATGCACTCCGATCTCGACACGATCATCCGCACGGCGGCGCCGTTTTTCGGACTGACGGTGCGGCCATGAAGACGCCGCGCATTCTTCCCACGACCGAGCGCGAGGAGCCGCTGCTGGTGCCGATCTTCACCGGGCGCAAGCGGGTGGAATATGTCGTTGGCGTTGCCTTCTGGGCTGCGGCTCTTCTCTTCTTCTGGCAATGGTGGCTGTTCCAGGCGACGCATACCCATCTCTTCGGATCGGTGCTGGTCACGGCCATCCTGGCGTGGATCACCATCCTGCCGGTCTATTTCATCACGATCTTCTACAATGCGCGCCGGCCGAACGGGCCGCTCCGCATTCCCGCGGGCAGCCGGGTCGCCATGGTCGTTACCAAGGCGCCCTCCGAGCCATTCCCGATCGTCGCGGAGACGCTGCTGGCGATGCTGGCGCAGAACGTGCCGCACGACACCTGGCTCGCCGACGAGGATCCGACGCCCGAGACGCTCGACTGGTGCCGCGAGCACGGCGTGTTCGTCTCCACGCGGAAGGGGCGCGCCGACTATCATCGCCAGACCTGGCCGCGTCGCACACGCTGCAAGGAAGGCAATCTGGCCTTCTTCTACGACACCTATGGCTATGAGCGGTATGACTTCGTCTCCCAGCTCGATGCCGACCACGTGCCGGAGCTGGATTATCTTTACAACATGCTGCGGCCCTTTGCAGACCCGGCCATCGGCTATGTGTCCGCTCCCAGCATCTGCGATCGCAATGCGCATGAGAGCTGGTCGGCGCGTGGACGTCTCTATGTCGAGGCGAGCATGCATGGCTCGCTGCAAGCCGGATATAATGGCGGCTACGCCCCGGTCTGCATCGGATCCCACTATGCGGTGCGCACCGCCGCGCTGAAGCATATCGGCGGCCTCGGCCCGGAGCTGGCCGAGGATCACTCGACGACGCTGTTCATGAATGCGCATGGCTGGCGCGGGACGCATGCTCTTGATGCCATTGCCCATGGTGACGGTCCGCGCACCTTCGCCGATCTCGTCACGCAGGAATTCCAGTGGTCGCGCAGCCTGGTGATGATCCTGCTGCAGTATTCGCCGGCCCTGGTGAAGCGGCTGCCGCTGCGCCTTAAGGTGCAGTTTCTGTTCTCGCAGCTCTGGTACCCGCTCTATGCGTTCTTCCTGGCAGCGACGTTCCTCCTGCCCGTGACAGTGCTGTTCTACGGCGCCAACTTCGTGACGGTCACCTATCCCGACTTCCTGCTCCATTTCATGCCGCAATCGCTCATGATCCTGGTGCTGGCGTTCTGGTGGCGGTCGAGCCGGACATTCCGTCCCGTCGACGGCAAGATCTTCAGCTGGGAAGCCATGCTGTTCCTGCTAGCGCGCTGGCCCTGGGTGATGGCCGGCACGATCGCAGCCTTCCGCGACTGGGCAACCGGCTCCTTCGTCGACTTCCGGGTCACGCCCAAGGGGTCTTCCGAGGTTGATCCGCTGCCGTTCCGCGTTCTGGCGCCCTACGTCGTCATCATCGCTCTCTCGATCCTGCCGGTTCTCCTCGTTCAGGATGCCTTCGAGACGCGCGGCTTCTATGTCTTCGCCATCATCAATACCTGCTTCTATTTGGTGCTGATGGCGGTGATCGTGCTTCGGCACTCGGGCGAAAACAACGTTCGCATGCGCAGCCGCGCCTATCGTCCGGCTCTGGCGAGCGGCCTCGTGACGCTGTGCGCGATCATCAGTTTCGCCACCATTGAACGGGGCCGCGACGGCATCGAGGCGCTGACCTGGGGCACGAAGAGCTTCTCCATCTTCGACGACCGCTTCTCGGTCGCGGGCGCGGGCGTCGGGGGACATGCGGTCCACAAGACCGTCTTCAATCCGCGTTGGCGCGGCAGTTCAACCAGTCGTCAGAACGAGCGGGAGCAAGACTAATCATGAAAATCGCGGTCATTGGGACGGGTTACGTCGGCTTGGTCAGCGGTACCTGCTTTGCCGAGTGGGGTCATGAGGTGGTCTGCGTCGACAAGGATGCGCAGAAGATCGCCGGGCTGAAGCGCGGCGTCTTGCCCATCTACGAGCCGGGGCTGGACGAACTGGTCGTAAGCAACGTCAACGCGCGCCGGCTCGGCTTCACCTGCCATCTCCCCGAGGCGTTGAAGGGCGCCGCCATCGTCCTCATCGCGGTCGGCACGCCGACGCGTGCCGGCCATGGCGACGCGGATCTTTCCTTCGTCTACATGGCTGCCCGCGAACTGGCGCCCCATCTCGAAAAGGGCGCGGTGATCGTCGTCAAATCGACAGTCCCCGTCGGCACGGGGGACGTGGTCGAGAAGATTGTCGGCTCAATCCGACCGGCCGGATCGTTCTCGGTTGCGTCGAACCCTGAATTCCTCCGGGAGGGCGTTGCCATTCGTGACTTCCTCGAGCCGGATCGTGTTGTAATCGGCGTCGAAGACGACCCTGCGCGCAAGGTCCTGACGGCGCTGTATGGCCCGCCGTTGGAGGCTCGGGACACCCCCATCGTGGTAACCCGGCGCCGTACCTCGGAACTGATCAAGTACGCTGCCAACGCATTTTTGGCGACCAAGATCACCTTCATAAATGAGTTGGCCGACCTCTGCGAGGAAGTTGGCAGCGATGTCAGCGAACTCGCGCTTGGCATGGGGTTGGACAAGCGAATCGGCGCCAGCTTCCTCAATGCCGGCCCTGGCTATGGGGGCTCCTGCTTCCCGAAAGACACGCTGGCGCTGCTGCGCACAGCGCAGGATCACGGCATCGCGCTGCGGCTGGTGGAAGAGACCGTCACCGCCAATGAAGCGCGCAAGCGCCGCATGGCGCTCAAGGTGATGGAGGCGCTCGGCGGGGAGGTCGAAGGTGCGACAATCGCGGTGCTGGGACTGACCTTCAAGCCCGACACGGACGATATGCGCGATGCGCCGTCCGTCCCGCTCATCGAGACGCTACAGCGCTTCGGCGCCCGAATCCGCGCCTACGATCCCATCGGCGTGGAGAACGCCAGCCGGGTTCTCTCCGACATCGCCTTCTGCGACGACCCCTATGAATGCGTTCGTGGCGCCGACGCGGCTGTGGTGGTGACAGAATGGGACAGCATCCGCGATCTCGATCTCGCGCGCGTCAAGGGTGCGATGAAACAGTCCGTCCTGATCGACCTTCGGAACGTCCTGTCGCAGGCGGTAGCGGAGAGTCTCGGCTTCCAGATCACAGCCATCGGCCGTTCTGCATCCAAGCGACAGGAGGTCGTTGCCGGGGCAGGGTCGCACGCGATCTCCCATCGGATCGGGGGCATCAGCAACCAGGCAAGAATCGGAGGTTCAAATGAGCGTATGGAGAGTTGAAACGGGCCGATCCTCGTCAGGCTCGAAAGGGTTGACCCTGATTATCCTTGTGGCATCGACGATCGCCAGCGGAACCGCGTCGGGGGCGGCCCCGGGCGCAAGCCTTCCTAACGCCCCGAACGCGCCCGCCACTTCGACCGCCTCCGCAAGTGCGGTGACCCTACCTGCGGGAGCGTCCCCCATGGTGGCTTCACAGCTGTTTGTGCTCTATCGGGACAAGAGCTGGCAATGGACGGATGGCGCCGGCCGGATGTCCGGCAAGGATCGCCGGTTCACCGCCTGGATCGACGGCGCCAAGGGCAAATCCTGGGCCGAAGGTCGATGGCTGGTCACGGATGCCGGCCTGATGTGCATCAAGGCCAACTGGCACAGCGCCGAGGGGATCTTTCCGGGCAAGACATGCTTCGCGCACCGCATGGCCAGTGGGACGATCTACCAGAAGCAGGAGCCGGATGGAGCCTGGTACGTGTTTCGCCACGCCGATGGCCGCGAAGACGACGAAGCGAAAAAGCTGGTCTCCGTTGACCTGGTCACGGCCCGCTTCGAAAGCCTGAGGCCGGTGCGGGGCCCGGAACAATTGCCGACCAAACCGAAAGCGAAGGAGTGAGGGGCCATGCAGTCAAGATTTTTGATAGCCGCCATTTTGCTGTCCGGGGCGGCTTTCCCCGGCACCCTCCATGCTGCCAGCGGAGTTGCCGGCGCCAATGTCGACAACCGCAGCCAGTTTCAGGACAAGCGGCCCGTCATCGCCACGCCGTCAGTAACCCCCGGCGCCTATGATCCGCATGGTGACTATGCCAACGATTCTAACTCGAAGATCGAGCATGTCTTCCTGCCCTGGGAAGACGTCGATCTCGAGACGCTGGCCATGGCTGATCAGTACGCCAGCCAGCGTGGACGCTCATTGCTGATCACCGTCGAGCCCTGGTCATGGGCCAGAGACTGGCGTGTAACGCCGGATGATCTGCTGCGAGGCATCCTGGCGGGGCGCTATGATTCGAATATGTCTTCGGCCTGCTCCGCCGCGTCAGAGTTGAAGAGCTCTGTGACAATTCGCTGGGCGCAGGAAATGGACGACAAGTCCGGGCAGTTCACGTGGTCGTACTGGAAGCCGGACGACTACATCAAGGCCTATCGCCATGTGGTGGATGTGTGTCGCAAGGAGTTTCCAACTGCCCAGTTTATGTGGTCGCCTCGAGGCGATGAAGGTCTCGAGGCCTACTATCCTGGCAACAACTATGTCGACTCCATCGGTCTTTCGGTCTTCGGATACCAGCCTTACGACCAACTGACTACCGGGCGCGACACAACCTTCGTCGAGCGGACCAAGCCGGGATACGATCGCGTGAAGGGGTTCGGCAAACCCATCGCCATCGCCGAGCTCGGCTATGAGGGCAAGGATGACTATGTCCGCGGCTGGGCCCTCGAAGCCAACCGTCCGCATGCCGAATTCCCGGCCATGACGGCGGTTGTCTACTTCAATGATCGTGAAGTCTATCCGTGGCCCCGCGGAGTCGGTCGGCCGGATTGGCGTGTCGCCAATCATCCGCTGAACTGGCCCGCACCATCCGAGCCGCTGGACTAGCTTGCAGTCCTCTAGTCGCGGCCACCTTTAATGCCGAATGGAATGCCCATTTGGCTTTGGACGACCGCTTCGTCTCCCTGGATTCGCTCAGAGATGAATAGGAAAGAAAAATGTCTCCTATTATCCAATTCACCATTATGGGTGCGGCTTTGTCCACGCTCCTCGTCGCAGGTGCAAGCGCTGCCCCGGCATCCAAGACGGACGACGTAACGGCAAAACTCGCTATTGCCGCGACGCCGATGAGTGCTCAGGCGTTGGAAGCGCTCTATTCCGGCAAGACGTGGAAGTGGAAAGACGGCGGCGGCTATTTTTCCAGCGACCGCCACCGCTTCACCGGCTGGTCGCAGAAAGGCGATGCCTGGTCGTATGGCAAGGGTCGCTGGCAGGTCAACAACAGTGGCAAGCTCTGCATGCCGGCTGTCTGGTACTACAGGACCGGCTACTCCAATAACGTCACATGCTTCCTGCATCGCGAAAAAGACGGCGTGATCTACCAGAAGCCGGCCCTCGGCGGATCTTGGTACGTGTTTCAGCACAATCCCGTCCGTGTCGGTGACGAGGTACGGAAGCTTGCTCCAGGTGACCGGGTGAGCAAGCCGCTGGCACGCCTACAGGCTGGTTCCTGAGAATTTAAGTACGCCAACGGGGCGAAGCAATCCGCCCCGTTCTCTCCCCAGAAGCGCCGGCTGTTTCCGAGACGGGAATCTGTCGAGAGGACACACCCTTGCTGCGCGTCCAAAATGGTCCGCTCAGAAGAAATCGCGGCGGTAGCAGCGTGACTGCTGGCCGAAGCCGCTGGGTGTGCAGACATAGGGCGTGCCACGGCGATAGGCAGCGGCAGATATGCTCCGGATCTTGCCGGCACCTCCCTTGTTGTAGCGGACCTCGCCGTTGACCCGATACTTGGTGAGGTAGACCGTCCGCACGTCACCGCTCTTCTTCCGGGCCTGCTCGGCCTGGGCCTGCCCTTGCAGCGACAGGGATAAGGCAATTCCGGTGGCGGCTATCGCCAGCCAGTTCAGGCTCGTACGACGCAAGTGCTGAAGCCGTTCGACGTATCTCACAGGGGCATCCTCCAGATTTGGGATCTGGTGCGGACTCCTATCGGTCCCCCGCTAAGAATCATGCCGAGAAACGGTTAGAATTTTCATCAATACCGAACCTGTGCTTTAGGCCAAGACAGCAAGCGTCTCGCTGCCTCTTACTTGCAGTAGCTGTCGTCCCATGTCGCCCCTGTGGCGTCGGTCACAGATGTAAAACCTGAATCGGTCTAGGGTCAAAACTTGAAAAAGGGGAATTCTCCACCTAGGTTCTTCGCTAGACTTTGCAGGGTATGGCCGTGGCATCTACTGGGCACAAGGATACATACTCTCAGTTCGAATTTGTCGAACGCCGATTGCTACCACGCGTCGCAATGGCCCCGCTAGGAGAGGATGAGAATAGGCCCTCGGCCCTGATTCCCCGGTATTTCACCACGGAACAGTTACCCGCAGCGCTCCAGTTCCCTGCTTGGCAAGAGCATCTGTCGCCGCTTGTGGATGTTCGCCTACCCGACGGTGTCGTTGTCGAGGGCGGATTCCGAGCATCACAGACATGCTGGAATCTTGGCGGTATGCTTTTCATCCAACAATCCGCCTCGGCCTTCCGATATGAAAGATCCCAGGAAAAGGTGCGCTTCAGCCCGATCGACCATTGGCTGATAACGTTGCTTCGGATCGGCAGCACCTGGACCGCAGTCGATGGGCGTGTTGCCGAGAACAAGCCGGGCATGATCGCCATCCGCTCGCTCGGCCAACCTTGCCGGGGGCGCGCGCTCGCAACGACTTCCGTTTCCCTTGTCATTCCAGTCGATACTTTCTCCGACCGCGGAGGCTTGCCCGAGGCGGCCAACCACGCTGTTCTCGGCGGTCAACGGGCCAGGCTGCTCATCGAATTCATCTCAAGCGTCGAGGAAAGCCTCGGCCGGCTAACCCTGAATGATCTCGCTAGTGTGAGGGCTTCCCTGATCGAGATCGTCTTTAATACCGTGTCCCATTTAGTCGGCCCGAACAGCGAGAAGGATCCGTGTTCCAACACCGGCTGATGACGCGCGCGCGCCGGTTCATTCGCAGCCATCTCTTGTCGGCCGACCTCTGCCCAGAGCTCGTGGGCCGGGAACTGGCAATATCGCGCACCCGACTCTACGAAATGTTTGAAGGACTAGGCGGGGTACAGAAATATATCCGGGAAAGGCGCTTGGTTGCTGCCCATGCAATGTTGGCAGATGCGTCGGAATTCCGCAAGATTTCGGATATAGCGATAGCCATTGGATTCGACTCTTCTGCCAATTTCAGCCGGGCGTTTACCCAGCATTTTGGATATAGTCCGAGCACCGTGCGGAAGCTGCCGACGGCCTCAGATATACATATGAATTCTTCATCCAAGTCGATTGACGATGCCTCGTTCGAGGCCTTGTTGCGAACTCTCGAACTACGATAATCGCGCAATTCTCTTAGGAGAGGTCGAGTCCATCGCGGCTGCGAGCGGATCTGTCATCGTTGATGTTCCGATCCGGATGGCGATTTTCCTAGTCGGCACCGAGTTCGTCAGGGGCTCGACCAGGAATGGCGCGACCGGCAGGCGGCAGACGATGCTCGAGCGACTTTCCGCCCCGAAAGAGGCGGAAAAAGCCGGTTGGGCGACCGCAAACGTTCCGACATTTAAGATTGGTTCGGGGATCCCGGTCGAGCGCGGAAGACACTTGGGCTAGGTGCATCCTAAAGAGCGTTGCGCACGGCGAAGAGTTCGATCGGCGATGGAGTTCATCCTCCAGCGATCGCTACGCGATCGCCATTATCTCGAGTTCGCTCGGGCCGAAGCGGACGACGTCGCCGACGGCCTTGCCCATCAGGGCGAGCGCGACCGGGGAGCCGTGCGAGAGGGTGGCTCGCGACGGGTCGGCCTCGTCTTCGCCGACAATGCGGAAGGTCTGCGTGCGGCCGTCGTCGCGCTCGAACGTGACCGTGTGGCCGAATGCGACGACGTCGCTGGATGTTGGCGCGGGCATCAGCTGGGCCGTGCGGACGCGTTCGGCAAAATACCGGATGTCCCGGAGCGGAACCGCCGATTGCCGCCGCCTCTCGTTCACGTCCTCCAAGAGATTGGCGGCGTCGAGCGCCTGACGGGCGAGGGCCAGCTCTTCCTGCAGCCTGGCGAGACCCGACTCGGTGACCAGGTTGATGCGATTGGAGATCGGGCGAGCCGGCAGGATCGTTTCCGAAGCCGTCTCGGCACTTTCCTCCTTGGTGAATGCAACGCTCAACGGACGGAATCTCCCTGTCGAAAGCCGGACAGTCGGATAACCCACAGCGATCGACAAAGCTGCAATAAATCGAAAGGCTCGTCCCAGCGGCGGCGCTGGACCTTCACTGACGCCCCGAAAGGTCAGCGCGCCCGGCGCTGATCCAGCCGTCGCTCCGCCCCGTATAAGCAGCACGGACGGCATCGGAGGAGGGTGGAATGAACAGCAGAACGGCAGGCCTGGCGGCCATGGCACTTGTGACGCTCCTGGGCATCCTGCCCGCGACGGCCCGCGATCTTTCCCTGGAGCGCTATTTCGCCGGCAAGACGTCGGCGGTTGGCAGCTTCAAGGCGATCAACGGCGTGAAGCGCGACTTCACCGTCGCTCTGCGGGGCCAATGGAACGGCCGGACGCTGACGCTGGTCGAAGACTTCGTTTATTCCGACGGCGAGCGGGACCGCAAGACCTGGCGCTTCCGCAAGATCACACCGAACCAGTATCGCGGCACGCGCGAGGACGTCGTCGGCGACACGCTGGTGACGGTCACCGGCAATACGGCGCGCTTCACCTATCTGGTCGATCTCGACGCGGCGCGAAAGCGCAACCGCGTCCGCTTCCACGACACGATGGTGCTGCAGGACGATGGCCGGCTGATCAACAACGCCACGATCACCAAGTTCGGCCTGCCCGTCGCCAAGACCCGCGTCGAATTCAGCCGCTGACGCGTCGCCGCGCGACGCTCACTAACGCACAGGGGAGACGACCTCATCATGCCCGTTCCCTCCACCCGAAAGCTCTCGCTTGCCATCGTTCTTGCCGGATGCGCGACCGCCATGCCCGCCAAGGCGGCCGAACTCAGCGGGCCGGAAATCCGGCAGTTGATCGGCGGCGAGAAGGTCCGCCTCAGCACGCCGTTCGGCATCGCGCTGCCGCTTTACTATCGCGAGAATGGCGTCGTGGTCGGCGATGTCTCGGGGATTTCGGCGGCCCGGATGCTGGCGCCGCGCGAGGAAGGGCGCTGGTGGATCTCCGGCAATTCGCTCTGCCAGAAATGGCCGAGCTGGTATGACGGCCGGCAGTTCTGCTTCAAGATCACATCGCTCGGCGGCGGCAAGATCACCTGGCTGCGCGACGATGGCGCGTCGGGAACCGCGCGGATCGGACCCTAGTGGCGCCGGCTCCGGAAGCGCAGGACAAAACCCCCCGGCGCGCGACGCTTCTCGCCTATGCCTTGCCGGCCGTGCCGCTCGCGGCGATCGCGCTGCCGCTCTATGTCATCGTGCCGACCTTCTATGCCGACCATCTCGGCCTGTCGCTGGCGGCGATCGGAACGGTGCTCCTCCTAATCCGCCTGTTTGACGCCGCGAGCGATCCGGTGATCGGCTGGCTGTCGGACAGGGTGTCGCCGACCTTCGGGCGCCGGCGCACGGTCTTCGTCCTGTCGCTACCCCTGACGGCGCTCTCGGCCTTCATGGTGTTCTGGCCGCCCAGCACGGCCGGAACCGGATACCTCGCCTTCTGGGGCATCCTGCTTTCGATCGGCTATACCGTGACGCTGCTGCCCTATACCGCCTGGGGCGCGGAGCTCTCGACCGATTATCGCGGCCGTTCCGTCGTCTCGGCGTTTCGCGAAGGCGCGACGCTGCTTGGCACGCTGGTGGCTATCGTGCTGCCCTTCGCCGTCGGCATGGAGGCGATCGACGGGTTCCACGGCATGGCCGCCGTCGCGGTGCTGACGCTCCTTGCGCTGCCGGCCTTCGGCTTCCTTGCGGTGGGCGTGGTTCACGAGCCCGCCAACCGGTCGCGGTCTCGGCTCCCTCTCCTCGACAGCCTGCGCTATCTCGGCCGCAACCGGCCCTTCCTTCGGCTGGTCGCCGCCTTCCTGCTCAACGGCTTCGCCAATGCGATCCCCGCGACGCTGTTCCTCTATTTCGTGTCCGAGCGCCTCGGCGCCGAGGCGCTGCGCGGCCCCTTGCTGTTCGGCTATTTTCTCTGCGGCATCCTCGGCGTGCCGATCGCGGTCTGGGTGGCGGCGCGGTTCGGCAAGCACCGCAGCTGGTGTGGCGCCATGCTGCTTGCCTGCGTCGTGTTCTTCTTTTCGGGATTTCTGGGGACCGGCGACATCGCCGCCTTCGCCGTGATCTGTGCGCTGACCGGCGTGCTGCTCGGCTTCGATCTGGCCCTGCCGCCGGCGATCCAGGCCGATGTCATCGATTGCGACACGGCGCTTTCGGGCGAGCAGCGCACCGGTGTCTATTTCGCCGCCTGGGGGCTGGCGACCAAGCTGTCGCTGGCGCTGGGCGTCGGTCTCGTCTTTCCGATCCTCGCCTGGTCGGGCTTCGTACCGGGAAGTGACGCCGTGGTGCCCGCCTTCGCGCTCGACACGCTGACGATGCTCTATGCGTGGCTGCCGATCCTGCCGAAGCTGGCGGCGATCGCCATCATGTGGAACTTTCCGCTCGGTGAGACGGCGCAGACGGAGTTGCGCGCCCGCATCGAGGCGAGCGCGCCGGTGGGGCCGCTCGTCTGATCAGCCGCCGCTGCGCGTCGCCATCCAGGTGGTGACCAGATAGCCACATGTGGCGGCGACGGCGCTCAGCGTCACGCCCCAGGCCATGTCGACGATGCTGACCGAGACCGACCAGTTCTTCAGCGTCGAGAGATTGGTCATGTCATAGGTGCCATAGGCCACCAGTCCGAGCAGCGCGCCGTTCAGCAGCGCCGTGACCCAGCTTCCCGTCTGGACCGCGGGCATGACCGCGAAATGCACGAGGCCGGCGACATAGACGAGATAGAACAATCCGGCGACGCCGAGATTGGGCTGCGCCAGCAGAAGCTCGCCGATCCGGCTCTTGTAGAAGCTGGAGGCCACGCTGGAGAGCCAGACGAAATCCAGCCCGAAGAACACCAGCGCGGTGCCGGCATAGGCAATGGCGAAGTTTAGCATGGGGGATGCTCTCAGGTTGGATCAGATGCCCAGGATGGGCTGGATGGCGCGGACGATCCAGCTGCGGAAGCGAAGCGGCGCGTCGGTAACGGCAAGGCAAATGCAGTCCTCGCCGGGTGTCGCGATCGGTTGGTGCGTCAGGCTGGCATCGGCATCCTCGATGTCGCCCCGCGCGAAAAGGTCGTCGCCATCGGCGAAGCTACCCGTCAGCACGAGGGTCAATTCGCGGCCGCCATGGCCATGCTCCGGCACCGGCTTGCCGGCCGGGATCCGCAGCAGGCGGACCTGGGTCTCGCTGTCGGCGGTCGGGATGCGGATCTGGTAGGCGCCGCGCCCGAGCGAGCGCCAGCGCAGCGTGTCGATATCGCCGCCGAGATAGGAGCGCAGCGGCTCCGGCAACCCGCCTTCGCGTCGTCCGCCGGACGCGACGCGCGGGGCCTCGGCCGCAACCGGCTCGGCCAGGCGCCGGCGGACCGCTTCCCAGGACGACGTGACGTCTTCCGATGCTTCCGTCGCATCCAGCAATTCGCCGCCTATGTCCTCGGCCAGGGTCAGGCGTTTCCGGCATTCGGGGCAGAGCGCCAGATGGGTCGCGACGGCCAGGCTCCAGCCTTCGGCGAGGCTGCCGGCGGCGTAGCTGACGAGGAGGTCGTCGCTTAGATGATGGCGGATGGTCACGACGCGTCTCCATTGCGATCGAGCGCGGCGCGCAGCTTGGCAAAGGCAAGGCGCAGTCGCGATTTGACCGTGCCGAGCGGCATGTTGAGGCTGGTCGCGATGGCGCTGTGCGAGCGGTCCTCGAAGAAGGCGAGCTTGAGCAGCGCCACCTGCTCCTCCGGCAGCGAGGCCATCGCCAGGTGCAACTGGGCCGAGACTTCCTGCGACTCGAACATCTCGTCGGCGGGCGCGACATCGTCCTGGACGAAGGCCGGATCGTTCGGGTCGAAATCCGGGCGATTGTCGCGCCGGAACGCGTCGATGCGCAGATTGCGCGCGATGGTGAAGATCCAGGTCGAGGCGGCGCCCTTGGCCGGATCGAAACGATCCGCCTTGTTCCAGACCGCGACCATGGTTTCCTGCATCAGTTCCTCGGCCAGGTGACTGTCGCCGGCCAGGCGCGCCATATAGGCCTTCACGCGCGGCGCGAAATGCCGGAATAGCGCCTCGAACGCCTCGACATCGCGGCGCGCGCCGACCGCGACCAGCAGAGCCGCCATGCTCGGCGTCGCGTCGCTCTCCGTCGGACGGCGCATTTCAACCATTCCCAACCTGCGATCTAGCGATCCGACGCGGTGCCGGGGCACCACCGTCCTGGATCGTTTCTGCCATGGCGAAGCGGCAATGGAAATGAGCGCGTTCATGCAGCTTCTACGCGCGGCTCCGGCGAGCGGATCACCCGCCGGCGATTTTTTGCCGCCGATGGATCCAGAACGTCTTTCGGCCCGTATCAGCAAGCAGGAACCAGATCGGCGCGGGAAGGTAGAACGTGCATATTGAAGCCAAGGGCCACCAGCCGGATACCGCGCGCCACGTCGCCGTGGTCGGTTCGGGAATTTCCGGCCTGTCCGCCGCCTGGCTGCTCAGCCGGACCATGAGCGTCACGCTTTACGAAAGCGATGCCCGGCTTGGCGGCCATTCCAACACGGTGGTGGTCCCCACCGCGAACGGTTCGATCCCGGTCGATACCGGCTTCATCGTCTATAATGAGCGCAACTATCCGAACCTCGTCGCCCTGTTCAAGGAGATCGGCGTCGAGACGGCAGCGTCGGAAATGTCGTTCGCGGCGTCGCTCGATGGCGGCCGGCTCGAATATTCGGGCTCCGGCCTCAACGGGCTGATCGGCCAGCGCGGCAATGTGGTGCGGCCCCGCTTCTGGCGGATGATGCGCGACATCCTGCGCTTCTACCGCGAGGCGCCGCTCCTGCTGCCGCGCACCGACCTCGACGGGCTGACGCTTGGCGCCTATCTCGACGGCCACCATTATTCGCCGGCTTTCATCGAAGATCACCTGCTGCCGATGGGGGCCGCGATCTGGTCGATGACGGCGCGCGAGATGCGCGATTATCCGCTGCTGGCCTTCGTCCGTTTCTTCGCCAGCCATGGTTTGCTTAACCTCGTCGACCGCCCGCTCTGGCGCACCGTTCAGGGCGGCAGCCGTGCCTATGTCGAGCGGCTGAGCGCGGCGTTCGCCGATGGAATCCGCCTGAATACCCCGGTCAGCCGGATCACGCGCGAGAACGACCGCGTCCTCATCACCGATGCCTCGGGCCATACTGAGAGCTTCAGCGATGTCGTGGTCGCGACCCATGCCGACCAGGCCTTGCGCCTGCTTGGCGATGCCGACGCGCAGGAACGCTCCGTACTCGGCGCCTTCCGCTACACCGACAATCTGGCCGTGCTGCATTCGGACGAAACGCTGATGCCGAAGCGCCGGCGCGTCTGGTCGAGCTGGAACTACATCGGCGAACCCCAGCAGGAGGGCGCGCAGCCGCTCTGCGTGACCTACTGGATGAACCGCCTGCAAAATCTCGACAGCCGGCATCCCCTGTTCGTCACGCTCAACCCGACGCGCGCGATCGATCCGGCCAAGGTCATCCAGAGCTTCCAATATACCCACCCGCTGTTCGACCAGCCGGCGCTCGACGCACAGCAGCAGCTCTGGCGGCTGCAGGGGCAGCGCAACACCTGGTTCTGCGGCGCCTATTTCGGCTACGGCTTCCACGAGGATGGCCTGCAGGCCGGACTCGCCGCGGCCGAGGATCTGTCGGGCCTTCGCCGGCCCTGGACGGTCGGAGACGAATCCGGACGGATCGTGCTGGCGCCGCAACGCGAGGCGGCCGAATGAGCGGCCATTCCGCCCTCTATCTCGGCGACGTGATGCATGCCCGCTTCCGACCGCGCCGGCACAAGCTGCATTACCGCGTCTTTTCGCTGCTGCTCGATCTGGATGAACTGGCTACGTTCAGCGCGACGTCCCGGCTGTTTGGCTATAACCGTCGCGCCGTGCTCAGCTTCTGGGACAAGGACCATGGCGATGGCGAGACCGGGGGGCTGCGCGCCTGGGTCGAGGCGCGGCTGGTCGAAGCCGGATGCTTCGAGGCGGGCATGAGCCTTCGCGTGCTCTGCTATCCGCGCATCCTCGGCTATGTCTTCAATCCGCTGACCGTCTATTTCTGCTATGCGCCCGATGGCACATTGCGCGCCATTCTCTACGAGGTCTGCAACACCTTCGGCGAGCGCCACACCTATGTCATCGCCGTTTCAGGCGACGAGCCCGGTCCGATCCGGCATGGCTGCCCGAAGGAGCTCTACGTATCTCCCTTCCTGCCGATGGCCTGCTTCTATCGCTTCCATATCGAGCCGCCCGGCGAGGCCATCCTGGTGCGGATCGACGAGTCGGATGCCGATGGCCCCTTGCTCGTCGCCTCCTTTGCCGGAACGCGCCAGCCGATGACCGACCGGTCCCTGCTCGGCGCGCTGCTGCGCTACCCGCTGATGACCCTCAAGGTGACGGCCGGGATCCATTGGGAGGCACTGCGCCTCTGGTGGAAGGGCGTTCCCATTCACCGTCACCAGGCCGCCGACCGGCCCGTTGCCAGCACCATCGTTACGACCCGCTTCGAGGATGCGACAGCCCATGAGCCACGTTGAAGACAAGGCATTCCCGGCCGGGGGCTTCCTCACGCCGCTCTGGTCGCGCGTCCTTCGGGGCTGGGCCGATCGGATCGTCGCGGGCGAATTGACGATCCGCTTTCCCGACGGCGCCAGCCACACGGTCCGGGGCGTTCTGCCCGGGCCCTCCGCCAACCTCCACGTTCGCCGGGGCCGGCTGTTGTGGCGGATCGCCAGCGGCGGCGATCTGGGGCTCGCGCGCGGCTATATCGACGGCGATTGGGACACGGCCGATCTCGGCGCACTGCTGGAGCTTGGCCTCGTCAACGAGCAGGCGCTGCAATCGGTGCTGCATGCGCCGGGGCTTGGCCGGATCCTCGCCTATCTCCGTCACCGGCTTCGCGCCAATACCCGCGCCGGCAGCCGCCGCAACATCGCCTTCCACTACGATCTCGGCAATGATTTCTATCGCCAGTGGCTCGACGAGACGATGACCTATTCCTCGGCGATCTTCACCAGCCCCGAGCAATCGCTGGCGGATGCCCAGCGCGCAAAATATGCCCGCGTCGTTCGTGAGCTCGCGCTTGGCGAAAGCGACCATGTGCTGGAAATCGGCTGCGGCTGGGGCGGCTTCGCCGAGTTCGCGGCGCGCGAAACCGGGTGCCGCATCACCTGCCTGACGCTGTCGCAGGAGCAGGCGAAATTCGCCCGCGAGCGCATCGCGGCGGCGGGGCTTGCCGATCGGGTCGAGATCCGGCTCGAGGACTATCGCGATTGCGCCGGCCAGTTCGACAAGATCGTCTCGATCGAGATGTTCGAAGCGGTGGGCGAGGAAAACTGGCCGACCTATTTCGACGCGGTGCGGACGCTGCTGAGGCCCGGTGGCCGCGCCATGCTGCAGGTCATCACCATCGCCGAGGCCAGCTTCGACGATTACCGGCGCAACGCCGACTTCATCCAGACCTACATCTTTCCCGGCGGCATGTTGCCGTCGCGGACCGCCTTCGCGGCCGGCGTCTCCGCCGCGAAGCTCGACCTCGTGGGTTCTGAATTCTTCGGCCGCGACTATGAGAAAACGCTGCTGATCTGGGACCAGGCCTTTTCGGCGGCCTGGCACCGCATCGAGGCGCAGGGCTTCGACGCGCCATTCAAGCGGATGTGGCGCTATTATCTGCAATACTGCGCCGTCGGCTTCCGCTCCGGCAAGATCGATGTCGGCCAGTTCCTGCTGCAGCGCCCGCAATAGCAGGGCGCTTCAGCGGACCATCTTGCGGGTGATGGCGAAGAATAGCCGCGACGGCAGCAGGGCGAGCAGTTTCAGCGACAGCACCATCTTCCACGGGAAGGCGATCTCGAAGCGCCGGGACTTCAGCCCGGCCATGATGTGATCGACCGCCGCGTCGACGGAGATCAGGAACGGCATGGGAAAGTCGTTCTGCTGCGTGAGCGGGGTGTCGACAAAGCCGGGATTGATGACGCTGAGGCGGACCTGACGGCCGGACAATTGCGGATAGAGCGCTTCGCACATGTTGATCAGGGCCGCCTTGGTCGCGCCATAGGCCATCGCGCCTGGCAGGCCGACATATCCGACAACAGAGGACACGACGGCGATGTGCCCCGCCTGCCGTGCCACCATTCCCCGCATTAGCGGCGCCAGGCAATGCACGGTGCCCATCAGGTTGACGTCGACGGTCCGGCGAAATGCCGCGAGATCGAACGAGTAGACGGCGTCGCGGCGATAGGTGCCGGCATTGAGCACGGCGAGATCGATCGGACCCAGGCGATCCTCGATCTGGGCCACCGTATCGTCGCTGGCCGCCGCGTCGGTGACGTCGAGCGGAAAGGGGTGCAGCCGGTCCGGCATTTCGTCGGCCAGCGTCTCCAGGTCCTGCACGGTCCGGGCGCTGATGGCGACGTTCCAGCCTTCCTGCGCCAGGCGCCGCGCCAGGGCCCGGCCGATGCCGGAGCCGGCGCCGGTGACCCAGGCGACGCGGCCGGATGGGGCCCGGGTCGCGCTCGGGTGGTCAGGCGTCGTCGTGATCGGCATGGTCGTTTCCTCGCGAGGTCAGCGTCAGCCCCCTTCGCTTCTTACGGACCAAGTCGATAACTGGTTTTCGGACCGACACGAATTGCCGCTATTGCGCGCCTTCCGAGCCGAACTCGCCTCGGTGAGCCGGGCGGGGCGGACCCCGCCCGCGCCGGTCAGGCCGACTTCAGCTTGGCCTGCTCCAGCGACCAGTATTCCATGTCGAACAGGTCGGGCTCGGAGATTGGCGTGAAGCGGCCATAGGCCTCGGCGGCGTTCATGACGCGCGTCGACTGCTCGATCAGGTCGCCGGCGATCCTGGCCGACTTGGCATTGTTGCCGAGACCGAACATGCCCTCGCCGCGGACCAGCACAACGCGCGGATAGGCGTCGAGCATCGTCTTCGGTTCCGACGCCTTGGCGGCGTTGCGCTCGAAATAGGCGGTGTAGCGCTCGATATAGTCGGCCAACGCCTGGTCGATATCGGCCTCGGAGGCGTCGGCATCGAGGATCAGCGGGAACGGCTTGATGCGGATGACGTGGTCGGGCGTGACGGTGCCGCGCAAGGCGATGTCCGCGACTTCCGGCTTGGAGACGTGACGGCGGATCGCCGGCGTCGAACGGTAGTCGAGCGAAAGTCCCTTGGCGAAGGGCGAGCCGGGACGGGTGAGGGCAGCGGTGAGCCGTTCCACCAGCGCCGGGTCGGCGTCGCGGTCGCTCTGCTGCGGGCCTTCCAGCGTGACGCCGGCGCGGGCCAGTTCCTGCTCGGCCATCGTCGCGAACTCGATCATCAGTTCATAGGAGGCTTCGGCAGTGTCGGCGAAGCTGAACAGGCCGTGGTTCTCGAGCCAGAGGCCCTCGCAGCCCGGGTGGTCGCGATAGACCTTGTCGCCCTCGATCGAGAGGTCGAAGCCGGGCATGACATAGGGAACCCAGGCGAGGCGGTCGCCATAGACGCGTTGCACGGTCTCGCGCATGTCGGGCTGGTTGGCCAGCGCCAGCGCAGCGGTCGCGTGCGTATGGTCGACGAAGCGGAAGGGCAGGAAGGCGTGCAGGAGCGCCTCGACCGACGGGTTGGGCGAGGCCGGGTCGAGCAGGGCAGAGCGCAGCAGCGCGACCATTTCGGGATCGGAGAGCTTGCCGCCATCGCGCGCGGCGATCAGCGGCTCCATCCGAACCGCCGGCAGGCCCGGCGCCTCGATCGTGTCGAGATCCCAGCCGCTGCCCTTGATGTGCATGATTTCGTTGCCGTCGGCGTCGGTCACCTTGGCCGAGGTGTTGCCGCCGCCATGCAGGACGAGATCGGGATCCTGGCCGATGATGCGCGAGGTATAGATGCGAAGGCCGAGGGCCTCGCTCTGGCCGGCGTCAAGCGCTGCCTGGATGAAACGATTGGCCTCGTCGCCGTTCCAGCGGCTTTGCATGGGTCTGGATCCGTTGTTCTGGAGAAATGGAGCGGGCGGCCCGCATGGAGCCGCCCGCATGGGTTTCGTGAATTAGAAGTCGAACTTGCCGATGTTTTCCTTGGTGAACACGGTCCGCTCCGGCAGCAGGATGATGCCGTTGCCTTCGGCTTCGTAGTCATAGCCCTGGACGCTGTTCGGGGAGACTTCGATGGTGCCGACGCCCGGGATTTCGAGCTTGTCGCCGACCTTCATCTTGCCGTTCTTCAGCACGTGCTCGGCGACATGGACCGAGATCTTGCCCTGCTGGGTGACGTCCCAGAGGCCGAAGCGCTTGATCGTGCCGCGCTCGACATAGGGGCGCATGACGTTGGGCGTCGAGAAGCCGACGATGTTGACGCCGTCGGCGCGCTTCAGGTTTTCCGCGGCCTGGGCGGCAGCCGGCAGGGCGTTGGCGTCCGGCGCGATGATGATGTCGAGGTCGGGATAGGTCTGCAGGATGCTCTCGGCGGTCTGCAGCGACTTCTGCGCATCATTGTAGCCGTACTGGGTGGTGACGATCTCCCAGCCCGGATGTTCCTTGGCGATCTTGGCCTTGGCGGCTTCCGCCCAGGCGTTCTGGTCGGTCACGGTCGGGCTCGAATAGAAGAACGCGACCTTGGCCTTCTCCTTGGTCACGCCTTCCGCCGCCATGTCGACCAGCAGGCCGCCGAGCTGATCCGGGGTGCCCTGGTTGATGTAGTAGCTGCGGCAATCCGGATTGACGTCGCTGTCCCACGTCATGACCAGAACGTCGCGCTCCATGGCGCGCTTCAGGGCCGGGCAGAGACCGTCGGGCGAGACCGACGACACGATGATCGCATTGTAGCCCTGGTTGACGTAGTTGTTGATGAACTGCACCTGCGCCGAGACGCTCGGCTCGGTCGGGCCGTCATAGGTGACCTTGGCGCCCACTTCCTCGCCGGCCTTGACCGCACCGGCGCCGCCGCTGGTGAAGAAGCCGACGCCGACAAGCTTCGGAATGAAGGCGATCTGGGATTCGGCCTGCGCCGCGCCCGAGGCGAGCATGGTGCCTGCGAGCAGCGTTGCCGCCATCAGTCCGGACTTCAGGAATTTCATCGTCATTTTCGTTTCCTCCTCAAAAGGCCGTCGCCCGATCGTTTCGTTTCTGTCGGGCGACAGCGATAAAATCGGCCAGCAGCGCGCTTCCGTGGCGCAATGCGACCGCCGCAACCAGCAAACCTCCCGAAAGCGCGCTGGATATCTGGCTTGGGACACCGCTCGCCTGCAGACCCTGCTGCAGATAGCCGATGACGAATGTCGCGAGCAGCGTGCCGAGGATCGAGCCCTGGCCGCCATAGATCGAGGCGCCGCCGAGCACCGCTGCGGTGACGGCCGGCAGCAGCGTCGCGGCGCCGAGATCGACGCGCGCCGAGCCGAAATAGGCCGACATGACGAGGCCCGCGATCGCCGCGCAGACGCCGGTGATGACGTAGGTGATGGTCTGGGTCGTCCCGACCGACAGGCCGGAATAGCGCGCGGCCTCCGCCGACTGGCCGATCAGGAACACGGCGCGGCCGAAGCGGGTGAAATGCAGTAGCACGATCAGAACGGCGGCGAGCGCAAGGAACACCGCGAGCGGCGCCGGCAGGCCCAGGATCTCGGCATAGCCGAAGGAGGTGAAGCTGGCCGGAAAGTTGCCGATGCCCTCATAGCCGCCGGCGCCGACGACGCCCGACAGCACCGTGGCGGCGCCCTGGAACAGATAGAGGCTGCCCAGCGTGACGACGAGCGGCTGGATCTTCGACAGATGGATGACGGTGGCGTTGAGAAGCCCGGCCAGCGCGCCGGCGACGAGCGCCAGCCCGATCGCCAGCGGCAGCGGCACGCCGAAGAAATTCGAGACGCCGAAGACGATGGCGCAGAGGCCTATAGTCGAGGCGAACGAGACGTCGATGCCGCCGGCGATGATGACGAGGGTCAGCGGCAGCGCGACGATGCCGATCTGCACGAAATCCGACGTGCCGTAGATTAGATTTCCGACATTGAGGAAGCGCGGATTGACGAAGCCGAAAATGGCGAGCTCGACGACGAGCATCAGGAAGAGCGCCGCTTCCCAGCGGAAGAGTACGTTTTTCATCGGCTTGCCTCCGCCAGCAGGGTCTTGTCGGCATGGTTGCCGGGCGCCTCGCCGATTGGCGGCGTGCGGTCATGCACGGCGTAGCGGCGGGCGCGGATGCGCCGGTCGATCAGCAGGCGGATGCGTCCGTCGAGCAGCAGCACGGTCAGCAGGATCGCGCCGGCGATGAAGTCGTTCCAGAAGGCCGGGATCTTCAGGAACACCAGCGCGCTATCGATCGAGGTCAGGAAGATCGCGGCGGTGAAGACGCCGGCGACCGAGCCGCTGCCGCCGAGCAGGCTGACGCCGCCGAGCACGTTGACGGCGATCGCCTTCAGCTCGACGCCATTGCCGGCCTGGTTGGGGATGAAGCCGATCTGCGCCGCGAAGATCAGCCCGGCGATCGCAGCGCAGGCGCCCGAGGCGACGAAGGCGGTGAACTGCACCCGTCGGACCGGCACGCCCAGATGATGGGCGGCGTCGCGGTTGTCGCCGACCGCATAGAAATAGCGGCCAAAGCGGGTGCGCCGGAGGAAGATCCAGGCGAGCGCGAAGAGGGCGAGTACGGTGACGGTCAGGATCGAGACGCCGAAGCCGATGCCGCCGGCCAGCGCCTTCAGACCCTGCGGCAGGTCCTCGATCCAGCGGCCGCCGGTCTGGATCAGCATGATGCCGCGATAGAGGCCGAGCGTGCCGAGCGTTGCGACGATCGAGGGGATGCGGAGATAGGCGACGAGCAGGCCGTTGACGGCGCCCGCGACGACGCCGGTCAGGATGCAGAGCGCGATCGCCAGCGGCAGGCTGGCGCCGGCATTGAGCGACAGGCCGAGCGTCGCGGCGCTGAGGCCGAGGATCGAGCCGCTGGAAACGTCGATGTTGCGGGTCAGGATCACCAGCATGGTGCCGAGCGAGATCAGCAGCAGTACGAGGCTGTTGGACAGGATCACCGAGGCGGTGGCGGCCGAGAGATAGCCGGGCGCGGCGAAGCCGAGGGCGAGGCAAGCCGCCGCCATCACCGCCAGCAGCATGAGGACGCGGTTGCGCGCGACGAGATTAAGCATGGGCCTGTTCCCCCGCGCCGAATGCCAGGCGGGCAATCGCGTCGACGCTGATGTTTTCGGTCAATTCGCCGCCGAGCTGGCCGAAGGCCATGACGACCACCCGATCGGCCAGGAGTTCGATCTCGTCGAAATCGGACGAGATCAGGATGACGGCGACGCCCTCGGCCGCGAGCTGGCGGATCAGGGCGTAGATGTCGTTGCGCGCCGCGACGTCGACGCCGCGGGTGGGCTCGTCCAGGACGAGCACCTTCGGCTTGGCCGACAGGCACTTCGCCATCAGCACCTTTTGCTGGTTGCCGCCCGAGAGTGCCTTGGCCGATTGGCCGGGGCCGGTGCACTTGATGCCCATGCTCTGGCGAAAACCATTGAAGAGGCTGCGCTCACGGGCGGGGCGGAGCAGGAAGGGCAGGCGGTGGATCAGATAGGACGAGGCGTTCCAGTAGAGCGGCGCCTCCAGGAACAGGCCGTTCTGCTGCCGGTCTTCCGGCAGATAGACCAGCCCGGCATCGATGCAACGACGCGGCGAGCGGCTGGTAAGCGCGACGCCGTCCAGCGTGACGGAGCCGGCGCTCTGGCGGCGCAGGCCGAACAGCGTCTCGGAAAATTCCGTGCGGCCGGCCCCGACCACGCCGGCAAGCCCCAGCACTTCGCCAGCGCGGACCTCGAGGCTGATGTCGCGAAACCCTTCGCCGCTCAGCTTGCGCACCGCGAGGCGAACCGGGCCGCGATCGCTGCCGGATCGGGTGGCCGCCAGAGGGGCGGCGCCGGTGGCAACCCGGCTCATCGCATCGATGATTTCGGCGTCGCTATAGCCGTCGAGCGGGCCGCTCAGCACCACCGCGCCGTCGCGCAGCACGCTGATCGTGCCGCAGATCTCGCGGATCTCGCGCAGCTTGTGCGAGATGAAGAAGATGCCGACGCCCTGGGCCTGAAGCTTGCGGACGCGCTGGAAAAGGGCGTGCACCTCGAACGGCGTCAGCGCCGAAGTCGGCTCGTCCAGGATCAGCACGCGCGCGTCGCGGATCAGGCCGCGCAAGATCTCGACGATCTGGCGCTCGGCGATCTCCAGGGTGGCGGCCTGTGCGTCGAGGTCGAGGGTGACGGCGAGTTCGGCGATCAGCTGCTCGACCCGCTTGCGCAGGGCGCGCGGGGAGGGACGCAAGCCCAGGCAGATGTTCTCGAGCACGGACTGGTTGCCGAGGATATGCGCTTCCTGGGGCACCAGATACAGGCCGAGCTGCTGGGCGAGGGCGGGGGACGCATGCGTCAGCGTCTCGCCGTTGATCTCGATTGAACCGGCATTGGCCGGGACCAGGCCGGACATGATCTTCATCAGCGTGGACTTGCCGGCGCCGTTGCCGCCCAGCAGCGCGTGCACCTCGCCCTTTTGCAAGGCGAGCGAAACCCCCTTCAGGACCGGAACGGGACCGTAGGATTTCCATATGCCGGTGAGCTGTGCAGCCCTCCCGGCCGCTGTGTCCGCAGTCATTCCGCACCTGTTCAGATGTCTCTTGTGTCTCGCAAGTGATCACAAGATTCGAAGGGCGTCAATATGGTCAGATCGGAGGCTTGGGAACGTGATGGGCAATATTGCGCTGCAATATTGCGATTTCGGTGGAGTTCTCACGGTTGCGCTCGATCTCCGGGACAAGCGGAGCCTGTCCTGTTGACGGATCAAATGTTTTTACGATATCGATATGATCACAAATCGCGGGGAGGGTGCTCGGCGCATGGCCTTGGAAAGCAACGAGTGGAGCTATGGCGATGCCGACGAGGAGATCCTCACGCGCATTGCCTGGTACTATTACAATGACGGCCTGACGCAGAACGAGATCGGCGAAAAGCTCGCCATGTCGCGGATCAAGGTGTCGCGCCTGCTGGAAAGCGGCCGACGGTCCGGCATCATCCAGGTCCGGATCAATTCGCGCTACCAGGGCTGCCTGTCGCTGGAGCGCGAGATCAAGGCCCGCTATGGCCTGCTCGAGGCCTATGTCGTGCCGGAACTCCCCGAGCAGAGCGCCAGCGACCGGCTGGGCCAGGCGGCGGCGCAGTTCCTGATGCAGCGGCTGCAGCCTGACGACCTGCTTGCGGTCGGCTGGGGCGCCACCGTCAGCAACGCCATCCAGCGCCTCGGCCATCTCGCCAATGAGCGCAATATCGGCCTGGTCAGCCTGACCGGCGGCGTCGGCACCTATGTCGATGGCATGCGCACCGCGAACTGGGGCAGCAGCGTCCATCTGGTGCCGGCCCCGCTCGTGGTGCGCGACCCGGACGTCGCGAAGAACCTGTCCTCGGAGCCGGCGGTCGCCAATCTGCTCGACATGGCACTGAACGCGTCCTACCAGCTGGTCGGGATCGGCGAGCTCTCTGGCACCTCGACCGTGGTGCGCTCCGGCTATGTGACGCCGGACGAGGTCGAGCCGCTGCGCCGCAAGGGCGCGGTCGGCGACATCCTCTGCCAGTTCTTCAACGACAAGGGCGAAGTGCTCGACCTGCAGCTGCACGACCGCGTCATCGGCGTGAAGCTCGCCGCGCTGTCGCGCGCCGAGAAGGTCGTGGCCGCCGCCGGCGGGCTCGAAAAGGTGCCGGCCATCCATGCCGCGCTCAAGGGCAAGTTCGTCGGCATCCTGATCACGGATGAAACGACGGCGCTGGGTCTGATGGACCTGAAGGATTAGGGAGAGGGCTATGGCGGGAACATATCTTCTGGCGGTCGACGCCGGGACGGGAAGCGGCCGCGCGGTCGTCTTCGACGCGGCCGGCAACCAGATCGCGGCCGCCCAGCACGAATGGTGGCACAAGCCCGATCCGCGCTTCCAAGGCTCGATGGATTTCGATGTCGAGGGCAACTGGGCCCATCTCGCCCGCGCCATCCGCCAGGCGATCGCCAGCGCCGGCATCTCGGCCGGCGACATCGCCGCCGTCAGCGCCACCAGCATGCGCGAGGCGCTGGTGGTCTATGATTCCGACGGCCGGGAGATCTGGGCCTGCGCCAATGTCGACAGCCGCTCCAACAGCGAAGTGCGCGAACTGAAGCTGGCCTTTCCCGAACTCGAGGCCCGGCTTTATCAGCATAGCGGCCAGACCTTTGCGCTCGGCGCCCTGCCGCGCCTGCTCTGGCTGAAGCGCAACCTGCCGGACGTCTATGACCGCATGCACCGAATCAGCATGCTGTCCGACTGGGTCCTCGCCCGGCTTTCCGGCGTACTCGTCAGCGAGCCCTCCAATGCCGGCACGACGGGCCTGCTCGATCTGCGCGCGCGCAACTGGATGCCGGAGGCGATGCGCTGGGCCGGCATGCGCGACGACATCTTCCCCGAGACGGTCGAGTCCGGCACGGTGATCGGCCATGTCACGGCCGCGGCGGCCGAGGCGACGGGCCTTCAGGCCGGCACGAAGGTCGTTGCCGGTGGCGGCGATTGCCAGATCGGCACGGCCGGGCTCGGCGTCGTCAACAAGGGCGATTGCGCGGTGCTGGGCGGCACTTTCTGGCAGCAGATCGTCAATGTCGACCAGACGCTGACCGACCCGTCAATGGATCTTCGCATCAACCCGCATGTCGTCGCCGGCCTCAACCAGGCGGAAGCGATCAGCTTTTTTGTCGGCATCGTGATGCGCTGGTTCCGCGACAGTTTTGGCGCGGCGGAGATGGCGGAGGCGGCCTCGACGGGTGGCGATGCCTATACAATGCTGGAGGCGCAGTCGGCGCATATCCCGCCCGGTGCCTACGGCATCATCCCGGTATTCTCGGACGTGATGCATTACGGCAAGTGGTACCACGCGGCGCCGTCGCTGCTGAACCTCTCGATCGATCCGGAAAAGTCCGGCAAGGCCGCGATCTTCCGCGCCCTGCAGGAAAACGCCGCGATCGTTGCGGCGCGCAACCTTTCCGCGATCTTCAAGCTGTCCGGCGTGACCCCGAAGCAGATCGTCTTCGCCGCCGGTGCGGCCAAGTCGGCCCATTGGGCGCAGATCCTGTCGAGCGCGACCGGCCTGCCGGTGGTGACGCCGGTGGTGAAGGAAGCCACCGCCCTCGGCTGCGCCGCCGCCGCCGCGATCGGCGCCGGCCTGCAGCGGGACTTCGTTTCGACCGCCGAGACCTGGGTGCGCTGGGACCGGCATTTTGAGCCGGATCTCGGCCACAAGGCGATCTACGACGAGGCCGGCGAACGGTGGGCGCGCGCCTATGCGCTGCAGCTCCAGCTCGTCGACGAGGGCGTCACCACCTCGATGTGGAAGGCCCCCGGCCTCTGAGCTTCCAACCTTCGCCGCGCTTCCGGCGCCGCGCCAATCTCTTTGCAAAGGAGTGACTATGCTCATCCAGATGGTGACCATCAGGGTCAAGCCGGGCCATGCCGATGATTTCATCGAGGCCTTCCGCATCAATTATGAAGGCACGCGCCAGGAGCCGGGCAATCTGCGCTTCGACGTGCTGCGCGATCCTGACGATGGCAACAAGTTCCTGATCTACGAGGTCTTCAAGTCGGAAGCCGCCCTCGAGGAACACCGCCGCACGCCGCACTATCAGAAGTGCGTCAGCCTGCTCGAGCCGATCCAGACCGGCCCCCGCACCAAGGTCTTCTACAACGCCGAAATGGCGGACTTTCTTGCGGACTAGCATCGGGGACTGCAAGCCTCTTCCTGGCTGTACCGTCAGCCAGGCTCGCTCTCGCTGATCCAGGCGTTGAGCAGCGTGTAGCCGACGCCCAGGACCGTCGGCCCGATGAAGATGCCGAGCATGCCGAACGCAATCAGGCCGCCGATCACGCCGGCGAGGATCAGCAGGACCGGCAGATCGGCGCCGCGCCGGATCAGGATCGGGCGCACCAGCTGATCGATGGTACCGGCGACCAGCGTGAAAGCCAGCAGCACCGTCGCCCAGACGGCATTGCCGGAATAGTACATCCACGCCACGGCGGGCACCATGACGAGCCCGGGGCCGAGTTGGATCAGGCATAGCAGGAAGATCATTGCCGTCAGGATGGCGGCGAAGGGGATGCCCACGACCAGAAGCCCGATGCAGGCGATGGCGCTCTGGGTAATCGCGGTCACGACGACGCCCAGCGCCACGCTCCGGATCGCCTGGGCGCCGAGCCGTACCGCCATCTCGCCGCGGTCGCCCGCCAGGCGGCGGCCGAAGCGAATGACCTGCCGGGCCGCCTTTTCCCCGCTCAGATACATCAGGGCGGCGATCACCGTGGTGAGCAGGAAGTGGACGAACATCGAGCCCAGGCTTCCCGCCGTGGATGCGACCCACTGGGTTATCGCACCGGTATAGGGAGCCAGTTTAGGTGCCAGAGCCTCCAGCCGGTCGGACGACAGGGTCGCCCAGGCCTCGCTCGCGCGCGCGCCAAGGAGCGGAAGCTCGGCCAGCCAGGCCGGTGGCGGCGGCAGGCGCAGGGACAGGACAGTTCGGATCAGCTCGCGAATCTCGTCCGTGTTGGCGACGACGGCGCTGAGGGCGAGCCAGAACGGCACGATCAGGATCAGCAGCAAGACGAGCGTCATGATCAGCGCGGCCAGGCCGCGCCGGTTGCCGGTATGGCGCTGGACCCACAGCATCAGGGGCCAGGTGGCGATCACCAGGGTGGTGGCCCAGATGATGGCAGGCAGGAAGGGCAGCATCACCCAGATGCAGGTGACCAGAATGCCGCCGATGAACAGGACCGCCAGCGTGATCCGCGTGAGGTCCTGGTGTTCCCGGATCATCGCTTTCCGCCCCTTGACCTTGCTTGTACGGCACCGCGCGGCGTCGTCCCATCAGTGGCCGCCGAAGACCAGCGTCTGCACGGGTAGCAGGATGGCCTGCATGCGCAGGATCGCGGCATGAACCACCGCGACGGCGTCGACGACAT